>JBPPMX010000073.1:0-17343 GCA_051306275.1 Tepidiformaceae bacterium
GCTCAGACGCCGCCCGCACCGCCGCCCTCGAACGCTGGCTCCACCGCTACAATCACCATCGCCGCCACACCGCCCTCGGAGGCCTCCCTCCCATCAGCCGTGTCACTAACCTCCCGGCTCAGTACACCTAGGGACGGCCCACGGAAACAGCAAAGAGGCCCGGCGCGTCTGCGCCGGGCCTCTTCTCGTCATACGACCTCGGGGGTTAGCCCTTGGCGATGCGCTCATCGGTGAAGTAGGCCTTCGCGAACGTTTCCACGTTCGTGGCGTAGGTCGACTTGTAATGCGCGTTCTTCACCCACGGCTGGACGTACGCAACCGTGCGACCATTGAGCGCCGGCACCCAGAGCATCGAATCGGCCATCTTGCGCTGGATGTCCTGCACGTACTCAACGCGCTCGTCCACATCAAGGAGCGTGCGCTGCTTGAGGAACATCGTGTCCAGCTCGGCGACCTCGGCCGGAGCCGTACCCGACCAGTTGTGACGGGCAGAACCAGACCAGTAGCAGGTCATAAAGATGTCATCCGGGTCGAGCACCGTCCCGACGATGGGGCCAAGGCCGATCGCCTTCGGGTCGTTGAACTTGCCGAAGTACGACGACTGGATGTACGCGCCGTACTCCTGGTACACGTTCTGCGCCTTGAACCCGGCCGCATCCAGAAGCGCCTTGACGGCCTCCCACTGCTGCTGTGAAGCCGGCCCGTAACGGTCGACGTTCGAGACGATGTTCACTTCGAGGCCCATATGCCCCGAAGCTTCGAGCAGCTTCCGCGCCTCGGCCACGTTGTACTGGAAGTTCTCCGCGCCCGCCCCAAATTCCGACGCTACCGCCGGGTTCAGGTAGTACGGCTTCAGCGCCGTGCCAAAGAACGAGTTCCACTCGGTGTTCCCGGTTGGGTCTATCGCATCGAGGATGCCCTGGCGATCGAGCGCCATCGAAAGCGCCTTGCGGACGCGGGCGTCGTCCCACGGCTTGTTATCGAAGTTGAACCAGAAGCTCTGCGCAGAACCACTGCCGTACTCGACGACCTGGCCATCCGCCGGGAGCTTCTCTTCCATGTCTTTCTTCTGGGACGCGAGCGCGGCATACGAGGCGTCGAGCTCGCCCGCCTGCAGGGCAGCGAAGATACGCTGAGGATCCCGCACCAGCGACGCATCGACGTTCTCGAAGTACGGCATCGGGCTGTCGTGGTACTTCGGGTGCCGCTTCCACGTCATGCGGACCCCCGTCTCGTACTTGTCGAACGCCCACGGACCAGTGCCCACGGGGTCGGACTTCACCTGGTCGTTGTTGATCGTCTCAACGGGGATGAACCAGATCCCCTGGTCCGAGGCCGCGCCGTTCACCAGGAACGGCGCCGTCGGCTCCTTCAGCGTGATCTTGATCGTCGAATCGTTCGGCGCCTCGATCGAAGTGACGATGTTGTTGAAGCGGGCCGCATTGATGGCGCTGCCCTTGAAGAAGTCCCAGGTCGCGAGGAAGTCCTGTGCGGTCGCAGCCCGACCGTTCATCGGGGCCTTGTCGTGGAAGGTGATGTTCGGCTTCAGGTTGAAGACGTACGTCACATCGTCGGGCTGCTCGGGCAGCTCGGAGGCCATGTCGCCCTCGAGCTGGGTGAAGTCGGTGACGCCGATATCCGGCCCGCTCGCGCCCCTGAGCAGGCGGCTGTAGTGGAACGCCGAGACCGTCTGCACCTGGTACGAGATGTTCTCGTAGGGGTACAGCGTCGGCGGGTCGCCAGAGTTCACCCCGAAGATAGGGTGACGGAACGTGCCGCCAACCTTCGGCTGCCCGCCCGCTCCCTGCGTCGGGCTCGTGCCGCCACTTGTGGTCGGGCTCGCGGACTCATCGTCGTCGTCACCACAACCGACGAGCGCCAGGCCGGTCAGGCCCGCGCCCGTGACGCCCGCTGTACCAAGGAACCGCCGCCGGTTCGACCGATTCTTCCCGTACCGTGTCCAGTAGTTTTCCGTCATAGAAACCCCTCAATCAGGTTGACTAGATTGCGCGTCGGATACGCGCGACTGAACGATGGTATTAGAGATCGCATGAACTTCACAAACTTTTCGCCTGCTCTATTCATGTGATATTCGCGGTCGATAATCCAGCCGACTCGTCCGAATAGTCGTACATTCGTCCGGCGGCAAAGTCCGGATGCAGCGTCCGAATTACCCGGTAACGGGACCGAAACTGGAGCGCGTGAGTGTTAGGAGGAGCTTGCGGTCGCGGTAATCGTGATCCCGCCACGCGGTTTCTGGGTCACGGTCACCGTGCACCCCACCGGCGCCGCCGCTGCCTCGATGTCCCCGAGGATGCGCGCTGCAAGGTCCTCACAGAAAACACCCTCGTTGCGAAACGACTGGAAGTAGAGCTTCAGGCTCTTACTCTCGATGCAGCTAAGTCCAGGCGTGTAGCTAATCGCGACCGTATAGAAGTCCGGCTGGCCCGTGACAGGGCACATCGCCGTCACTTCCTCCGAAACAAGCGAAACCATGGCGACCCTCGCCGGCGCAGGGAAGACTTCGAGTGCAGGGGGGAGCCCGCGAACATCGTGTCCGAGGGCGCGAAACTGCGGGAGTTCATCGGCCATTGCGAACCGAGGATAGCAGAGGATCGGAGCACGCCCCTCACGATGGCTGGCAACCGATCTGGGTGAGGATCATGGTGATGTCGGCGCGGGCGCAGGTAAACATGGGCGTGTCGCGCTGGGTATAGAGACTCGCTTCCGTATGCCGTAGCCGGCCAACGAGGTCGACGAACTCCTGCGGATAGTCCGAGTCGAACGAAACGACGAAGTCCTGGTCGTCGATGCCGTAGCTGTAGCTGGTGTTCAGACGGACACCCTTGAACGGCGCCGCCGCGTGAATGTGCTCGTCCATCATCCCCTGGCGGGTGTGCGGCGTCAGCGCATACCAGGGTCGCGTCTTCACGAAGGGGTACACGAACAGGTACTTCCCCTGCCCCGGGAGAAGCTCGAGCCCATGCCCGGAACCCTCGATTCGGTTGACGTACTGGGAGCGCTTCTGGAGGGCGAGGTAGCTATACGGCTGCGTGAGGTAGGCGCCAAGCGGCTCGCCGTTGATGTCCGACTGCATCGCCTGGAAATCGAGGGGATCCTTCGAAATCCGCCATAACAGGAAGTCGCAGTCAGCGCGCAGCCCGACGAGCGAATACGTCCGCAGAATGAGCGCATCCGACTCCGCCCACCTGCCAATCAGCGCAGTGAACGAGGCCCCGGCCGCGGCTTTCTCCGCCGCTGGAAGCCTCCGGAATGCCGGGTCGAGTTTGAAGAACGCATAGTTGAGGTACTGGCGATCCTGCCGGTCTGGCTCGCGCCCGCCGACCTGTCCGCTGGGATCAAGGTCGACAGCTGGGCCCCGGCGGGGGGGCGCAGACTCAGGCTGGGAGGCCATTTGCGGCCTCCTGCTCTTGCTTCAGATCGAAGTTGCGGGAATGGAGCGCGGCGATGCTCGCGAGGTCCGCCGCAGTGAGGGGCGCGGCCTCATCCAGGCGGGCGAACTCCTCGAGCCCCGCCATGTCGTAGATATTCGGGAGCACAGATGCGACGGCTGGCTCCGAGAGCACGAACTGAATCGCGGCCTGCCCAAGCGTGCGCCCATCGCGGAGAAAGCCGAGTCGCTCGACTTTGCGCAGGCCGTCATCGAGCCACACGCGCCGGCGCTCATTCGTGGTCACCCGCCAGTTGCGGTGATCGTTCGGCGCGAACGTCGTATCCGGCCGAACGGTATCGTCGAGAAGCCCCGAGGCGTGGGGGACCCGAACGACAGTAGAGACACCGTGGCTGCGGGCGGCGGCGAACGTCTCAGGGCCAAGGTCCTGCTCGAGCAGGTTGTAGATAATCTGCGGCGGGGCGCCACGAAGCGTAATGGAAGCGACCGCCTCGACCGCCTGCCGCATGTCGAGTGCGGGGCCAAGCGCCGTCCCATACGCGCGGATCAATCCCGCGGACTTCGCCCATTCGAGCTCCGTCCAGAGGTCGTCCGCGCCGCTGATCGTCGCGATCCGGGGATTGTGCAGCTGGTAGTAGTCCAGGTAGTCGGTGCCGATGCGCCGCAGCGACGCATAGAGGGCGTTCCGAAAGTAGCCCGGCGACCAGTCGTGGGGCCGCTCCTGCTGGCCCGGGCGCTCGGGGTTGTTGAGGATGTCGTAGCCGAACTTCGAACCGATCACGATCCGATGCCGGACATCGCCAAGCGCTTCGAACAGGATCGTTTCGGCCGCGCCGTTCCCGTAGGTATCGCCGGTGTCGAAGAACGTTATGCCAAGGTCGAACGCTCGCCGCAGGAGGCGAATCCCCTCGGCGCGGTCGGTGACGCCCCACCAATCGCTCCCGACGGTCCACACCCCAAAGCCAACCTCGGACACGGTAAGTGGGGTCCCGGCCAGGTCACGATATTGCATGCTTTTCTCCGCGCTGGTCGCGCATGGTTTCGAGATCGATGCCCTCAGAACGGCACCACGCTTCGTAGGCGACTGGGGAGACCTCGGAAGGCTTGATCTCGCTCCGTCCTCCCCAGAAGACGTTCGTGTACGACACCGGGATGCCGCACGAAAGGAGATGGGCATCGATCGCGGCCTTGTGATCGAGCAGGAGCTCCTTCGAAAGGCCGTGGGCGACCGCCATGATGTTCACCCCGCCGAATTCCGGCCCGGCCTCCCGCCAGTAGGCATGGGTCAGAATGTAGTGCCGCCCGACTTCAGTCCCAGCTTCAAGCTCTCGACCCTGCGGGACAGCCCAGTGGAAGAGAGCGTTGTACCGCGTTACCCGGGCGCCGTCCGCGTGCGGCTTCACATGCTCCAGGAACGTCGAGAACCGCCCGATGATGCCCTTCCCGGCGAGGTCATCCGCGACAGCACAAAACGTCGCAGCGTCCATCCCCACCTCGGCCGCCCGCCACTCCCAGATTCCGGACCCAACCTCAGCAGGCGCCAGTTCACGTTTTAGCGCCGTGAGTACACGCCATTCGAGCGGTGTCAGCTCGACCGTGCCTGTCGGCGTCGCCACGGCCGGTTCGGGGGAACGGTCTCCCGGCGCGACACTCTTCCGGCGCGTGTGCCCAACCCCCAGCACAAACAGATAGCGGGCCGGCATCAGCCGAAACGACGTCACCCCGGTCTTCGCCGCGAGATACCTCGCATGCGCCTCCAGCGAGTACCCCTGCGGCACTTTGAGCGTCGTCCACAGGCGATAGGCCGCACCCGGGATCTCCGCGTCGGTCGATCGGATGACGACATGGCCGGAGAACGGGTCGCACTCGGACATGAACGCGAATGCCTCATCCAGCCGCTCGGCGGGGAGCTTCCACGCGGCGAGGGCGCCCGGCGCAAGACTCGTTGCCAGTAGCGTCTGCCGGACCCGGCGTATCGCGCCCGACTCGAGCATCGCGCGGATGCGTGCGACCACCGTTTCCGTCGGAAGCCCGGCCTCTGCCGCGATGTACTCGAATGGGAACCGCTGGAAACCCGGCACCCGGTCTTCCGAAACAGCGAGGATCGCCGCATTCGTCGGGTCGGCGATAGACGAGGGGACGTCGAACACCGTCATGAGCGTGCCGTCCGCGATCGCGCCGCCGGTTCGAAGAGTGTGACGAGCGCATCCACGGTCGCCGGATCGTCAGCCTGCTTGATCCGCTCTGATGGGCCGTGAAGGATCGAGTTCACGAGCGAACGGGTGAGCCGATCGAGTACCGAGGGTGGGATCTCTGGGTAGAGTCGCTGGAATCGCGTCAGTTCCTTCTGCCGGAGCTGCTCCACCGAAAGTCGCACACGGCCGACTGGGGAGCCAGCGTCATCCCGCGCGAGCGTAAGTCGCCGCTCGACGATCTCCTGGAGGCGAACGCGAAGGCGCGCACGGTACTCCTCGGAATGAGTCCGCGCGCCCGGCGCATCCACGAGGGATTGGACGGTGTGGGTCCGCTGCGCGGCGGTACCGGCGAGGTTCGGCGGCATCCCGAGATCCAGGATGAAGCTCCGCACGAGCGGTAGCCCATCAACATCGAGACGCGGTGCATCGGGGCCAAGACACGTCACGAGAACGTCCGCCGGCTGCGCCCCTGCGAGACCTCCGAGGTCCACGAACTCGCAAGAACTCGAGCTGAACCACGGCGTCGTTGGGCGCGTCCGGCCGCAGATGGCGACCTCCCCGAATCCCAGCGCAACCGCGCGAGAGGCGACCTGCCGGGCGACGTGACCCGTCCCAACGATCATCAGCCGCCCCCGCGCCGTGAGCCCTTCCAATTCGACCGCCCGATCGAGGAGGTGGCCGGTGTGGGTGTTGAAGACCGCCTCACGCCGCAGTTCCCGCGCCGAGGCAAGGGCCAGGTCGCCGAACGGCCGTAGCTCCGGCGGACCGGAGAGGATCGCAGCCTTTACCTGCCCCAGGATTTCGGCCTCGCCAAGCACAACGGACTCGAGCCCAGCCGCAATCGACGCCAGCCGAAGGAGTGCAGCAAGACCAGTTCGCTTGTCGGGTGCAGCACAGGTGCATGGCTCGACCCCGAATGTTTCGAATCGCTGGCAACTTTCAACGGCGATCGCTCGCACGCCGACACCACCTCTCGAATCGCGGTCGTCGTGAATCGGCGTCGGCCAGGCACACGCCGTAAAGTCCTTCAAATCCACTCAAAGATCCTCTCTTGCAGACGAATCGGTCGAGAAATCAGAGTTCTGCATAGATCTGCCAGAAAGTCTCCCGAAGCGCAAGCGACGCCGCGCACCGATCTGCGAGGATTCCAGTCGCCTGCGGTGCGAAATGGTGACGGGCTGGGAACGAGGGTAAAGAACTGTGCGAGCCAGGCCGATGGTTTGAGCATGAACGAAGCAAGCGCGACCTCGGGCGGATGGGAAGATCAGCGCCAGCATCCGCGGTTCCCGGCCTGGATCACGGGCAGTCTGTGTACCCAGGAGGGTCATCCGCACCATTCGGTGCTAATCGTTGACGTCTCTCTTGGTGGCGTTGGCCTGCGAGCCTCGCTCGTTGAGCCGCACGAGCGATTCACGCTCGCGATGGAGTGGGAGGGATCGTCCTGGGAGTTCGCTTGCGAGACGGTCCAGCATCGGAAGTCGATGGACGGCTACGCGATCCATGCGCGATTCGGCACCTTGAACGCAATCCAGCGCTACTGCCTGAAGCGGCTGATCGCCGACCTGGAACAGCAGGAGCAGGATCGGAATTAGCGTCGGCCTGAGTACAACGCATCACCGGGATACACTCGGTGAGTGAACGCCGAGGCACTCCCTTACACACTTCTCCTGATCATGGCCGAGCTGACGATCGGCAGCCTCTGGGTGACGCTCGGCAGCGACCTGCGCGGGGGCGTCACCCGCGGCTTCGTCCTGACCATGGCGCTCTCCGTCGTGGTCGCCGGATGGCTCACGTACTGGACCGCGTCCGAGATCAACCTCGGCGCCAGTATCGACGGATATGCCGTCGATACCGAGTGGTTCGCGCCGATGGAGCGCGGATTGCTGGTCGTGATCGCAACCAGTGTCGTCTACATGCTCTCCGTCTTCATGGGGTGGGACCCCATTGGCCGACTCGCCGGGATCGCTGGCTCTGCCGCTGGGATCTGGGTGATCGTTTGCATGGCCGCGCTGCTTGCGCCCCCGACCTGGGGTTTCCCTGGCTCGCTACTTGCCTTGCTGGCAGGTACCGCCGCGATGGGCGCCGTCTCGGTTTCCATGGTCTGGGGCCACTGGTATCTCACCGAGGGCTCGCTCCCCGCATGGCCCCTGCGTGACCTCGCGTGGCTGCTGATTGGCGCACTCGCGTTCCAATCGCTGATCCTCTTGCTAAATCTCGTCATCCCCGAGCGCATTACCCCCACCCCCGCCAACCCTGTCGACGCCGGGCTTTTCGCGAACCCTGCGTTCTGGCTGCGAATCGGTGTCGGCATCGTGTTCCCAATAATTCTTGCCGTGCTCTCCTTGAAGACGGCGCAGATCCGCGCAATGCAAAGCGCGACCGGATTGCTGTACATCTGCATGGGCGCGGTCTTCGCGGGCGAAGTGCTGTCGAAGGGCCTCCTCTTCCTGACCGGGAAGCCCGTCTGAACGAATGCGTGACAGTCGCGCAAGTGGCCAGTGGACGCTAGGATCGCGGCGGAACGGAGTGCCATGCATCGGGACAGCGCCTGGGACATCCTCGTCGAGTATTCGCGCGAAGAGCGGACGCGAAAGCACGGGATTGCCGTCGAGGCTTCGATGCAGGCCTACGCGCGGCTGTTCCACGAGGACGAAGAGAAGTGGGGTATCGTGGGCCTGCTGCACGACTTCGACTGGGAGATCCACCCCACCGAAGACCTGCACCCGAAGGCCGGGAGCGCGCTGCTCGAAGCGCGAGGCGTGCCTGACGACATCCGCTACGCAATCCTCTGTCATGCGCCGTTCCTCGGCCTTGAGTACCACTCGAAGATGGACCGCGCGATCTACGCCTGTGATGAGCTGTCGGGGTTCGTGACGGCCTGCACCCTCGTCCGGCCGGACCGGTCACTGTCCGCGCTCGAGCCAGCCTCGGTGCGAAAGAAAATGAAAGACAAGGCCTTCGCGCGGGCAGTGCGCCGCGAGGACCTGGTAGATGGAGCGCGCGACCTTGGGGTCGAGCTCGACGAACACATTCGCTTCATCGCGCAAGCGTTGAAGCCAGTAGCAGCCGAACTGGGAGTGAACCCATGAGAGATGAACAGGTACCGGATCGAAACCTTGCCATGGAGCTCGTCCGTACGACCGAAGCGGCAGCGCTCGCGGGGTCACGATGGGTCGGGCGCGGAGACAAGAACGCGGCAGACAAGGCAGCAGTCGACGCGATGCGCCTGATGCTCGACACAGTCTCAATGGACGGGATCATCGTCATCGGCGAAGGCGAAAAGGACGAGGCGCCGATGCTCTACAACGGCGAACGCGTCGGCAACGGACAGGGCCCCCAGATGGATGTCGCGGTCGACCCTATCGACGGGACCCGCCTCACATCTATGGGTGGCCCGGGCGCCCTCTCGGTCGTCGCGGCCGCGCCACGCGGTACGATGTACAACCCGAGGGACATCTTCTACATGGAGAAGATTGCAGTCGGCCCGGCCGCGCGCGGGATGATCGATATCTCTGCGCCGATCGATTGGAATATCGCCCAGGTCGCCAAGGCGCTCGGGCTGGCGGTCCCCGAAGTCACCGTCTGCATCCTCGATCGCGACCGCAACACGCCCTACGTCGATCAGGTTCGTGCAGCCGGGTCCCGTATCCGCTTCATCTCCGACGGCGATGTCGCAGGCGCGGTCCTCGCGGGGCTCCCGAACACCGGCATCGACATGCTCATTGGTATCGGCGGCTCGCCGGAGGGCGTGGTCACCGCCTGTGCGATGAAGTCGATTGAAGGCGACCTTCAGTGCAAGTTGTGGGCGCGCGGAGAGGAAGACTACCGCTATGCGTCGGAGCATGGGATCGACATGAATCGCATCCTCACCATCGATGATCTCGTGACGAGTGACGACGTCTGCTTCGCCGCTAGTGGCGTCACCTCCGGTGACCTGCTCCAGGGCATCGAGTACCAGTCCGGCGGGGCCACGAGCGAATCGCTCGTCATGCGGTCCCGCTCCGGGACGGTGCGGCGGATCAAAACCGAACACCACTGGCGGAAGCTGCAGCAGCTCAGCGGAGACCGATACCGCGAAACCGGCGGCTAGCCGCTGATGGCCCGGCCGCTGGAGGACCTCAAGGTTCTTGACCTGACCTGGGTGCTCTCAGGGCCATTCGCATCGATGCTGCTCTGCGACCTCGGCGCCGACGTGATCAAGGTCGAGCGGCCACCGTACGGTGATATCGCCCGCACAACCGCGCCCTACCAGAACGGGTGGAGCACCTACTTCTTCAGCATCAACCGTGGCAAGCGCTCAGTCGCCATCGATCTCCGCAAAGAGGCGGGCCGCGAGATCTTCAAGCGGATGGCAGCGGAAGTCGACATCGTGATGGAGAACTTCACCCCGGGGACCATGGACCGCCTGGGCGTCGGGTACGAGACACTTTCGAAGCGAAACCCCCGCCTGATTATGGCAAGCACCTCCGGGTTCGGGCAGACAGGCCCAGACCGCGACAAGCCCGCGCTCGACATCGTCGTCCAGGCGATGGGGGGCATCCTCTCTATCACCGGCGAACCCGGCGGCCCGCCAATACGGCCGGGCGCGTCGTACGGCGACATCTCGGCAGGCCTCTACACGACCGTCGCGATCCTCGCAGCGCTGCACGAGCGCGAACGAAGCGGGCTCGGGCAGTACATCGATATCAGCATGCTCGACTGCCAGGTGAACATTCTCGAAAACGCCGTCATGCGCTACTTCGTCACGGGGAAGGCGCCGGAGCCGCTCGGCACACGCCACCCCTCCGCCACGCCCTTCCAGGCGTTCCCAACCGCAGATGGGCACATGGTCGTCGCGCTCGGCTTCGGCGAGGAGAACCAGTGGCAGCTCCTCTGCGGGTTCCTCGGCCTCACCGACCTGCTCGACAACCCGGACTACGAAACGAGCCCCAAGCGCACCCAGCGCCACGCGGAGCTCGAACCCATCCTCGCGACCGCCTTCAAGAAGCGCACAACCGCCGAGTGGCTGACGGACTTCGAAAGCGTCGGGCTCCCTTGCGGGCCGGTGCGGACGATCCCCGACGTTGTGAACGATCCGCAGGTACGGCATCGCGGGATGATCCAGGAAGTCACCCATCCGACCGCGGGAACGGTTCCGATCGCGAACACACCGTTCAAGTTCACGCGGAGCGAGGCCGGGATCACCGGCAAACCGCCGCCCGACTTCGGCGCGGATACCGCGGATGTGCTCGCCGAACTCCTTGGCAGTAGCGGAGATGAGGTCGCGGCCTGGGAGGCCGACGGTGTGGTCGCGACCTCCGGCGGGCCGGACATCTCGCTTATCACCTGATGCTCAGCCGGGGCGGTACAGACGATGCTCGCGGATGTAGTCCGCGACCGCTCGCGGCACGACGCCAGTCACACCATGGACCTCGATCTCGGAACGGGCCGCAGACGACGACAGAAGCGCGTGCCCGTCCGCAAGTCCCTCGACGATGACCCGGTCCCGGAAGGCGACCGCTGGCGGCGCCGCGAGATACCGATCGACCTCGTCGGTCGATGCCTCGGCGCGATTGGTCGCGATCACGCGGTGGTGCACGAAGAGCTCGTCGAGGTCAGGCGCCATGTCTTCGTAGTAGCGCGCATCGAAGATCCGCACGAGCGTATCGAAGCCGACGACGAAGTCAAAAGGCACACCGGGATAGGCCGAGCGCACAGCCCGTGCCTGGTCGACAAACCGCGCGGCGTTCGTCGCCATCACAGCGAAAGGAGTGGCCGCAGCCGCACTCGCAGCGAGCAGCATACCCACCCGGTGCGGCAGGTTCGCGCCGAAGAGCCCCTTATCAACGTTCTTCGTGGACAGGAGTGCCGCCGGCATATCATGGCGAGCCGCAACATCGAGAAGCGCGAGATGGGCGAACGTGGGAGGGTTGAACGCCGAAGACAGCAGGGCGACCCGCCCTGAGAACGGCTGCCCGCTGTCGAAGCGGATCACCGCCGGCACGGGGCTGGAGTCAAGTGCGGCGATGGCATCTGACACGGCGGCGGGGGTCATCGCAGGATTGTACCGGGCGTCGTTACCGGAGCGCCCGCGCTAGTCGAGGCCTCCGAGGCGGTGCTCAACCGCCTCCGAGGCGCCGGGATGGACGCGCGCGAACCCACGGAGCAGCCCGAAGCAGCCGCTGATCATCATGTCCCCGAACGGCGCCGCGAAATAGGGCGTCAGCCCGGCCCCGCGGAGCTTGTCCCGTTGTGGGCCGGTCACGGCGAGCATCCCCGGCATCGCGGGATGCACGAGCGACCGATCCGCGTGGTACGCGCCGTGGCCCTGGCTCGTAAACACCTCCTCGTTCGTGAGGTCGCCATCTGCCAGGCGGCGGGTGAAGCCCGCGATCTGATCCGGTGTTAGCTCGCCCGTGTGGTGCTCGAACAGGCTGGCGATCGCCCGGCCGCGGAGATAGAACCCGAGGAGGTGCATGTTCCCGAGGTTCAGCACGACTCGTTCGTCGCCCGCGGCCGCGACACCGTCGTCGTGGAGCGCGCCGAGCGCAGCAGCAGGCCCCGTATCCATGAATGCAGTCGGTGCCTCTCGCACCGCGACCGCAGCGACGGCACGCGCTCGCGTGAGGTACGAAGGAAGCGCCTCTGGAGCGAACGCGAATGCGAGCAGGTCGTTCTCGGCGGCAACGACGCGGCGCAGGTGCTCGAACCGGAAGGTGCGGTCGGAGACCCCGGGCGGTGCGGCGCCATGATCGAGGCAGCCGACCGCGATCCCGTCGAAGTCGCCAGGCTCCTCGAACAGCGCCAGCGCGGCCCGGATCGCAGCGATATCGAGGTCACCCAGCTCGACCTGCTCGGCCGCGAGCGAACGCGCTTCGTCCTCGGAGACGATCCTCACCCCGAGTTCCTGCACGCGCGCAAGGTCGTCGTCGATGGTCTGCGCGGCCTCGGGCGTGGCGTATGCGGTCAGCCCTGCACGGAGGTGGTCCTCCAGTGCCCACGATGATGGCCCGCCACCGGCGACCGTCCCCGTCAGCACGAGCGGGACGGCATCCCGTGTGGCACGGCGGATGCGTCGCGCCGCGATCTCCGTCGGCGACGGCAGCACCATCTTCACGCAGTTCTCGACGGGGCGATCGGAATCGAAGAGCAGGATGTCCTGCGTCCCGGTGCCCACATCAACCGCAAGGATGCGCATCGTCCCAGTGTAGGCCCGCCGTATTCGAGTGTCCGGGCCCCGGATCACGGACTCGTTCCCGCGCCGGTGGTAGCCTTGCATCCCGGTGCGGCCCGAGACTCACGGGGGACCACACGGCTGTGGATTCTCGAACGAGGGGTGACGGAGATGGCAGGTAGAAGGCCTCCTTCGATAACGGTCAGGGCAAGGGAGAACAGATGAAGATCCGGAAGCGGGGCGTAAGCGACAACATCGAGGATCGGCGCGGGCAGCGAGCGTCCGGCGGAATATCCGGCATGGGCGGCATCGCCAAGCTCGGGATTCCTGGCATCCTCATCGCGATCGTCCTCGCCGTCATTGGTGGACAGGGAGGCCTGGGCGGCGGCGGCGGAGGTGGCTTCGATATCACCGACATTTTCCAGCAGCTCCCCGCGGCCCCGGTGGCCGATAGCAGCCCGCTGCCGGGCGCACCCGACCCGCAGGCGGACATGGTCGAGTTCGTCTCCTTCGTCCTGGACGACATCCAAGTGATGTGGACCGACCAGTTCAGCGGCGGTGGCGAACCCTATCGCGAGGCACAGCTCGTGCTCTTCACCGACTCTGTCAGCTCAGCCTGCGGAAACGCGACCTCCGCCGTCGGCCCGTTCTACTGCCCTGCAGACGAGAAGGTCTACATCGACCTCGACTTCTTCGACGAACTCAGCGAGCGATTCGGCGCACCAGGCGACTTCGCCCAGGCCTACGTGATCGCCCACGAGATCGGGCACCACGTCCAGAACGTGACGGGCATCAGCTCACAGGTACGTCGGCTTCAGCAAGAGAACCCGGACGACGCGAACGACCTTTCGATCCGCCAGGAACTCCAGGCTGACTGCCTCGCGGGAGTCTGGGGTTACTCCACCTATCAGCGTGACATCCTGGAGAGTGGCGACCTCGAAGAGGGCCTCGGCGCCGCCGCGGCCGTCGGCGACGACCGGATCCAGAAGACGTCGACCGGCCAGATCAACCCGGACACGTGGACGCACGGCTCATCGGAGCAGCGCATGAAGTGGTTCCGCATCGGCTTCGACACCGGCGACCCGGCCGAGTGCGACACGTTCTCCGGCAACTACTAGGGGCTACCGAGCGCCCGCGGGCGGGCTCCCGTATAGTCCCGCCTCATCCGAATCAAACCTGCGTCCGAAGGGGTTGTCCAGATGGAATATCGCGACCTCATCCTCGAAGAGCGTGACAATGTCGCGCTGATTACCATCAACCGCGCGGAAAAGCTGAACGCTATCAGCGCCCGTCTGGTCCACGAACTCCTCGATATCGTCGAGCGAGCCGAGGTGGACGACGCCATCAAAGCGATCGTGATCACAGGCGCCGGGCACGCGTTCTCCGCCGGCGCAGACCTGACCGGCGACAACACCGAAGATGCCGAGCTCGACGAGGCGGATGGCTACCGCCGCATGAAGACCGGCGCCATCGGTCACTGGGGCGTCCTCTACCAGAAGCTCGGCACCTGCCCCAAGCCCATCATCGCTGCGGTAAATGGAGTCTCGGCCGGCGCAGGATTCTCCCTCGCCCTCGCAGCGGACATCCGCATCGCTTCAACACAGGCTCGCTTCATCTCCGTGTTCATCCGGCGGGGCCTCGCACCAGACACGGGCGCCACCTTCCACCTCCCGCGCCTTATCGGCTCCTCGCGCGCGCTCGAGATGATGATGACGGGCGATGAGGTCAACGCCGAGCAGGCGGACAAGTGGGGCCTCGTAAACCGCGTGGTCGAACCCGACCACCTCATCCCGGAGGCGGTGGCGCTCGCAACCCGCATCGCGAAGGGGCCATCCGTCGCAATCGAACTGACGAAGCGCCTGATTCACGACATGACGATGGACGGCCTCGGCCGGCAACTCCAGAACGAGGCGTGGGCACAGACCGTCGCGGGCTCGGCGGAAGACCGCGGCGAGGGCACCCGCGCGTTCATGGAGAAACGCCCGCCCAACTGGACGGGCCGCTAACCACCCGGTACGACTCAGCGAGCTGCGTCGCCCCAGCGGTACTCGACCGTAAGTTCGTCCAGCGTCGCCTTCAGGTCGGGCGTCAGCGTGACCTCCGCGGCAGCAAGCGTATCTACGAGCTGCTCCGGCCGGCTCGCGCCGATGATTGGGGCGGTGACCGCTGGGTTCGCCATCACCCACGCAGTCGCCATTGTGGCGAGTGACATCCCTGCCTCCGCGGCGATCGGCAGGAGCTGGTCGACCGTGTCGAACTGGCGGTCGTGCCAGTACCGCTCCTGGTACATCGACCCCGCCGTACCGAGCGTGAACCGCGAGCCATCCGTCGGGCCAGTGTCACGCTTGTGCTTCCCGGTCAGCATGCCGCCCGCGATCGGGTTGTACGGGATGACGCCGACGCCCTCTTCGAGGCAGAGCGGAAGCAGTTCGCGCTCGATCTGACGGAACAACAGGTTGTAGCGCGGCTGCACAGAATCCATCCGCACGATGTTCATCGCCTCGCTGCGGCCGAGCGAACGGGCCACCTGATACGCCATCCAGTTCGAGCAGCCGACGTACCGCACCTTCCCGGAGCGGACGACATCTTCGAGCGCTCGAAGCGTTTCATCGAGCGGCGTCTCGGGGTCGTACTGGTGGAGCTGGTAGAGGTCGATGTAGTCCGTGCGGAGCCGCCGGAGCGAGCCGTCGATCGCGTCCATGATGTGCTTGCGAGAGGCGCCGCCATCCCACTTCGCCTGGCCCATCCGGCCGAAGCACTTCGTTGCGAGGATGACGCGGTCGCGGCGGCCCTGGAGCCATTCGCCGACGATCTCCTCGGTGCGCCCCGTCCGCTCGTAGCCACCGCCGAGCGGATAGACATCGGCGGAGTCGATGAACGTGACGCCGCCGTCGAAGGCGCGATCCATGATGGCGTTCGATGTTTCCTCGTCGCACTGGAACCCGAAGGTCATGGTGCCGAGGCAGAGACGTGAGACTTTGAGACCGGTCCGGCCGAGACGGGTGTATTCCATGGCGATGAAGCGTACAGCGCATCCGTGAACGCGGCATTGCCGCATAGAATGGCCGTTCGACCACGTGGAGGATGCGATGAGCGAAGAACCGGGCCTGTTCGAAGTTATGTACAACACGCGGGCCATGCGCCGCCTCAAGCCCGACCCCGTCCCCCAGGAGTTGCTGACGAAGCTCATCGACGCCGCCCACCAGGCGCCCTCCGGATCGAACACGCAGAACGCACGCTGGCTCATCGTGACCAACCCGGAATCGAAGGCCCGGCTGGGCGAGATCAACCTCAAGGCCGTCCTCGCCTACGCAAGCGCGAACCGGCCCGATACCCCGTTCTTCGACCAGGACCGCCGCGACCGCATGGTTGCCTCGGTCGTGTGGCAGGCAGAACACCTGCACGAAGCCCCCGCACTCGTTTTCGCGTGCCTCGAAATGGGCCGCGTGCCCAACGACCGCTTCTGGCTCGGAGCGAACGCTGGCGGGTCCGTCTGGCCCGGCGTCCAGAACCTGCTCCTCGCGGCGCGGGCACTCGGTCTCGGCGCGACGCTCACTACGCTGATCTTCTCGGATCGCCCGGCGGTGAAAGAGATCCTCGGCCTGCCCGAAACCATCGAGCCGTTCGGCCTAATCCCGGTCGGCTATCCGCTGGGAAAGTTCGGCCCGGTCTCCCGCAGGCCGCTGGACGAAGTCCTGCGCTGGGAGCGGTGGGGCTAGTTCGCTTAGCGGCAGCGAGCTACGTCGCGACCGCCTCGATCATTCTTCGGCGCCCGCTGATGTTGCGATGTCTGCGACCCGCCCCCGGACGACCTCAACCGACTCCTCGAGCGTGAGCCCCTCGAAATACGGGACTGGACGCGGAATCTGCAGATCGTCGTCCGCGCGCCATGCGTACGAGACGACTCCTTCGTGCGCGGAAATGAGGCCCCAAGGCCCGCGCGACATCCAGACATCGTTGTGGGGGTTGAGGTAAAGAATCATCGGCGCATCAGGTACCGGGCGCGGTAGCGCAGATGAACCCTCAGTAGTGACAAGATCACCCAACAGCCGGAGCGTCAAGCGTGCCGGCCCATCCCCTTGCAGGTATTCGTCCACCACGACGGTGTAGTCCGTAAAGAACATGCCTGCTGTAACGCCCTCGGGGAGGTGGGTGTCGGTCTCGGGATCGTACCCGGATGGGTACTCGACTGCCGCTAACCCGGGTCCCTGAATTCGCCCAACGACCACGAGTTCGAAACTGCCCAGCGCCGCGTCCAATGAGGTCGGCGGACCGACCCAGTTCACAAGGCTGTCTGGGTGCGCGAGTGCCTGGAGATCAGCTTCATCTGACTGGCCGGTCCCAGCGCCAAGCGAACCCGTGCCGTTCGTGAACAACGCGACCGCCGCAATAAGTGCCCCCGCAGCAACGGCCAGGGTGCCAATCCCCACACCGGGGCGAGACTGCAACGCCACGGCTCTGCTCACTACATTCGTTCTAGGTTCCACTACTTCGCCCCTTTCGATCGACCACGTGTCACGAGAGTGAGAGGTTCATCCTAATACAGTGTATCTGCATGGTTTGCTTCATCAGTGCCCAAATTC
>JBPPMX010000074.1:0-3544 GCA_051306275.1 Tepidiformaceae bacterium
TCCCAACTCTCGTTCCGATCCCCGCTCACGGGACCGGTCTGGGCGAGTGCCCACGGAGCGATTCCGGCGCGATAAACTGTGGCCCGGGTCCCTATCCAGTGGTGTGCGCACCCACAGGCTGGTTCCTCGACTTCGGAGGGAACTTCAGCAACCCGCGCGGCTGGCCGGTGTACTACGCCGCCGCCCCACTCGATGCCTCCGGGATGTGTGGATAGGCGAGGCTGCGCCTAGGGCGGATTCCGCGTAGGCTTCCCACCGAAACTTCCACGGAGAATCCCACGTGAAGCTGCACGAATTCCAGGCCCGGGAACTGCTCGAAAAGCATGGTGTCCCGGTTGCTCCCGGTCGCGTTGCGACCTCCCCCGCCGATGCCCGCAAAGTCGCCGAAGAACTCGGTGGCAAGGTTGTCGTTAAAGCCCAGATCTATGCCGGTGGGCGTGGCAAGGGCCGCCTCGTCGGCGAATCCGAGACCGCGGCCATGTACGACAAGCTCGTCAATGACGCCGCGAACAACTCCGGCCAGGTGAAGGGGGACCGCGTTGGCGGTGTCCGCCTTGCCGACACGCCGGACGAGGCCGAGCGCGAGGCCACGAACATCCTCGGGAAGCACCTCGTCTCCATTCAGACAGGCCCCGAAGGCAAGATCGTAAAGAACGTCCTCGTCGCCGCCCAGACCGACATCGAGAAGGAGTACTACCTCGCCATCATCATCGATGGCGCGCTCGGTTCGCCGCTGATCATGGCGTCGACTGAGGGCGGTCAGGAAATCGAGGTCGTCGCGCACAACACGCCCGAAGCCATCATCCGCGTACCTGTGAACCCGGTCTCCGGCTTCCAGGGGTACGTCGGTCGTGAACTGGCCGCTCAGTTGGGGCTCACCGGTGACCTCGGTACCCAGTTCGGCAAGCTTGTCGAAGGGCTCTACAACTGCTTCATGGCAACCGATGCAAGCCTCGTTGAGGTCAACCCGCTCGTAGTCACGACTGACCAGCGGGTCATCGCGCTCGACGCCAAGGTTACTATCGACGACAACGCCCTCTTCCGCCACAAGGATCTCGAAGCCCTGCATGACAAGGACCAGGAAGATCAGCTCGAAGTCATGGCCGAAGAGCTCGGCGTCGCCAACTTCATCAAGCTCGATGGCAACATCGGATGTGTCGTGAACGGCGCCGGGCTTGCGATGGCGACCATGGACACGATCAAGCTCGCGGGCGGTTCCCCGGCCAACTTCCTCGACATCGGCACTGTGAACGACCCCCAGCGCGTTGTGAACGCCCTCAAGGTCATCACGGAGGACCCGTCGGTGCAGGCCATTTTCATTAACATCTTCGGCGGCATGGCCCGCGTCGACGTTATCGCGCAGGGCGTCGTCGATGCCTACAAGCAGCTCGACCTCAAGGTCCCCGTCGTCGCCCGCCTGGTTGGCACGAACCTCGCCGAGGGCGACGCGCTCCTGAAGGAATCAGGCGTGCCGGTGATCCGCGTCGAGGGTCTCGGCGAAGCAGCGAAGCGCGCCGTTGAGGTCGCCGGCATCTAGCCCGCGACCACCGGAGTACACAGAGAAAGCCGGGGCGGATTCCGCCCCGGCCTCTTTCTTGTCTGCGCGCGGGTTCGGTTCCGGGCCGCAGCGCTACTCCGCGGCGGCTTTCTTTTCGAGGGCCTTGGCGAGCGCCCGACCCTTGTCCGGGGTGGGATCCGACACCAGGCCGTAGATCTCACGCCCTTCGTGGTCTTCGGGCAGATACTCCGTGATCGGCAGCCCTTCCTCGTTCACGAACAGGAGGCAGTGGCAATACTTGAAGATCTGCATCTCATCGCATGCGCAGATCCAGGTCCGGCGCTTCGCTTCTTCTTCACGCGGGAGGTAGAGCCCGTCCGGCCATTCGCCGTTCTCGTCCTTCACCGGGTAGAAGTTGCAGGGGCAGATTGGGCGCCCGTAGTTGTCGATGTTCGAAGCCAGCCCGAGCACCACCCCTTCGGTGATGTATCGGTCCGGGTGCAGGTGCGTGCCGGACTTCTCGGCGAACTTCTCCGCGTAGTTCCACATCTTCTTGACGGAGTCAGGGTTCGGATCGTCCACGGCATTCTCTCCCGGCGAAGGTTCGACCAAGCATAGCCTGAGAGCATGAACAGCGCCGCCGATGACAGGCGTCGGAGCCTGCGTATAGTGCAGGCCATGGTCGAACTGGCAGTCGCCGCACATGGGAACTACCTCGCAGCGCGCAGGTGCGTCGGAGAGGCCGTACCCGGCGGGACGGTCCGCGAGGAGGGCGCGTGGCTCGTCCTCGAAGGGCCAACCAGGCTCCGGGGCGTTCGCGCGGCCGTTCTCGAAGGAGTCGAAGGCCCGGCGACCGTAGACGCAATGACCTGGGCGACCGGGTGGGCAGGCAGTACCGGCGCTCTCGTCCTTCGCGATACCGACACCTGGGCGAACCGGCTCGCCGTAACGGCTGGATTCCACCCCGAGGGCCAGGCCGAAGTCGCGATGGCGTTCGCCCTGGCGCAGCGGCCTGCCGCTCTCGATCGAGGGGTCGTGCACGTCACGGTTGCCGACCTTCCGGGCATGAAGCAATACGTCCGGCTCATTACCGAGGAGAACGGTCTCGCACCCCAGACCGCCCTCGCGCTCAGTCGCGCTGTTGCCGCCGTCCCCGGCGTGCAGCTCCACCTCCTGAAGGTCGAGGACGTGGTCGTAGCCCGGTCGATGACATGCACCTGGGATGGCGTGTGTGGCCTGTACAACGTCTACGTTCCCGCGGCGTTTCGCGGTCGTGGTTTCGGCAAGGCAGTCTCTCTCGCGTCGCTCGCGGCCGGATTCGATGCCGGTGCACGCCTCGCCTGCTTGCAGGCGAACGAGGCAGGGCTCCCGCTTTACCGCGGGATGGGGTTCCAGGCCCTCTACCACTATCTGACGCTCACGCGGCTGTAGGGATCGCCCCATGAGTGCAAACACGGAGGGATCAATGACTGACCCTGCTGGAATCGTCCGCGTCGAAGTCGACGATGGCATTGCAACGGTCACAATGAACAGGCCCGAAAAGCTGAACGCGATCAACGACGACCTCGCGCGCACCCTCGTCGCCGTCTTCACCGATCTCCAGCATCGCGACGATGCGCGGGTTGTCGTCCTCACCGGTGCCGGCCGCGGATTCTGCGCCGGAGCGGACCTCTCCGCACCCGCGAGTCCGGCAGGACATGGCACCACCGCGTTCGGCGGTCGTTCCCACCTGCGCGACGTTTTGCAGCCGATCCCCCTCGCGATTCGCGCAATCGAGAAGCCAGTCATCGCGGCCGTAAACGGCGTCGCGGCGGGCGGTGGGCTCGATATCGCCGCGGCCTGTGACATCCGCGTAGCGAAGGCGAGCTCGCGGTTCACCGAGATCTTCGCGCGGCGCGGGCTCTTTCCCGGGACCGGCGGGTGTTACCTGCTCCCACGGATCGTCGGAACGGCGAAGGCCGCCGAGATGATCTTCCTCGGCCAGGAACTTGATGCCGCCGAGGCGTATCGCATCGGGCTCGTCAGCTACGTCTGGGAGGACGAGGT
>JBPPMX010000075.1:0-3103 GCA_051306275.1 Tepidiformaceae bacterium
CCACCCTCCTCGCCACCCTCCCCGCCACCGGCCTCCGCCGCGCGGACATCTTGCTTGGCTAGGCACGGTCCTCGCGTCAATCCACCCTTTCCAAGTCCGAAGACTCGGTTCCAAACTCTGGTCACTGCACCTCAATCGAAGTGATGATCGCCACAGCGGTCGCGACATCAGCCGCGGTCATGTCGAAATGCAGTGCAGCCGCGAGCGAGACATAGAACCCGGAGTCGCCTCGCTCTGATAAGAGCATCGTCAACACACCATCTAGCCTGGCAAACTGTACGTCCGGGGGATACTGGAAGACGCGAATGGTGCGACCAGCTGATGGTCTCAGCTCCGCTGCGCGCAGTGAAGCCCCGCCGGCCTCAAACGGGACTTCAAACGGCGTCGTCGCCGCATCCAGCTTGATCGATCCAGGACGGAGGAGGCTATCGCCCACGATCCGCCGATTCTGGATGGTTAGCGTGTCGCCGACACTATTGCCCGCCAGGTCGCGGCCCGCGGCGATCTGCACGTCCCAGCCTGGAGGGACGCGGACGGCCAACGTCCCATTCGGCGCAAGCAACTCCCTCCAACTCGAAGTGTCCACCGCTGGGAGCCGGTCGAAGTCAAACTGATCCTCCCAGCCGAACCTTTCGTCCGGCGGATACGACGCGCGGTCAACGTCAGGAGTGCCGGTAGCCGGGGGCGTCTGGTTCGCGCTGGAGGTTTTGGCAGACGCCGTGCCAGAGGCAAACGTTTGAACAGCAAGGGTAATGTCTGTCTTCTGCGTCCCGTCGTCGTCGGAACCTTGGTCCGCGAGCGGTCCGCCCGCTGTCAAGATCACGCCAGCCACAACCGCGGATCCAGCGGTGGCCGCCACGAGAGCACCGACAGTCAGCCTGTTCCAAGTAACCATGGCCGAGCCCCGCCATCAAGCTGAGTTAGTCGCAGTACGCCTGCGTGGAGTACGCGTTGTAGTATTCCCCCTCGAAGGCATCCCAGACCCATCCATTGCTCCCCGTAAGTCCAGCGCCAGCGATAGCGGTTCCAACCGTTAGCAGCATGGGCGTTCCACGCAGGAACGACTATCAATACGGCTGTGAAGATCATGATCGCAACATTGACGAGAGTCCACTTGCGCAGCATCAAAGTTCGAGCACCCATCACTTCAACTCCATGGATCTGATGACCGCAAGCGCAACCGCAACGTCCTGCGCAGTTGTCGGATAATAGACGTGAATCACGGCATTCAGGACGACAGGGCCGGGCATAGCCGCCGTCAAGTACATCGACAGCGCCCCATCCATGTCGGGGAAATCATGAAACTCTTCAAACTGCAGAATCTCAAGGGTATGCCCCGCCGCGGGATGATCGAGAGCCAATCGCCGGAGGGGTTGATCGTCGTCCGGTTCATATGATCCGAGAATCGCGCCCGTGTACGCATCAAGCTTCAGCCAACCGGGGTTCTTGCCGCCTTCTGTCGGCCGAACGTCGCCCAGTGGCTTCCAGGCGTTGAGAGAGTCGCCAAGTGCGTTTCCATCGGCATCTGTCCGCGTCCTGACCTGAACTTCCCAGTCAGGGGGAACCCTGAACACGACCAAGCCGCTCGGTGTCACGACGTCCACCCAATGCGACGTGTCGATGCCCGGCAATCGACCAAAGTCGAACTCGTCCGATGCTGCGAGGACTTTGTCGTATGGATACGGCTCTCCGCTGTCACGTGGCACCGTCGCCGACGCTCGCGGGTCCGAGGTGGGCGTCTCACTGCCACTGACAGTGGTCACGACCGTCGCAATTTCCGCCCTACGGGTACTGCCGTCGGCATCCTGGTTCGCGAGCGGCCCGCCCGCTGTCAAGATCACCCCAACCGTGACCGCTGAACCTGCCGCCGCGGCCACAAGCGCGCCAACAGTCAGGGTGCTCCAACCGACCATGGTCGAGACCTCCGCGAGTGCTTGCGTTCGATAACAAGCGAAGGCTGTAGTCACGAGCTACGGTGCCACAAGTGTTAATTCTTGCCTATGTGGCTCCAGCAGGCGGGGGCAAATGCCCGGCTCCGGCGGCAGCTCGGGCGCGCAGTTCCCGGAGGCACCGAACCGATATCTTCCCGTGCTCCGTGGTGTCGTGAGGGGCAGGCCCAACAAGCATATCGCTGCCGAAGCGGGCCTTTCAGAGTCAACCGTCGGACACTACGTTTCCGAACTCTTTGACCTCTTCGCCTGCGACAACCGTACCGAACTCGCCCTCGTTGCCATGAATCATCCCAAGGTTCGAGACGGCTGACGCAGACTTCGCCGCCGCCCCGTTAACCTCCCCCGCACTTCCGCCGTTCTTACAGATACGTCAAGGGGCGCTGCCACCAGGCCTGGGGAGACCCGGCAGCGCCCTCCGGCGTATTCCCTCTCTATGGGGCGTCCAGTCCGCACCCCGGGCTGGACACCTCAACACAACCCGCCCTGCCGCCTACCCTCCCGCTGCCCGCATCTTCTCCGCGTACTCCCGGTCCGCCCGCTTTCCGCTGTACACGCGCAGGTCGATAGCCCGCCACACCTCCGGCGTCACTTCGAACAGCACCCGCGGCTCGAACTTCACCCCCTCCAGGTACGCGTCCACCTCCGCGCCCCGCGATGGGTCGTTCTTCCCCACGAACTTCGCCGCCAGCTCCCGGTAAATCGGCCAGATATCGAAGTCGTTGTGCGGCCCCCGCGCCACCGCCGTCCCATCGATCTCGATGTGCCCCGACCACGGCTCCGTCCGCTCGATGCACAGCGACATCCTCGGGTCCTTCATCAGCTGCTTGCACCACACCCGCGGGTACGTCCCCACCAGCCAGAAGCTCGGCTCCTTCCACAGCCACCACACCGGCACCGTGTACGGCCGCCCATCCGCCCGCAACGTCGCCACCACCCCCGTGATCGGCTCCTTCAGGAACTCCTCCCGATCCTCCAACTTCATCCGCGCCATCTATGTGACCTCCGGTCGCTGTTAGCTATTGGCCGCTGGCCATTCCCCCACCACCCCCGAATCTACCCCTCTACACGCCGCATCGCCAACGCATCCCACCATCGGACGCCCGCCACACTGCCAGGCTCCGAACTCCAGAGCTGTCCCCTGTGACCTGTGA
>JBPPMX010000076.1:0-7632 GCA_051306275.1 Tepidiformaceae bacterium
GGTGGGGGCCGGGGCCGGTTCGGACGCGGTCTCGACGACGGGATCCCACTCAGCCGCGACGGGTTCCTCCGCGGTCGCGACGTCGTCGGTCGACTCGGCGTAGCGGGTGAAGGCATCGAGAAGGTGGTTCGCCCCCTCTTCGAGCGCAGATGCGGGCGCCGGCGCGACTTCGGGCGTTTCGACGACCGGATCTGGAGCGGCCTCGGGTGCTCCGGGCGCCGCAGCGGGAGCCGGCTCGACCGCTGTAGCCGGTGCGACCAGCGCGATGACGGCCGTATCGGGGACTGCGAAGGTCGTGATGAGGACGGAAGGCGCGCCGGCGGATGCAGCTTCGCCGGCGGCGGGAGGATCCTGCTCGACGAAGAAGGAGGTGACGGCGGGTGTCGGATAGATCGTGACGTAGGAGGGCGGGGAGCCGTCCGGTTCGTCGACCGGAGGCGCAGAAGACTCGGGTAGGGGGTCCGGTTCGGTTTCTTCCGGGGCTGGCGCCATCATCGGCTCGGCTGGCGCAGGCGTTTCGGCTGCGGGCGCGACGGGAGCGGGCGTTTCCATTTCGACGAAGAAGGATCGAACCTCGGGCGTCGGGTAGGTCGTTATGTAGGATGGAGGTGCGGACTCGGCGGGCTCCGGGGAGGCGGCGAGGGCCTCGGCAACGGGCAGAGATCCATCGGCGGCCGTGCCCGGCTCGACCGTAGCGTCCGCTCCGGGCGCAGCGCGCGCCACATACGATCCGATAGGGGCCGTGTACGAGGGCGGCGCCGCGGGTGGCGCGAAGCTCTCGGGCTTTCGGCGACGACCGGTGAGGTACCAGGCGGCGGCGCCGAGGGAGGCACCGACGAGAGCAAGGAGGATGAGTCCCCGAAGGGCCTTTACCATCAGCCGCCGGCCTTCGCTGATTCGCGCGCTTCGAGGATGTGCTCGGTGACGGCGACGAGTCCGCTGTAGGCGTAGACGATGTAATCGCGAGGGTGGAGTTCGACTTTCTTGAGGCTTTCGAGGCGGGCGGTCACCGGATCGCTGAGGCCGGTCAGGTCCATGGTGTCCTGGTCGACGCCGAATTCGAGCTCATAGAGTTCGCCATCCTGGCAGACGACGATGCAGCCGACGTTCGGGTCGGCGCCCGGCCCCGGCTCGCATTCGATGGCGTTCGTGAAGAACGCGTTGGGGAAGGGCGGAAACGGATCGAGCTCAGCGCATGCCTCCTGGAGGAGCTGCTGGAGCTGTAGGGAGGCGCGGTCGAGCAGCATGTCGGCCTGGGCTTTGCGGAGAAGAGGGTCGTCGCTCACGCCGTCATTATAGGGGTGTTGGGGCAAGTGTCCGTGGTTTGTGAAAGAGCGTGAACGCTTTATTGACAGGCGAGATCGCGCGGGGGTACGTTCGCGGGGATATGGGTGTAGTAATCACCTCGCGACCATCCTGACAGCGCCGGGCGTGCCCCGGCGCTGTTCGCGTTTCAAGGAGGGTATTTCGATGCAATCGAGCCTGATCGGAAAAGTTGAAAAGGCAAAGCTTTATGCGCAGGAGCGGCATCGGATTCATGTCGAGGCTCTGCAGGTGACGTTCCATGGCGAGAACAGCGACCACCAGGTGAGGATGGACGGTGATCGGCTGACCTGCGATTGCGACTTCTACAAGGACTGGTCGACCTGCAGCCACACGATGGCGCTTGAGCGGGTACTTGCGGGAATCGTGCCCGCGCAGCCACTGCCCGTGTGAGTCGAAGCTAGCGCGGTTCGACGGGTGCCGCGTCGATGTCGGCGATGGCGTCGCGTGTGTGCTCAAAGACGTTCTCGCGGCCGAGCAAGTCAATGATTCCGAAGCGCTCAAGGTAGGGCATGGTTTCGGGCTGGACGGCTGTGAAGACGATCCGGCTGCCCTGCCGCTTGCGGTGTTCGATGATGCCTTCGAGCGTGAGGAGTCCCGAGCTATCGATGTGGTGGACGTCCTTCATGCGGAGGATCAGGGGGCGGTGGCCAGCGCCCGTCAGTTCGTACTCGAAGGCAGCGGCGCTGTGAAATGAGAGCAGCCCCTGGGCGTTGAAGAACGCTATGTCCGGGCGGCTCTGCATGAGGGTGCTGAGTTCCGGGGAGACCTGCTGGACGCGACCGGAGGGGTCGGGCAGGAGTGCGGCCGCGGCGGGAACGTCGACCAGACGCCGAATGAGAAGAACGGCCGAGAGAACGACCCCGAAGGCGATTGCATACGTGAGATCGAAGAAGAGCGTAATCAGCATCGTCGAGACGAGGACAAGGAGGTCCTCCCGGGGGGCGCGACGGAGGAGGCGGGCCACCTCGGGGACTTCGGCGATATTCCAAGCGACGACGAGGAGGATCGCCGCGAGGACAGCGAGTGGGATGTGCCCGGCCAGCCCGCCGAGCAGGAGCGTGATCGCAAGGACGGTTATCGCGTGAAACACGCCGGTGAGGCGCGAGTCGCCGCCGCTGCGAATCCCGGCGGCGGTGCGGGCGATCGCAGCGGTCGCCGGGATGCCGCCCATCACGGGCGAGACAAGGTTCGCGAGACCCTGGCCACGGAGTTCTCGGTCGGGGTCGTGGCGCTCCGAGGTGGGCGCCATGCCGTCGGCGACCACCGCGCTAAGGAGCGATTCGACCGCGCCGAGCACCGCGACCGCGAGCGCAACTGGTAGCAGGGCAGGGATGAGGGAGAAGTCGAAAAAGGCAAATGACGGGGTCGGTATGTCACGCGGGAGTTCGCCGTACCGGCTGGCGATGGTTGGGGTATCGACGGCGAATCCCCAGGTGACGCAGGTGATGAGGACGACGGCGATCAGCGGCGGGGGCACGCGCGGAAAGAGACGTGGGGAAACGATTAGCGTCGCGAGAGATGCCGCGGCCACGAGCGGGGTCGCGGGGTGGATGGTGTTGAGGTGCCGCATCGTGTCCCAGAGGCGTTCATGGAAGTGCTCCAACGATGGGTCGGTCTCGCTGACGGCGAGGAGGGCGTTGAGCTGTCCAAACGCGATGGAGAGGGCGATCCCCGCGGTGAAGCCGACGATGACGAAGCCGGGCATGAACCGGATGAGCCGGCCGAAGCGGAAGACGCTCATGAGGATGAGCGCGATGCCTGCGAGCAATCCGACCATGGGGAGCGCGACCGCCCCGTGCCGGAGCACCGCACTGCTAAGGATCGGGACGAGGGCGGCGGTCGGCCCGGTGATGTTGTAGCGGGAGCCGCCGAAGATGGAGGCGGTCGCGCCGGCGAAGGCGGCCGTATACAGCCCGGCAACCGGGGGGACGCCAACAGCCACCGCGAGGGCTATCGAGAGTGGGATGGCGATGACACCGACCACGAGCCCGGAGATTGCGTTTCGGCGGAGGGAAGCGGCCGACGGGAGGGGTGGGAAGTCGGGGATATGGCGTCCACGGGACGCGGTCGCGGCGGAGTTCAAGACGCGCACCAACCAGAAGTCGGGATAGGTGCTACCACGCCTGCGGGGTGAGCTGACGGGTTAGGGCGGAAGCAGCCCTTCCACCGCGAACGGCGGATTCACCCCGGAATTGGTTCCCCCGTCCCACTTTCGCGGGTTCGGCTTCGAAGCGGGGTGAGCCCGCCTCAGGTCATAGTGTCCGCCGCCGGGGGGCGTTGTGGAAGTCCATCCGGCCGTGGGATGGCGACCTCATCGGCCCACGAAGCCCGATTCCCAGCAGGATCGAGGGCGACGATGGCGTCGCGGGTGTGTTCGAAAACGTTCTCGACGCCGATGAGCGCGGTCAGCCCGAAGCGCTGGAGCGACCGTCGTAGTGAAGGCGGCACGGCGGTCAGCGCAGTCCGGGCGCCGCGGGCCTTTCGAGCTTCGATGATGTCTGTGAGCTTCAGCAGGCCGGATGTGTCGACATGGGAGACGTCCTTCATGCGGAGGATGAGCGGTCGGTCGGCGGCGGTGAGTAACTCGCGCTCGAGGGCCGCGGCAGTGTGAAAGGAGAGGACTCCGTGGAGGTTGTAACAGGCGATCCCGGGCGCTGCTTGAATCACCTCGCTGAGTGCGGGACTGACGGCGCGGATGTGACCGGATGGGTCAGGCGAGAGTTCGGCGGCAGGCACAGTGGCGGTGAGACGCCGTATCAGGAGGAAGGCGGAGACGAGGATGCCCGCGGCGACCGCGTAGGCGAGGTCCACGAAGACCGTGATGAGCGCGGTCGAGACGAGAACGAGGAGATCCTCGCGCGGGGCGCGGCGCACGAGAGTGATGACTCGCGGCACCTGGGCAATGTTCCATGCAACGACCACGAGAACGGCGCCGAGAACGGCGAGGGGCATGAGCCCTGCGAGTCCGCCCAGAACGAGCATGGCCACGAGGATCGAGAGGGAGTGGAAGAACGGGGTTAGACGGGAATCGCCGCCGGCCTTCACCCCGGCGACGGTGCGGGCGATGACGGCCGTCGCGGGGATCCCGCCCATGATCGGCCCGACAACATTAGCGATGGACTGGCTGCGGAGTTCGCGGTCCGGGTTGTGGCGGACGGGAGGCGAGCCCAGGTCGTCGGCGACTACGGCGCAGAGGAGGGTCTCGATCGACCCGATGGCGGCGACCGCTATGGCGGCCGGGATGAGCGGGACGATCAGGCTGGCGTCGAAGAAGTCCAGGCCTGGTGTGGGGACGCCACGCGGGAAGTCCGCGTAGCGGCTGGCGATCGTCGGGGTATCGATGCCGAACGCCCAGACGACTGCGGTCATGACGACGACAGCGATGAGCGGCGGCGGGATTCGCGGGACGATCCGGGGCGAGAGCACGAGGATCCCGAGAGAGGCGAGTGTCACGAGGGGCGTCGCGAGGCGGACGGTATCGAGGTGGAGAAGGGTGTCCCAGAGGCGCTGATGCATGCGTTCGAGCGTCGGGTCGGTGCCGGTGACTGCGAGCAGGTTGTTTAGCTGTCCGAGCGCGATCGAAACGGTGATGCCGACACTAAAGCCGACGATGACAAGGCCCGGCATGTAGCGGACAAGACGGCCGACGCGGAGGAGGCTGAAGAAGAGGAGCGCAACAGCGGAGAGGATGCCGAGCATTGGAATGGCGGAGGGGCCGTGCGCGATCGCGGCGGCGCTGACGACCGGGACGAGCGACGCCGCCGGGCCGGTGACGTTGTAGCGCGAACTGCCGGTGAGGGCCGCAGCGGCACCGGCAAAGATCGCGGTATACAGGCCAGCGACGGGCGCCGCGCCAACGGCAACCGCGAGGGCGATCGAGAGCGGAATGGCGACAATACCAACAACGACGCCCGCGAGCGCGTTGCGTCGCAAGGACGCGAACGAAGGGAGGGCAGGCGCAGCCCAGGGTGTGGCGTGAACTGCCAACCGAACCTCATGAGCCGGGGCTAAGGGGAACACGACGCGGCTCGGGCGTCGGGCACCGGGGAATGCGCAGGAGCAGTGTCGCAGACGAATGTGACAGGCAGGCTACGAGACGGCGCGGGCTAGTACGTTTCGGCCTGATCTTCGGCGGTCAGGGCGTCGCGGGACCCGAGGGAGGCGCCGATGAAGCGCATTTCGCGACCGAATCGGGTCGTCTTCTCGGCGATGCCAGCAAGGTACGTGCGTTGCGGGGTGACCTTCACCCAGAGGCGGCGGCGGGGGACGTAGAACGTTATGGCGAGTCCGACGATCGCCATTCCGACCGCGAGCCAGATGAAGAGGTCGCCGGGGTCGCGCTTCACACTCACGCCAGAGGCTTCGACCCTGCCGCCGAAGGTGAAAGCGTGGCCGGACGAGGTTTCGACTTCTGCTCCGATCGGGAGCGCAATCAGCGTGGAGTCGATGCCGTCAACGAGCAGGTAGGGCTGGCCGCCTTCGCCATTGGGCATCTGGACAGTGACGACACCGTCAGCCGAGGTCGCGCCCGGCACGTCGAGGATGACGGCGGTCGGGATGGCTGCTGCCCGGTCGAAGCTGATGCGATAGCCAGCGGGGTCGGTCACCGATTCGCCTGCGCGGAGCTGGCGTGATGCCCCATCGACGCGGAGTGCGAGTACGAGCTCGCCGTCGACGGTGCGCCATGCGACCCCGTAGGCAAGCGGCTCGGCAAGGGACGGGTGATCGACCGTGAGCTGGGCGATGGCGAAGTCGTCCTGCGGGCTGTCGCTGGCGCCGCGATCTGTCGCCATCTGCGGGAGGTCTTCGTCGAAGAGGACGACGCCCGACGGGGAGGAGACGGTGAAGTGCGGGACCAGGTTCGCCTCACCGCTGAAGTCGACGATGTCGTCGAAGAGGACGCGGCCATCCAGGCCCAGGATCCGGAGCGCGGCGAAGTCGTCAAAGAAGGCGGCCTGGTGGATGGAGTATCCGAAGGCGCGACAGGGATCGTTGACCGTGGTTGTGCAGGTGAAACTGTCGTTGCCCTGGCGGACTTCGAGCTGGCTGCGGTAGTCGACGATGTTGCCGTTCTCGTCGAGCCCGCGGTGGGCATCGAGGACCTTCACGAAGATCTGGCCGGGGCCAGCATCCGCGAACACGGGGAAGGGTGGCGCAGTCTCGGCGATGATGACCGTGTTATTGAAGCCGGCGAAGTGCGTGAGGAAACCGCCGATGAGGAGCATCAGAAGCGCGAGGTGGCTGAGGAAGGTGCCGTAGTGGCTCCACTGGAATCGCTCGGCGAAGAAGTAGGTTGCGCCGTCGCGGTCGCCGACGCGCTCGATCCGGTACTTGCGGCGGCGGAGTTCGGCTTCAATGGCGGAAGCGCCCCCTTCGTGGGTGAAGCTGGCGTGGTGGTGGGCGGTTTCGAAGTAGCGGTCGGAGACTTCGCGTGACGGGCGGTGGACGGCGCGCCAGGTTGGGCTGAAGCGGCTGACGGTACAAACAGTGACGGCAATGACGATCACGACCCAGAGACCGTTGAACCAGGGCGAATAGAAGACTTCGAAGAGGTCGAAGCGGCGCATGGGTTCGGTGAAGGCGCCGAAGTCTTCCGCCTGGAGCTGGTACCAGGCTTCGCGGGCTGCGGGGTTGCTGCGCATCGGACCGGGGAGCTGGGGGAGGACCACGCCGATCATCCCGGCGACCCCCGCGGTACCGACCAGGAAGAGGGCGAACTTCACGTTCGTCAGGAGTTGCCATGCCCAGCGGAGGGGATCGAAGCCGCCCGGGCGGATGGATTGCGTCGTGGCGGGTGCGCTGGCAGCCATCTAGCTGAGGTACTCGGCGGCGAGCTCGTCGAGCATCTCCGGCGTGAGGACGCCGGTGTAGAGCCGGAGGATCTCGCCGTCCGGACCGACGAGGTAGCTGATGGGCGGATAGCCGACGCGGTAGGTGTCGGTCACCTCGCCGTCTTCGTCGAGCAGGATCGGGTATGTGACGTCGAATTCATGGAGGAAGCGCTGGGCGTCCGCCTCGGACTCCTGGATGTTCACGCCGAGGACGACGATGCCATCCGGGTGCGACTCGCTAAAGCGCTGGAGGTCCGGGGTTTCGCCCCTGCACGGGGGGCACCAGCTCGCCCAGAAGTTCACGAGGACGTACTTGCCACGGTAGTCGGTAAGCGAGGCCTGTCCTCCGCCGGGTGTCGTCAGCACGAAGTTCGGTGCGGCGCGGCCCTCCTGCGCAGCGGGGGGCTGGCCGGTGGGGTTCATCTCTGCAGGGAGGTCGACGATCCCAATACCTTCGGCGGCGATGCCGTTGGGA
>JBPPMX010000077.1:0-29801 GCA_051306275.1 Tepidiformaceae bacterium
TGACCGGGGGGAGGGCCTGCTAATCGGTGCAGGCGGGAGGCAGGGCACCGGCGCCCATACTTCCGTCAGGGCGGAACGTAACAACTTTGCGCACACCGCGTCAATTGTTGATAAAGCTATACGGGTGAGTGAAAGGGGCCCTGTGCTACGATCCGGCGCGCATGATCTGGCAGCTCGATCGATTCGCGGACAACCCGGCGGCACTCGTTGCGTTTCTCGCGGCGTTCGGAGTTGCGTTCGTCACCGGGATTGCGTTCCACGAGTTTTCGCACGCTTGGGCGGCGTACCAGCTTGGCGACGACACCGCGCAGAAGCAGGGGCGGCTGACGCTCAATCCGCTGGCACACCTCGACCCGATGGGGACGGTACTGCTGGCGCTGGTGGGATTCGGGTGGGGGAAGCCGACGCCGGTGAACATGTACCGGCTTGAGCATGGCCCGAAAGTCGGAGGGGCGCTGGTTGCGGTAGCTGGCCCGGCTTCCAACTTCTTCTTTGCGCTGATTGCGGCGCTGCCCCTGAAGCTGGGGCTGATCGACTCGGTGGCGAGCTTCGATGACATCGGCAATGCGGGCGGCGAAGAGGTGGTGGGCCTCTTCCTCGTGTACGTGGTGTTCCTGAACATCCTGCTCGGCGTGTTCAACCTGATCCCGATCCACCCGCTGGACGGGTTCAAGGTACTGCTGGGACTTCTGCCGGACAGCGTCTCGCGGCCGCTCTCTTCGCTCGCGCCGTGGGGGCCGGGAATCTTGCTGACGCTCCTCGCGATCGGGTGGGTGACGCCTTATAACCCGATTGGGTCCGTGATCGGCGGGCTCGGTAACCGAGTCTTTGACCTGATCGTCTGACGTGCGCGAACGCATCCGGCAGTTCCGGGAAGCAACACGGATGCCATCGGCGGCGGATTACGCGGCGGCGCAAGAGATACTCGCGCCGGCTTTGTTCGCGCTGTTCGAGGCCCAGCATCCACGGGACATCGTGCATTCGGCGCGGACGGCGCAATGGCTCATTGAGCGCAACCAGGATGACCGGGAGTTACTGGCCGCAGCCCTGCTCCATGACATCGGTAAGGGCGAGCAGCGCCGGCCGGACCGGGTGATCTACGTGCTGGCAAGCGAACTCCGGGTCGCGGATCTCGTTGGGAGCGGACGCTCGCGGTACGCCATGCGGCGGGCGGTGGCCCGATCGCGGGTCCACAGTGAACGCGGGGCAGTGCTTCTGGAACGGGCCGGGGCGAGCGAGCGGGTGGTGGCGCTTACCCGTCTTCACCATTCGGAGCCGGGGCAAGATGGTATTCTACGGCTACTCCAGGCCGCAGATGCGGCATCCTGAGGTTTTATGTCGCGGCCGAAGATAGCAATTGTGGGGACGGGGCTCATCGGTAGCTCTGTTGGGCTGGCGCTGATGGCGAAGGCCGATCGCGCGTACGAGGTTGTTGGGACTGACGTCGACCGGGGAACGGCACGAGCAGCGAAGAAGCGCGGTGCGCTCGACAAGGACCTGGGCTCGGTCCAGGAGGCGATCGAAGGGGCAGGGCTCGTGATCCTGTGCGTGCCGGTTGCGGCTTCGAAGCAACTGTTGCGGGACATGTCGCCGTACCTGAAGCAGGGCGCCGTGGTCACGGACACGTGCAGCACGAAAGCCGACATCATGCGGTGGGCGCAAGAGTTCCTTCCCGACGGCGTGCACTTCGTTGGCGGGCACCCGATGGCGGGGAGTGAGAAGAGCGGGCCGGATGCCGCTCGCGCTGACCTTTTCAAGGAAGCGAGCTGGGCCGTTACACCAACGCCGCGTGCGGACGAGGGGGCGGTCGGGGTTGTGCTGGGATTCGTCGAGACGATGGGTGCGTTCCCGCTGTACATCGATCCAGCGGAGCACGACCAGTACGCGGCGGCCGTGAGCCACATGCCCATCCTGCTGTCGGTGGGGCTGTTCCGGATGGTGCGCGACAGCCAGGCGTGGGAAGACATGTCGTTGCTGGCGGGCCCCGGGTTCAGAGACCTGACGAGACTTGCGAGTGGCGACCCGGTGATGGCGCGGGATATCCTCGCGACGAACCGGGAGGCGGTGCTGCACTGGCTGGGCAGGTTCCAGTCTGAACTCGACAACGTGTATCGCGCGATCGAGACGGGCGGGGATGTCGTCTTCGATCTCCTAGGTACCACACAGATGGACCGGGATCGGTACATCGCGAACCCTCCCACGCGGCGACTGCCGGAGGGGTCCGACGCGCCGAGTTCGAAGGACGCGATGGGTCGCCTCTTCTTCGGCGGGCTGTACGACAAGATGAAAGAGATGACGGACAAGGCGGAGGCGAACGCGGAGGCGATCCGCCACCGCCCAACGGCGTCCCTCGATGACGACAAGCGTTAGCCGGCCCGGGCGGATCCGGGCGACGATCACCGTCCCGTCTGACAAGTCCATTTCGCACCGGTCGCTGATCTTGAACGCGATTGCGGACGGGGATGCGCGGTTAACGAACCTGCTCGATTCCGAGGATGTGCGGTCGACTGCGCGGTGTTTGCAGGCGCTGGGCGTGGATATCGATTGGGCTGAGGGGTCAACGAGCGCCGATGTACGTGGCACAGGGCTCCACGCGCTATTCGAGAGCGAGGACGTGCTGGACTGCGGGAACAGCGGCACGACGATGCGGCTGCTGATCGGGCTGCTGGCGGCGCACCCGCTGTTAAGCGTCCTCTCGGGCGACGGCTCGCTCCGGAGGCGTCCGATGGCGCGGGTGATCGGGCCGCTGCGGTCGATGGGGGCTTCGATCCATGCACGGCGCGGGGACACGCTGGCGCCGGTGGTGGTGCGCGGTGGTGGATTGCGTGGGATCGAGTACACGTCGCCGGTTGCGAGCGCGCAGGTGAAGTCGGCAGTGCTGCTGGCGGGGCTCTACGCGGACGGCCAGACGCGGGTTACGGAGCCAACGGTTTCGAGGGACCACACCGAACGGATGCTCTCGGCGATGGGTGCGGCGGTGTCGACGAATGGGACGTCGGTGGGTGTGGAAGCGGCCGAGCGACTCGCGCCGCTGACGATCGACGTGCCGGGGGACATTTCGAGCGCGGCGCCGTGGCTCGTGCTGGGAGCCTGCCATCCTGACGCCGAGATTCGACTGCGGCGGGTGAATACGAACCCAACGCGCACCGGGCTGCTGGACATCCTTGAGGCGATGGGGGCTGACGTGGTGATCGGGGAGGAACGGCTGGCAGGGGGCGAGCCAGTGGCGGACATTACGGTGCGGACTTCGACGCTGCGGGGGACAGTGGTGAGCGGCGGACTGGTGCCGCGGGCGATCGATGAGCTCCCGTTGGTGGCCGTGCTCGCGTGCTTCGCGGAGGGAGAGACGGTGGTGAAGGACGCCGCGGAGCTTCGGGTGAAGGAATCAGACCGGGTGGACACGGTCGTTAAGGCGCTGGGGCACATGGGTGCACGGATCAACGCGCGGCCGGACGGATTCGTGGTCGAAGGGCGGCAGGCGCTGCACGGGGCGCTGGTCGAGGCGGAGGGGGACCACCGGATCGGCATGCTCGGCGCAATCGCGGGGAGCCTTGCGACAGGCGAGACGCGCATCGTCGACGACGCGGTCGGGGTGTCCTATCCGGGGTTCTGGCATGACCTGGAGGCGGCGCGCGAGGGTTCGGCCAGCACGGTATGAGCGCGAAGCCGCTGATCATCGTCCTGCACGGGCCATCGGGGGTGGGGAAGGACAGCGTGATAGACGCGCTGCGGGCGAAGACGGGCATCCACAGGGCGACGAGTTCGACGAGCCGGGCGCCGCGACCGGGTGAGCGGGACGGGGTTGACTACCACTTCTACAGCCGGGAGCGGTTCGAGGACATGATCGCAGCGAAGCAGTTCGCGGAGTCGGCGAAGGTGTACGACGACTGGAAGGGGCTGGAATGGCAGGAGATCGAGGGGCCGCTTTCGCGCGGTGAGGATGTGATCATCCGGACGGATGTACAGGGCGCGAGGACGTGGAGAGAACGGCTGGAAGGGGCCGTGTTCATCTTTCTGGGAGCTGAGGACCGTGACGTGCTGCGGGCGCGCCTGGTAGAGCGCGGGACTGAAGACCCGGAGTCGCTGGCGCGGCGGATGGCGGAGATCGAGGAGGAGCTGGCGGACGAGGCGAACAACGACTACGTAGTGATTAACCGGCACGGGCGGCTGGAGGAGGCGGTGGAGGAGATAGTCGAGATTATTGAGAGCGAGAGGCGAAAAACGGAACGGCCCGCTGCGGCGGTTCGCACATAGCGTCAGCGTCCGAGTATTAAATCGTCGGTCGCACCGTCCTTCGCCTCTTCGATTTCGGCAAGACGTGTGGCGTCGTTCTGCGCCATGGTGACCTCGTCGGAGGGCGCGTCGGATTCGGCGCCGGTGAGCCAGAACCAGATATCGAAGAGCCAGTCGAGCAGGTGCGTCTGATACCCCCCAGTGAAGTCAGTCGAGACGTATTGACAGACCCGGTCGCGCGGTCCTACCTTCAAGCGCACAACTGAATAGGTGACGTTGATCGGGAAGAGTAGCCGGTCAGGCGAGCCTCCAGAGAGCCGGGAAAGGTGAGAGCCCGGTGGCGGCGCGACTGGTGAATGGCCCCGGGAGTCCCGGTAGCGAACGCGGCGACGCAACTAGCTGCTGGCGGAGTAGGCACCGTTATCAGAGCCCAGGCTTTCCGGGAAACCGGGCGGCCGAAAGAGTGCCCGCGCTTCAGGTGCGGGAACAAAGGTGGCACCGCGAGAACCCCCTCGTCCTTTGAGCGACGACGGGGGTTTTTTGTTGGCGAAACGGGGACAGGGCTAGCACCATGGCAACGAAGAAGTACAACCTTAACGAATCAGAGATCCCGGAACAGTGGTATAACATCGCGGCTGACCTGACATCTCCGCCGCCACCACCGCTGCACCCGGGGACGATGCAACCGATCGGGCCGGAAGCGCTGGCGCCGCTGTTCCCGATGGAGCTGATCAAGCAGGAAATGAGCCAGGAGCGGTTCATCCCGATCCCGGATGAGGTTCGAGAGATCTACAAGATCTGGCGGCCGGCGCCGCTGTTCCGCGCTACCGGACTGGAGAAGGCGCTCGATACGCCGGCGCACATCTACTACAAGTACGAGGGCGTCTCACCGGCGGGCTCGCACAAGCCGAATACGGCGGTGGCGCAGGCCTACTACAACAAGCAGGAAGGCGTAAAGCGGATCGCCACGGAAACTGGCGCGGGCCAGTGGGGTTCGGCGCTGGCGTTCGCGACGAACCTGTTCGGGCTCGAGTGCAAGGTGTACATGGTGCGGGTTTCGTACGACCAGAAGCCCTACCGGCGCAACATGATGGAAGTGTGGGGCGGGAGCGTCGTGGCGAGCCCGAGCACGGACACGAACGCCGGGCGGGCGATCCTGGCGGAAGACCCCGATAGCCCTGGGAGCCTTGGCACCGCGATCAGCGAAGCGGTGGAGGACGCGGCCACGCGCGAGGATACGAAGTACTCATTGGGGAGCGTGCTCAACCATGTCCTGCTGCACCAGACAGTGATCGGGCAGGAAGCGATCAAGCAGATGGAGATGGCGGGGGAGTACCCGGATGTCGTCATCGGGTGCGCTGGCGGCGGTTCGAACTTCGCCGGACTCGCGTTCCCATTCATGCGCGAAAAGCTCGAAGGGAAACGCGACACCCGGTTCCTCGCGGTGGAGCCAGCAAGCTGTCCGAGCCTGACGAAGGGCGAGTACCGGTATGACTTCGGGGATACGGCGGGGACAACGCCGCTGATGAAGATGCACACCCTGGGGCACACGTTCGTGCCGCCGGGGATCCACGCGGGCGGGCTCCGGTATCATGCTATGGCGCCACTCATCTGCCACCTCTACGACGAGGGGTATATGGAGGCGCGGGCGTACACGCAGAACCCGTGCTTCGAAGCCGCGGTGCTGTTCAGCCGGACGGAGGGGATTATCCCTGCGCCCGAGAGTTCACACGCCATCCGGGGTGCAATCGACGAGGCGCTGGCGGCCAGGGACGCCGGCGAATCGCGGGTCATCCTGTTCAACCTGAGCGGCCATGGCAACTTCGACATGGCAGCCTACGACCAGTACCTCTCCGGGAAGCTCGAGGATTACGAGTACCCCGAGGAGAAGGTACGTGAAGCAATGAAGTCCCTGCCGCAGGTCGGCTAGACGAAATCCGAGGGGAGCCAGGAGAAGACCATGACCACCGCAACCAACCTGAACGCACTTGAGAGCCAGATCCGCGCGGTCCTTGACGAGCATTCGCTGCTGAAGCACCCGTTCTACCAGGAGTGGACGACGGGCACGCTGCCGGTCGAACGCCTGCAGGAGTACGCCCGTCAATACTTCCACTTCGAGGCCGCGTTCCCGCGCTTCCTGAGTGCGATCCATGCCCGGACGGAATCGGCGCCGATCCGCCAGATCATCCTCGACAACCTGTGGGATGAGGAGCACGGCGAGCGGAACCACCGCCAGCTGTGGCTGGACTTCGGCGCCGCGCTGGGACTGAGCGAAGAGGAGATCGTGACGTCGACGCCGCGGCCCGAGACATCTGCCCTGGTCGAGCACTACTACAGCGCCGCGCGGACGGCGCCGGTCGCGGAGGCGATGGCGACGATGTTCGCGTACGAAGGCCAGGTCCCGGCGATCGCGTGGCAGAAGATCAAGGGGCTTTCGGAGAACTACGGGTTCACGCCGGACCAGTTCGAGTTCTTCTCGACGCACCTCGTGGCAGACATCGCGCACTCGGGTTCGGAGATGGAAGCGATCTTCCAGTCGACCGAGGACCAAGATGCGGTCGTCGCGGCGACAGCATCGGCCTGCGAGAAGCTGTGGTCGTTCCTCGACGGTTGCTACGCCGAGCCCCTGGCGGGGCGCTGATGGCCGAGTTCGCCTACGAAGATTCGGAGGCGTGGCACAGCGCCGTGCGGCTGGCGGCAGCGGTCGGGCGCCTGAAGGTTGCATCCAACCTGAAGGCATCAGCGGATGCCCAGGCGAACGCGTTCACTGCCGCTGGGGACGCGTGCGCGCTGATCGCGGAAGCATCGACGCTGAGCGGGCCTGTCGTAATGAACGCCTACCAGGACGCGCGGGCGGCACTCGCACGAACGCGGGCTTGGCTGCATGTCCTCGCGGCGGTGACGAATGAGCCCGATTCGGTGTTCGCGAATGAGCTGACGATGGCGGAACTGACCGCGCGGCAGATCGCCGCGATATTGCGGACGGTGAACCGTGGGAGCGGCGGCGGGATGGCGCCGCCGCAACGTGGCGGGCCACCGCCACAGCGTTCAGGTGGATTCACACAGGGCGGTCGACCGCCGGGGCCAATGGGCCCGCGATGACCGAGAAGAAGCGCATCCTGACTGGCGTCCGGCCGACGGGGTCGCTGCACCTGGGGCACTACGCCGGGGCACTGGAGAACTGGATCCGGCTGCAGGATAGCTACGACTGCTACTTCCTGATCGCCGACTACCAGGTCTCGGACTACGCCGACGACATCTCGCGGGTTCGAGACGCGGTGTGGGAGGTTGCGCTCGACTGGATCGCGGTCGGACTCGACCCGGAGAACTCCAAGTTCGTGGTGGAGAGCCTTGTACCGGAGCACGCCGAGCTGACGCTCTGGCTCAGCTGGGACATGGGTCTGGGCGAACTACAGCGGAACCCGACGCTCAAGGCGGAGATGCAGGACTTCGGGAACAAGACGGTGCCCGTTGCATTCTTCACCTACCCGGTGATGCAGGTCGCGAACATCCTGATGCCGCGCGCGCATCTCGTGCCAGTGGGTGAGGACCAGCTGCCGCACATCGAGCTCACTCGGGAGATTGCGCGGGACTTCAACCGGAAGCACAAGCCGGTGTTCCCCGAGCCGGAGGCGCTTGTCGGACGGGTTGCGCGCCTCGTTGGGACCGATGGCAACGCGAAGATGAGTAAATCACGCGGGAACACGATCAACCTGAAAGACGATGCCGAGACCGTGAACAAGAAGGTCCGCGGCATGTTCGGCGGGCCACCTCGGGCTGCGGACGAACCGGGCAAGGTCGAAGAGAACCCGATACTCCTGTACCACGACGCGTTCAACGCGAACCGGGCGGAAGTCGAGGATCTGAAGGACCGCTACGTGCGGACCGGCGTGGGGAACAAGGAACTCAAGGACAGCCTCGCTGTCGCGCTGAACGCGTTCCTCGACCCGATCCGGGACCGGCGGGCGAAGTACGAAAACAACATGGGGCTGGTGCGGGAAGCGCTTGAGCATGGTTCGACGACGGCGCGCGCGACCGCTCGCGAAACGATGGAGATGGTGCGCGACGCCCTCGACCTCAATTACCTGGGGAAGTACTGATGTTTCGACCCAGCCTCGAAGAAGTGCGGCAGCTTGCAGCGACCGGGCAGGGGAACCTGGTGCCGGTCTATCGCGAGGTGACGGCCGACATGGAGACCCCCGTCTCCGCGTTCCTGAAGGTCCGGAAGGGGCCGTACTCGTTCCTGCTCGAGAGCGTTGAGGGCGGGGAGCGGATGGCGCGCTACTCATTCATCGGGACGGAGCCCTACCGGGTCATTCGGACGGGTGAGCACGAGGAGTTCCAGGGCGACCCTCTGATCCCGCTGCAGGACGAGATGGCGAAGTACAGGCTCCTCCCGGTGGAGGGACTGCCGTCACTGAGCGGCGGAGCGATCGGGTACGTCAGCTACGACGCGGTGCGGCACTTCGAGCCTCGCGTCGCGCGGGAGCAGATCGATGTGCTCGGGATCCCCGAGGCGATCTTCATGCTGAGCGATTCGATGGTGGCCTTCGACCATCTGCGGCACACCGTGAAGCTGATCGCGCACTGCCGTCTGCAGGGCGATGTCGAGGCCGAGTACCGGAAGGCAGTCGACCGCATCCAGGAGCTGGCTGCGCGGATGAGTAACCCGGCAGTGCCCCTCCCGACGCAGGAGGTCCACGAGGTCACGCGGACGAACCGGGCGTATGACTCGAACGTGGGGCGCGAAGGCTACGAGCTGATGGTGGAGCAACTTCGCGAGAACATCATCGCTGGCGAGATCATCCAGGCCGTGCCGTCGCAGCGGCTTGCGCGGCCGACAGCGGTGCATCCATTCAACCTGTACCGGTCGCTGCGGACGGTGAACCCGTCGCCGTACATGTTCTATCTCGACCTGGACGGCTTCCAGATCGTGGGGGCTTCGCCTGAGTTGCTCGTGCGTGTTGAGGACGGCGTCATCACGAACCACCCGATTGCGGGAACTCGGCCACGCGGGGCCACGCCCGAGGAAGACGACCGGCTGGCCGTGGAGTTGCTGGAGGACGAGAAGGAGCTGGCCGAGCACATAATGCTCGTCGACCTCGGCCGAAACGATGTGGGGCGTGTCGCGCAGCCGGGAACGGTGAAGGTCGACATGCTCATGGAGATCGAGCGGTACTCGCACGTGATGCACATCGTTTCGCACGTGAGCGGCAAGCTGCGAGCGGACAAGACGATCTTCGACGCGTTCCGCTCGATCTTCCCGGCGGGGACCGTGTCCGGCGCGCCGAAGGTGCGGGCGATGGAACTGATCGCGGAGATCGAACGCGAAAAGCGGGGGATCTACGCTGGGGCTGTCGGCTATGCGAGCTTCGGGGGGAACCTCGACACGTGCATCGCGATCCGGACGATGGTCGTTAAGGACGGCGTGGCGTATCTGCAGGCAGGCGGCGGGATCGTGTACGACTCGGTGGCACCGACGGAGTACGAGGAGTCGATGAACAAGATGCGGGCGCTTATGCGGGCCATCGATCAGGCGGAGATCGCGGCGGCTGAAACGCCAGCGGGAAGCGCGGTCTAGCGCAGATGGCGCAGACGATCCGGATGGCGGCGATCCTCGCGCGGGACGGGCGGCTCTTCCTGATGCGGCGCGATCCCGCCGGAGAGTGGGAGCTCCCGGGCGGCCCGCTGCAATCGCATCACGACGATGTCGACGCCGGTATGGGCGTCATCCTGGGTGAGTTCGGCGTTGAGGCGGACGACCTGAGCACGGACTTCGTGGAAACGGTGTACATGCGGGACGAGGCAGACGCTCACGTGGTCTACAACATCTATGCGCCGCGGGGCTGGAGCGGCGAGCCGACGATGGCGCCGGGGATTGGCGCTGGGTGGTTCGCGTTCGATGAGCTGGATGCGGTGCGGATGGACGACCGTGTGCGGCAGAGCGTGCTCGTCGCGTTCGGGCTCGCGGAGCCGGTGGACGACAGCGCGGCGATCATGGCGGCGTTCGGTCGCGTGATGGGGTCCGGTGAGGATGAGGAGGTGGCGGCACCCGAAGCCAGGGTAAGCGCGCGAAGCGGCTCGCTGAGCGTCGCCACGGCAACGGCGCTTCGGATCGGGATACTGGCGGCGCTGGGACAGCGGAAGGCGCTGCGACGGGCAGTGGAAGACGCGGTGGATGCCGGGATGCCGGACGAGGCGATGGTGGCGACGATCCAGATGGTCAGCCTGTATGCGGGACTTCCGGTCGGGGAGGACGCGGGTGAGGTCGTGCGGATGGTGCTCGGTTCACGTGGGTTGCCGGTGCCGGAGGGGTTGGCGTGAAAGCGCTGCTCTGGGACCTCGACGACACGCTGCTGAACACGCTCCCGGCGCGGATGGATGCGCTGGAGACGGCGTACAAAGCGTGCTTTGGGACGACGGTAGACGCGCTGGCGCTGTGGCGATCGCACCGCGGTGGGACACTCGAGGCCCTCGGCCAGCGGTTGATGGGCGATGATTGGCGAACGTTCGTGACCGCGTACCGGGATGTGTACTACGCGATTCCGGACCGTGGAGTCGCGTTCCCGGGGGTGGAAGAGGTGCTGGCGGAGGTCGAGGCGGCGGAGATCCCGATGGCGGTCGTGACTTCCAAGATTTCGCACGGGGCGATCGAGGAGCTCGCGCGGGCGGGCGTGCTTCGCTATTTCCACGCGGTGGTGGCGTTCGACGACACCGACGAGCACAAGCCGGACCCGGCGCCGATCTATGAAGCGCTTGACCGGATCGTGCTCGATCCGGGTGCGGACGTCGTGTTCATCGGCGACAGCCCCGCGGACGTGTTCGCAGCCCGGAACGCGGGATGCTGGTCGATCGGCGCATTGTGGGGGACCCTCGACGAGGAGCTGCTCCGGGACGCGACGCCCGACCAGATCGCGGCGAGGCCTTCGGAAGTGCCGCTGCTCCTGCTTGAGCGAGCAGGGATTCTCCGATGAGCGAGCTGACGAAACAGGTAGCGCATGTTGGGGTGCGGTTCTACCGCTCAGCGGGGGTGGACCTGATCCTCGTGCCCTTGCTGGACGAGACGGCGACGTTCACGCGTTCAGCGGGCGATGGGTACTTCCTTGTGGCGCTTTCCGGAGAGCCGGGCGCGGCATACCCGCTCGACCTGCGGGCGCCGGCTTCGTTCAACCCGGAGTACCTGGAGAAGAAGTTCCGGCTCGACCGCCGTGGTTACGGGTACAGCCCGGAGGAACTGGCGGCGGCATTGCGGGAGGTCGCGACCGACCTCGCGAAAGAAGAGAGGATGGACCGATGACGACGCTCCTGATCGATAACTACGACAGCTTCACCTACAACCTGTACCAGTACCTGTGCGAGCTGGGCGAGGAAGTTGTCGTGCATCGGAACGACAAGGTGACGCTGGATGAGTGCAAGGCGCTGAACCCGGACCATGTGGTGATCTCACCGGGGCCGGGCAACCCCGACGACGCCGGGGTATCGCGCGACGTGATCCGGGAGTTTGCGGGGAAGGTGCCGGTGCTTGGCGTGTGCCTCGGGCACCAGTGCATCTTCGATGTGTACGGCGGGGATGTTGTTGGCGCGGGCGAGATCAAGCACGGAAAAACCTCAACGATCACGCACGACGGCAAGGGCGTGTTCGCAGGGATTCCGGAGGATTTCACGGCGGTGCGGTACCACTCGCTGGCGGGGAAGGCGGAGACCACCCCTTCCGAACTCGAAGTGACGGCTCATTCCGAGAGCGGTGTGATCATGGGCGTCCGCCACCGCGAGCTGACAGTGGAGGGGGTACAGTTTCACCCGGAGTCGATAGCGACGGAGCACGGGAAAGAGTTGCTCCAGAACTTCCTCGACATGCGGGGTGGACGATGGTGATCCAGGAGTGCATCCGGGGCCTGGCCGATGGGGCGGGCGTCACGGCGGAGCAGGTCGCAGGCGCGATGGAAGAGATCATGGGCGGGAACGCGACGCCGGCACAGGTCGGTGGCTTCCTGACGGGACTGCGGATGTACGGGGAGACTGCGGAAGTGGTCGCCGCCGCATCGAAAGTGATGCAGGCACACGCGGAACCGATTGTGGTCGCGGATGTGATCGACATTTGCGGGACGGGTGGCGACGGGATCGACACGTTCAACGTTTCGACAGCGGCAGGGTTTGTCGTCGCCGGGGCGGGCGTGCGGGTCGCGAAGCACGGGAACCGGGCGGCATCGTCGAAGGCGGGGAGCGCGGACCTGCTGGAGGCGCTGGGGGCACGCATCGATATCGGTGGTGAGCAGGTCGCAAGGGTGATCGACGGCTGCGGGTTCGGGTTCCTGTTCGCGCAACGGTTTCACCCGGCGATGCGGCATGTTGGTGGACCACGACGGGAGCTGGGGATCCGGACGGTGTTCAACCTGTTAGGGCCGCTGACGAATCCCGCGAACCCGAAGGGGCAGCTGGCGGGCGTGGGCGCAGCGAGCCTCGGGCCGCTGATGGCAGCGGCGTTCGCGTTGCGCGGGATGAAACGAGCGATGGTCGTCCATTCGTCGGACGGGCTCGACGAGATCAGCCCGGCGACTGCGACGAAAGCGTGGATCGTCGAGGACGGCGAGGTGCGCGAACGGGTGATCTCGCCGGCGGACTTCGGTGTCGCGGCGCACGAGCTGGACGAAGTCGCGGGCGGAGATGCAGCGGAGAACGCGGCGACGCTGCGGGTGGTGCTCGGTGGGAAGCCTGGGGCGATGGCGGACTTCGTGGTCATCAACGCGGGGGCAGCCCTCTTCGTCGCTGGGGTAGCGGACGATCTCGACACGGGCGCGGAGATGGCGCGGGATTCGATCAGCTCAGGGAAGGCGAAGGATGTGATGGAGCGGTACGTGGCGCTGACGAACGAGGTAGCGGGTGGCTGAGGCAACGATCCTCGACACGATCGTGGCGCAGCGGCGGAAGGACGTGGCGGCGGACCGGGCAGCGGCGCCGCTGGCAGCACTGCATGCGCGGCTGGATGAGGCGCCCGAGGTGATCGGCTTCGCCGAACGACTGCGGGCGAGCGCTCCGATGGCGGTGATGGCGGAGATCAAGCGGGCATCGCCGAGTAAGGGCGACATCGCGCCGGAGATCGATGCGGTCAGACAGGGCAGGGCATACGCGCACGCCGGTGCTGCGGCGATCTCGGTGCTTACGGAGCCGACGTGGTTCAAGGGCACGATCGCGGACATGGCAGGGGTGCGAGCTGCGATCGACGGGATGCCGGACCGACCGGCCGTTCTGCGGAAGGATTTCGTGATCGACGAGTACCAGGTGGTGGAGGCGCGGGTCCATGGCGCGGACACGGTGCTGCTGATCGTGGCATCGCTGGACGACGCGACCCTGTGCGGGCTGATGGATGTTTCGCGCGGGCTGGGGATGGAGCCGCTGGTTGAAGTGAACAGCGCCGAGGAGATGGAACGCGCATTGCGGGCAGGGTCGCGGGTGATCGGCGTGAACAACCGCGACCTGCGGACGTTCAACGTGGACCTGGGGACGACCGACCGGCTCGCGGGAATGGTGCCCGAGGACGTGATCCTCGCGGCGCTCAGCGGGATCGCGACCCGGGACGACGTGGTGCGGTTCGAGCAGGTTGGCGCGACAGCGGTACTGGTCGGCGAGGCGCTGATGCGCACGCCGGACCCGGCGGCGATGATCCGGGAGCTCCGCGGGCTGTGACTCTCGTGAAGATCTGCGGACTACGGGACGTAGCGACTGCGGTGGAGACCGCGAAAGCCGGGGCCGACTTTATCGGGCTGATGTTCGCGGAGTCGAAGCGCAAGGTGACGCCGCAGGAGTGCTACGACATCGTTGAGGCACTGCGGGAGCTGCGGCGGAGCGAGGAGATCGCGGCGTTCGATGGGCCGCAGCCTGGGGAGGTGCGGGGTTCCAGCTGGTTCGGGCTGTGGGCGGACGCGATCGAGCAGTCGGCGCTGCGATGGCGGCCGCTGATCGTGGGGGTCTTCGCGGACCAGTCGCTGAGTGAGGTGAACCAGATCGCGGAGGCGGCGGGCCTCGACCTCGTGCAGCTTTCGGGGGGCGAGGATTGGGAGTTCGCGCGGAGGGTCGTGCGACCGGTGATCAAGGCGGTGCACGTCGACGATAGCGTGAGCGCGGACGACGTGCGGGAGAGCCTTGAGACGGGGAGGGCGGCAGTCCTGATGCTGGACACGAAAATGGCAGGCGCACACGGCGGCACCGGGGTGGCGTTCGATTGGAGCGTCGCGGCAGAGTTGGGGCGAAGCCAGCCGCTGATGCTGGCCGGAGGACTGACGCCCGAGACTGTGGCGGGGGCCGTAACGCAGACGGAGCCGTGGGCGGTGGACGTGTCGAGTGGGGTGGAAACCGACGGGACGAAGGACATCGAGAAGATTCGCGCGTTTATCCGCGCGGCGAAGGGAGCCCCAGTTGGCGGCTAAGGCAGGACTTTCACCACGATTCGGTGACTTCGGCGGGCGGTACGTGCCCGAGACGCTGGTCGGGGCGCACGAGGAACTCGAGGCAGCGTATGCGGAAGCGCGGGCGGACCCGGAGTTCCAGCGGGAACTCGACTACCTCCTCAAGCATTATGTTGGGCGAGAGACGCCGCTCTACTTCGCGGAGCGGATGACGCGGGAGTGCGGTGGAGCGCGCATCTGGCTGAAGCGCGAAGACCTGGCGCACACAGGGGCGCACAAGATCAACAACGCGATCGGCCAGGCGCTTCTGGCGAAGCGGCTCGGGAAGCCACGCATCATTGCGGAGACGGGCGCGGGGCAGCACGGGGTCGCGACGGCGACAGTGTGCGCGATGCTCGACCTGGAATGCGCCGTGTACATGGGGACCGAGGACATCCAGCGGCAGTCGCTGAACGTGTTCCGGATGAAGATGCTCGGCGCGACGGTGATGCCGGTGGATAGCGGCAGCAAGACGTTGAAGGACGCGATCAACGAGGCGATGCGCGACTGGGTGACGAACGTGCGGACGACGCACTACCTCATCGGGTCGGCAATCGGGCCGCACCCGTTCCCGACGATCGTGCGCGACTTCCAGTCGGTGATCGGGAAGGAAGCGCGCAAGCAGATGCTAGAGCAGGCCGGGAAGCTGGCAGACGTCGCGATCGCGTGCGTGGGTGGCGGGAGCAACGCCATCGGGCTCTTCCATCCGCTGATAGACGACCCGACGCGACTCATCGGAGTCGAGGCCGCTGGCGAAGGGATCGGCACGGGAAGGCATTCGGCGACGCTGGTCGCGGGGCGGCCCGGCGTGTTGCATGGGACGAAGACGTACCTGCTGCAGGACGATGCCGGTCAGATCCTCGAAACACACAGCATCTCGGCGGGGCTGGACTACCCGGGCGTTGGACCCGAGCACTCGTGGCTCAAGACGAGCGAGCGGGCGGAGTACGTCGGCGTCACGGATGTGCAGGCGCTGGAAGGGTTCCAGGCACTGACACGAACCGAGGGAATCATCCCGGCGCTGGAGCCCTCGCACGCGCTCTATCATGCCATGAAGGTCGCCGCAGGGATGAGCCCGGAGCAGGACGTGCTCGTGGGGCTGAGTGGCCGGGGCGACAAGGACATGCATACCGTGGCTGGCGCGCTCGGCGTGACGCTCTGAGGCTACCCGAATGAGCGCAGAGGCGATTAGCAGCCCGGGACCGAGGGTCTCGTGGGGGCCGATGCAGGTGCTGATCGGGGCGGGGCTTGCCGGGGCAGCCTTCCTGTTGAGCAGCATCCTCGTGGTCGTCGTGATTGCGCTGGTGGGGAGCGAGCCGGTGCTGGAGGACGCGGGTGGGCCGTTCACCGACGCGGCTGAGGTTGCCCGGTATGCCGACGAGCGGCTGCGGGCGGCGGTGGAGGGCGTGTCCTTGCCCGATCCGCCGGAACTGTTCGCCGATAAGACCTCGATGCAGATCGCGTTCGGGATCACGCTCGTCTACCAGGGAGGCCTGATTCTCATCGCGGTCGCGATGAGCCGTCAGAGCCCGGCAGCGCTGGCACGGACGCTCGGGTTGGGGAGCTACCGGTTCGAGGATCTGTGGCGACCGGCGGTGGTTACGATCGCGGCGCTCCTGATGGTCCTCGGGTGGTCGACGATGGCGAATGCGTTCGATATCGAGATCCTCAAGCCGAAAAGCACCGTCCCGGATGCAATCACTCGCGACGCGACGACGTTCGCGGCGGCCGGGGTCCTGGCCTGCATCGGAGCTCCGATCGCGGAGGAGGTGTTCTTTCGCGGGTTCGTGATGAGCGGGCTGGCGCGGTGGGGAGTGTGGGTAGCGGCGGTGGTCTCTGCGTTTGCGTTCTCGATAGCGCACCTGGACCCGGGGAGTGTTGTCCCGTTCTTCATGATCGGGCTCGGGTTGAGCTGGCTGTACTGGCGGCGGCGCTGCCTGTGGGACGCGATCGCGTGCCACTTCATGTTCAATTTCATCAGCTTTGCCTTGCTGGCACTGGGAGCGTAGGGAATGTCACAGCGTTTGCGGACGATGTTCGAAGAGGCGCGGGGCGCGGGGCGGGCAGCATTCATGCCGTACGTGACGGCCGGATATGCCGAGCGAAGCGATACGGTGCCAATCCTGCTGGCGATGCAGGCGGGCGGCGCGGATGCAATCGAGTTGGGCGTGCCGTTCACTGACCCCCTGGCAGACGGGGCGACGATCCAGCATGCGAATGAAGTGGCGGTGAGGAACGGTGTGACGTTCGCCGATTGCCTGGGGTTCGTCCGGGAGGCGAGGGCGCAGGGGCTGACAGCGCCGGTGATGTTGATGGGGTACTACAACCCGATCCTGTCGTACGGCGAGACGCGGGCGGTGGTGGACGCGGCGGTCGCAGGGGCCGACGGGTTCATCGTGGTGGACCTGCCACCCGAGGAAGCGGGTGTGTTCATGGATGCGTGCCATGCGAACGACCTGAGCTTCATCCCGCTGGTCGCGCCGACAACGAGTGACGCTCGGGTCGACCTGCTAGCGGAGGCTGGGGACGGTTTCATCTATTGCGTGAGCGTGACGGGGACAACGGGAGAGCGGGATAGCCTCCCGCCGGAGCTGGGGGAATTCATCGAGCGGGTGCGGACGCACACGCCGCTGCCGCTGGCGGTGGGCTTCGGGATTTCGCGGCGGGCACATGTGGAGGAGGTGGGGCGGTTCGCGGATGCGGCGGTGATCGGCTCTGCTATCATTACGGCGATCGACGCGACAGGCGCAGGAAGCGCCGCCGAGCGCGTCAGGGAGTTCGTTGAGGATGTTACCGGCCGCGGACGGGCAGGTGGGAACGGCCTTGCGTGAGGGCTGGCGGAGCGTATTCGCCGGACTTTGCGAAGGCCGTGGTTACACCGGCTCCCCGGCCCGGGCCTTCCGGCAGCCGAGCTAAACCCCCATCGTCTAAATCTCGCCCAACGAACGGCCGTTTCGCCGCACGCGCGTCCAAGAGCGTCGTGGGCTTTAGCATGAAAGCGACAGTCGAAGCTTTATGTTGTCCCAGGAGCACCCGCGCGAGCGGCGGCCGTGGCGCCACCTCATCCCGCGCCGACACAAGGAGAATCCATGATCATCGTTGTCTCGCCTGAGGCGAGCGAAGCAGACCTTCAACACATCATCGACCGCATCGAAGAGAGCGGACGAAGTGCGCACCTCTCACGTGGGACGGAGCGAACCATCATCGGCGTGATCGGCACGGATGACCCCGGCCTCGAGGATGTCTTCGCGGCGATCGCGTATGTCGAGTCAGTCCACCGGGTGACGAAGCCGTACAAGCTGGTGAGCCGCGATTTCCACCCGACGAACAGCGTGATCGACGTGGGCTACGGCGTGACGATCGGGGGCACTGAGCTCGCCGTGATGGCCGGGCCGTGTTCGATCGAAGACGAAGAGCACATCGTCGAGACAGCGAAGGCCGTGAAGGCGGCGGGCGCGAACATCCTGCGTGGGGGCGCGTTCAAGCCGCGGAGTTCGCCGTACGCGTTTCGGGGGCTCGGGATTGACGGACTGAAGCACCTGGCGACGGCGCGAGCCGCGACGGGGATGCCGGTGATCACGGAGCTCATGAGCGTTCGCGACATCGATGCGGTCGTGGAGTACGCCGACATCATCCAGATCGGTGCGCGGAACATGCAGAACTTCATCCTGCTCGACGAGGTCGGCCGGGCGAAGAAGCCGGTTATGCTCAAGCGGGCGCTGAGCGGGACGATCGAGGAGTGGCTTCTGGCAGCGGAGTACCTGATGGCGCAGGGGAACATGGACGTGATCCTGTGCGAGCGCGGGATCCGGACGTTCGAGACGGCCTACCGGAACACGTTCGACGTGAACGCTATCCCACTCGCGAAGGAGCTGAGCCATCTGCCGGTGGTCGGGGATCCGAGCCACGGTACGGGGAAGCGTTCGCTGGTCGAGCCGGTGGCGATGGCGGCGATCGCATCGGGCGCGGACGGGCTGATGATCGAAGTGCATCCGGAGCCAGAGCATGCACTCAGCGACGGCGCGCAGTCTTTGACACACGAGGGGTTCGAACAGATGATGCGGTCAGTCGCACGCATCGCAGCCGCTGTCGAGCGGACGTTGCCCGGAGTGGGCGCGGCCGTGGTGGTATAGATGGGTGACGGCCGGGCGGCAGGTGGGACCCGCGACGGGGCGGGACATCTGCGGGGGACTATGCGCGACATCCACCTCCCGGTCTTTGAGGGTCCCCTCGACCTCTTGTTGCATCTCATCGAGCGAGACGAGCTGGACATTACAGCCGTCTCGCTCGTTGCTGTCACCGACCAGTACCTCGCCGCGGTCCACACGAAGGACGGGGTCGACCCGCATGCGCTCGCGGAGTTCGTCGCGATCGGGGCGAAGCTGCTGTACCTGAAGTCGAAGGCGCTCCTGCCGGTTGTCCCGACGGCTGCTGGCGAAGAGCCGGAGCCGGACGACGTCGGAGCCGAGCTGGTTGACCTGCTGATGGAGTACCGCCGCTTCCGCGAGGTGGCGGACATGCTCCACGATCGCCAGGAGGCAGGGCTGCGGCTCTATCCGCGGCTGGCTCCAGCCCCACCGATCCCCCCGGGGCCGGGACTTGAGAACGTCACCGTCGACCGTCTCTATTCGATCATGCTTGAGGTGATCGCACGGACACCGCCGCCGCCGCAGGGCGCGATCGTGCGGGAGACGCTGACGCTCAGCCAGCGCGTGCAGGACCTGCGGGCAACGCTGCGACGCCAGGGACGAGTGTCGTTCCGGACGATGATTATGAGCTGCAAGACGCGGATGGAGATCGTGATCTCGTTCATGGCGATACTGGAGCTGCTGAAAGCGGGCGAGTGCGACGCCAAGCAGTCGGACCAGTGGGGCGACATCGACGTGGTCGCGATACCCGCGGCGAAGGCGGCGGGATAGGCCACGCGTTGACGCACGAACGAAGGGCTGCCTACGCTTTGGCCCTTCGCAACTGAGCCTGGAACCACACAGCATGCCAATCCCACCCGTCACGGAAGCACAACTCGCCGCCGGGGCTCCCGGTCGCGATACCGCCCTGACCATCGGCGTGATGGACGGGGTGCACCTTGGGCACAGGTTCTTGCTCGACCGGCTCATCGCTGAGGCGAATTCCCGTGGGCTGTCGCCCGGGGTGGTGACGCTTCATCCGCATCCGCTGACCGTACTCCGACCAGAGACGGTGCCGAGCTATCTAACGACGCTCGATGAGCGCGTGCGCCTGATGCGGGCGGAGGGCGCTGATTGGGTCATCCCACTTACGTTCACGTCGGATGTCGCTGAGGTACCGGCGGAAGACCTCGCGACTGCGTTCTCGAAGCACCTGCGGATGAAGTTGTTGCTGCTGGGGCCGGACGCGCGCTTTGGGCGAGGGGCACCCGCAGACATCCGGGAGCGAATGACGAAGCTCGGGGCCGAGCTCGGGTTCGAAGTGGTGCAGGTTGAGCCGTTGATGCATGACCATGAGCGATACAGCTCGACCGCGGTGCGGAATGCGCTGGCGGCCGGGGACATGGAGCGAGTGAGCGCGTTGCTCGGGCGGCACTACACGCTCAGCGGGCCGATCGTGCACGGGTTCGAGCGCGGCCGAAGCATCGGGTTCCCAACGGCCAACATCTCGGTGGCGGCGGACCGGGCAATGCCAGGCCTCGGGGTGTATGCAACCTGCGCGGAAGTGGGCGGGCGGCGATACGCTGGCGCGACGAACATCGGACGTCGGCCGACGTTCGACGCGGGGCATGTTTCGATTGAGACGCACCTGCTGGACTTCGAAGGCGATATCTACGACCAGCGGATGGAGATCTCGGTTGTGCATCGGATCCGCGAGGAGCGGAAGTTCGAGTCTGTGGAGGCACTCGTGGAGCAGATTGGGCGGGACGCAGGGACCGCACGTGAGATGAATCCATGCCAAGGGTGATGGCGCCGGTCGAAGAGCAGATCCCGGTCCTCATGAGTGGTGTTGACTACGGGGACGCCGGACTGCGACGACAGATGGAGAGCGAGCTTCGCGCCCGGCTGGAGGAGGATCGTCCGCTGCGCGTGTACCTCGGGATCGACCCGACGGCGACGTCGCTGACGCTCGGACATACGGTACCGCTGCGCAAACTGCAGCAGTTCCAGGCCTTCGGGCACCATGCGATCTTCCTGATCGGCGACTACACGGCGCTCATCGGCGACCCGAGCGACAAGAACAAGCTCCGGCCAATGCTCACGCAGGAGATGATCAAGGCGAACGAGGCGACGTTCTTCGAGCAAGCCGCGCGGCTGCTCGACCCCGAGAAGACCGAGCTCCGGCACAACAGCGAATGGCTGGGGGCGCTCACGTTTCCCGAGATCATCTCGCTGATGTCAAAGTTCACGGTGGCGGAGATGCTGCGCCGGGACAACTTCCGGGGCCGATTCGATGCCGGAGACGGGGTGTACCTGCACGAGTTCCTGTACGCGCTGATGCAGGGTTATGACGCCTACGCGCTCGAATGCGATGTGCAGGTGGGCGGGACGGAGCAGCTGTTCAACCTGATGGCGGGCCGGAAGATCCAGGAAGACGCCGGGCAGCGCCCGCATGTCCCTGTGACGCTGCCGATCCTGGTGGGGCTCGATGGCAAAGAGCGGATGTCGAAGTCAAAGGGGAACTTCATCGGCGTGGACGATGGGCCGGCCGAGCAGTACGGGAAGGCGATGTCGATCCCGGACGAAGTGGTGATGGACTTCTTCACGCTGGCGACGAACGTCCCGCGGAGTGAACTTGAGGCGATCAAGACGGAGCTCGAGCAAAGCCCGATGGTGACGAAAAAGCGGCTCGCGCGGACGATCGTCGCGGAGTTCTGGGGGGAGGAGGCAGCCGGGGAGGCCGAGGCCGGGTTCGAGCGGGTGGTCCAGAACAGGGAGATGCCGAGCGAGATTCCCGGCTTCAGCGTCACGCCCGGAATGCGCCTGTTCGATGTGGTCGTCGCGGCGGGGATGGCGCCATCGAAGCGTGAGGCGCGGCGGCTGTTCGAGCAGGGAGCGGTGAGCGCGGACGGCGTGATCGCGGATCTGGATGCCGGGGCGGTGCCGGGCGCGGTCGTGCAGGTGGGCAAGCGGCGATGGTTGCGCCTTGAAGAGGGGTAGATGGCGTTCGACAACGACTACTCGATAGACCTCGCGGAGCTCCAGCGGCAGGTGGAGTCAGCCGACGTGGTGTGCATCTTCTTTCCGCTGCTGCGGCAGACGCTGGTACTGGACAACCGTTCCTCGGACGTGGACGAGCCGATGGTGCGGCTGGCGCCGATGGTGGCGAACTCGCAGGAGCGGCTGGAATGGCTGGAGAGCGTCCGGCCACGATTCGGACGGCCGGAGACGATGGTGCTGACGCCATGGCCGAAGAGCGTCTCGATGTTCCGGGATAGCGGTGTGTTGGAGATGGTGACGGCACATTTCGAATCCGTGGGGGCGCCTGCCGCGGCCCGGAATACAGAGTCGGCGTTCGCGGAACTTGCGGGTGATGAGCGGAAAGATCTCCGCTCGGCTATCGTTGGAGATAACTACCGGACGATGTGGTCGCGAACCTGAGCGACCGGCCGGTTGCCCAAGGAGGGCGGCGGACGATGGCAGGAGAACCAGGAAGCGCGTTGGAGGCTGCGGAGCGAAGCGCGCAGGCGGTGATGTCGGGGAACCTCGGGCAACTGATGATGGACCTGACGCCAGACGCGCTGACACAGATGATGCAGATGGGGACGCAGGCCACCGTGATGGGGGCTCCGAGCCCGTTGGCGCCGGGGGCGATGCCGAACATCAGCGGCTACTCCATCGAAGCGGTGGAAGAGAGCGCGGACGGGAGCGTGTTCCACGTGACGTTCGAGTCGTCGGCGGGGACCGCGACGCTCTCGGCACGATGGAAGCAGATCATGGGGCAATGGAAGATCGCGCAGGTGGGTCTTGTGGAGGCGCGCCTGGCGGCGAACGAATAGATGGAGCTGTGCCTCGTGCGCCATGGGATCGCATCGGAGCGGGGGGCCGGGGTCGCGGACGACGACCGTAAGCTGACCGAGCGAGGACGCGCGCGGATGGAGCTGGGGGCGGCAGGCCTTTCGCGGATTTTTCAGGCGGACGTGATCCTGACCAGTCCACTCGTGCGGGCCGTACAGACGGCGGAGATCCTGATGGATGCGCTCGGGCTCCGCGGGATCACGAAGACTGACGCACTCGCGTGGGGTGACGATGAACGGCTCTTCCAGGAACTCGGTGAACTCCGGGATATGCGCGTGGTGGCTGTGGGGCATGAGCCGCACATGTCACGGACGCTCAGCTATGCGCTCACGGGCGACCATGGGCTGGTTCACAGCGTGTTCAAGAAGGGTGGAGCAGCGCTCATGAGCTTCGATGGGACGTCGGAGCAGGGACGTGGCTGGCTTGAGTGGATGTTGCAGCCGAGCGCATTGCGAGGTTTGGCGGGGGCTACTGGATAGTGAGGGAAACCCGGGTTTTGAGGACCTGCTCAAGGCGCTTTTGCTGGCGCTCGAACTCGTAGGCCTCGACATCAAGGCCGTCGCCGCCGGTGAGCTGGATGCGGAGGCAATCGTCCTTGAGGACGACGCTCACGCCGTGGACGGGGGACGGGCTTCGACGGCGGACGGCGCGGGCGGCTCCGAGCAGGGTGGCGAGGACGAGCGCGCGCTGAGTGTCACTGGGGTCGATGAGGGTGCGATACGGACTGAGATCCGGGGTTCCCGACTGCGCCCAACGGACGATGGCAGCGAGGAGGATGACCTCACGGTGGGAATAGCCGTGGAGGTCGCCGCTGTGGAGGAGGTATTCGGCGTGGCGGTCGCGGTTGTAGTAGTCGACGTGCATGCCGATGGTCCCGAGGCGGGCGGCTGCCAGGAGAAGGTCGCGATCCGAGCCATCGAGACCGTGGAGGGGGAGGGTGGCATCGAAGAACGCGGCGGCGGCGTGGACAGCGGGTTCGGCGGCACGCTCGTCGACCCCGTTGGCGCGTGCGAGACCAGAGACAGATGCGCCACGGACATCGGGGAGGACGGCTGCTTCGCCGCGAAGTTCCTGCCAGACAAGGCCTTCGCGCAGACCCTGGCCCGAAACAACTAGCTCGGCGGCACCGGTGAGCTTCATGACTTCGTCGACGACGATTGCAGGCGCGTGGATGATGTCGGCGCGCCAGGAGTTTATCCCGGGAGTCTTGCGACGGCCGTCGACACTGGCGTGGGACAGGATCGTCGTGAGGCGGCGGAATTCGCTGCGGGGAATCGCGAAGCCGTGGACACGGCGGAGCGGGTAGTTTCGACGCAGGCGGCTGTACCGGGCGAGGTTGCGGATGGCGCCGCCGACACCGAAGAGGATGGGCTGTGAGGCGGAACCGTCGAGCGCTTGGCGGACGGCCTTGCGGAGGGCACGTACCTCCCGTGGGGTCGCCGGATCGGATTTCAGGAAGCGTTCCGCGGCGTAGATGGCGCCGAGGGGGGCGGAACGGGACTCGACGAGGACGCGGTCCTTGATGCGCATGAGCTCAAGCGAGCCGCCGCCGATATCGACGAGGTAGCCATCACGGATGGAGGTGCTGTTCACGACGCCGAGGAAGCTGGCGAACGCCTCTTCGCGGCCGGAGAGAATGCGGATACGGACGCCCGTCTGGGCTGCGACCTCGTCGACGAAGTCGATGGCGTTCGGGGCGCGGCGGAGGGCTTCGGTCCCGACGGCTACCAGGATCGAGGGGGCGTGGGAGCGAGCGACCTGGGTGACGATGCGGAGTGCGCGGAGGCCGCGCTCGATGCCTTCGGCGGAGAGCATGCCGTCTTTCTGGCCCATGGCCAAGCGGGCATCGAAGCGTTCTTCGTCAATGACTTCGAAGGCGAGAGGGGAGAGTTCGCGGGCGACGAGGAGGCGGACGGAGTTCGAACCGACATCGATAACGGCGACGACACGCCCATGACCCATCTCATCCATGCTCAAGGGGCGATGTTAACAGACCGTTCATCCGCGGTTTTGCACTCCGGCAACACAATGGGGTATGCAGGGCTTTCCGGAACCTGTACGATCGGAAGCGAATTATCTGAGGTTATGACGATGCGACGTTTCGCGGTCATCTCGGCGCTGCTGCTCCCGCTCCCGTTCGCGGCACTTCCGCTGTTCGCGGTGCTGTCAGGCGGCGGCCCAAGTGACGCGGGTTCGCAGTTCGTGCTCGACGACACCGCGGCGCCGGTTGAGTTGACATCTACGTCCACTGGCCGGAGCGAGGGTCCGGCTCCTCTGACGAAGGCTTTCGATTCGTCACCATGTCCGGACGATCCGGCCCAGATTACCTAAGCTGCAGTTGCGGCCTCGGCGGGGCTCCAGAATCTTCCCTGGTTGAAGTGTTCGATTCGCGCATTCTGGCGTGCCCAGAAGCGGCGGTTCGGGTTATGCTGACCGGCACGCCCGGGCAGAGGGTGCCCGGCGGACTTGACAGAACGCAAGCCGCAGCGGGTGCCGTACCCCTGGCGGAGCGCACAGGGGTAGTCAGAACAGTGAGTTGTGTTACAAGACTGGAACGCGGTGGAGTGTTCGCGCGATCTTCACGGAACACAGGCCGGAAACAATGGACACGCCAGATTTGGGCTGACTATGATAGCGCCGCTCCGCGGTTCGGGTTGTAGGACGAGGTAACTCATTTATGGACGATTACGTCGGCCAATTTCTGAACTTTCTCGCAGTCGAGAAGAACGCCTCCAACAACACGATCCAGGCCTACCGAAATGACCTGTCACAATTCGAGCAATTTCTTGCGCGAAGCGTAACGTCAAATGGTAGCGCCCCCTGGAAGGGCGTGAATAACGAAGCGGTAGTGCTATTCGTTGCTGACCTTCGCGACCGTTCCTATAAGGATGCGACGATCGCACGGAAGGTGGCGGCGGTGAAGTCGTTCTTCGGGTTCCTGGCGGCGGAGGGGATGGTGAAGTCAGATCCGACGGAGCAGCTGAAGTCCCCCCAGGTGGGGAAGACGCTCCCGAAGGCGCTGACACCGGAAGAGGTGGACGAGCTTCTCGAGCAGCCAGCCCGTAAGAACACACTGGAATCGCGCCGGGACAAGGCGATGCTGGAGTTGCTCTACGGGACGGGCATGCGCGTGACGGAACTCGTTTCGCTCGACCTTTCGCACGTTTCGCTGGAGAGCGACCCGGTGACCGTGCGCTGCGTGGGCAAGGGCGACCGTGAGCGGACGCTACCGCTGCACCAGCGGCCGACGGATGAGCTGAAGCACTACATCTTCCTCGTGCGGCCCAAGCTGGTACGGAACCGGCGGGAGCCGGCGCTGTTCGTGAACCGGCGGGGCGAGCGCCTGACACGGCAGGGGTTCTGGCTGATCCTGAAGAACTACGCGAAGGACGCGAAGATCGAGAAGTCGATTACGCCGCACACGATCCGGCACACGTACGCGACGCACATGCTTTCAGGTGGGATGCCGCTGCGGAACGTGCAGGAGGCGCTCGGACACGCGAACATCTCGACGACGCAGATCTACACACACCTGACGGACGACCACAAGCGGCGCGAATACGACAAGGCGCACCCGCGGGCCTGAGCGGGACGGCTGGGCTTGCCGCGAGGGCGGTAGGCTTGTGGCATGACGTTCGCCGACGACCTCACTGATGCTCTTTGCACGGATTCCGCGATCGATTCGCTGCGGGAACTCGACGCGCGGTCGCTTCTGACAGCGATCATCCCTGAACTGGAAGCGGGACGAGGCTTCGCGCAGCCTGAGCTGCATTACTACAGCGTGTTCGAGCACAACCTGGCGGCAGTGGAGGCGGTCCAGGCAGCAAGCGGCGACACGGCCGCGGGGCGCGAACTGCGGGCGGCGCTGAAGTGGCTGGACTTCGATGAGTCGTTGGAGCGGGAGATAGAGGGGGTGCCGGTGCGGACGCTCCTGCGGCTGGCGTGCCTGGTGCACGATGTCGCGAAGCCGCACACCGCAACGGAAATGGAGGGGCGGCTCCGGTTCCCGCGGCATGGGCCGACCGGGGCAGAGCTGATGCAGGTTCGGCTGCCGGAAGCAGGGTTTGGGCCGGGGACGACAGACTTCGTCGCGAGGTTGGTGCGAAACCACCTGCGGCCAGCGGTACTGGTCCGTCCATGGCCGCCGACGGAGCGGGCGGTGCGCAAGTTCGTGAACGACATGGATGGTTATGTCCTCCCGTTGATGCTCCTGAACCTCGCGGACGGGTGGGCGACGAAGGGGCCGGGGTACACGCGTGAGAACTTCCGGCGGCACGTGGAGTTCGTGAACCTGATCGTGGGGCGGTGCGTTGGAGTCTCCGACGGGGAGCCTGAGCCGCTTGTAACGGGCGACGACCTGATGGCGGAGCTGGACATGCGCGGTGGACGATTGCTAGGTGCTGTCCTAACATCGATTCGCCGGGCCGAAGCTGAAGGACGTATTGCGAGCCGTGACGAAGCACTGGCGTTAGCCCGCACGCTCCTCCCCAGCTTGAGCGCCGAATATGGCAACGAACCCGCCCAGCGCGGGGATCGCGGGGATTCCTGAATGGCAGCAATGTGGAGTGTGATCGCCTACACGGGCCTGACGGTCGTGGCGTTCTACTTCATCCTGCTCCAGCCGGTGTTGAAGCGGCAGAAGGAGCAGCGGAAGGCGGTCCAGACGCTGCAGATCGGGGATGAGGTGGTGACCACGGGCGGGATCATCGGCGAAGTGAAGGACGTTGTGACGCCGCCTGATGGCCCGACCGAGGTGATTCTGGAGATCGCGCCGAATGTCCGGGTGCGTGCAGTGACAGACGCGATCGCGCGGCGTTTAACGACGCTCGATACGCCCGCGACGGGGGTCGCGCAGGAGCGGCACCCCGAGGAGGCAATCAACCCTCGTGCGTAGCGCCCAAACCTGGGGACTCTTTGGATTCGTCGTTGTCCTGACCGTGTTTGCGGTCATGGCTGTGTGGCCGAGCTACCCCGAGCGGTATCTGCCGGGTGACTTCTGGCCGTCCGGCCGGGGTGTGAAGATCGGGGGCTGGGAGCGCGAAACGATGCGTCTCGGCCTCGACCTGCGCGGTGGGGCGCAGCTCGTGCTGGAGGCAGACCCGCCGGAGGACTACGAGGGCGACCTCGGGGATGCGATGGATGTCGCACGCGAGGTCATCGAGCGGCGCGTGAACGAGTTCGGGGTGAGCGAGGCCGAGATCCAGCAGACGAGCGGGAACCGGCTGACTGTCCAGATCCCGGGGATGCCACTGGCCGAGGCGGAACGACTCATCGGACAGACGGCACAGCTCGAGTTCCGGGTCTACAACGACCTGGGCGAACTCGTACCCGCGACGGGGGTGGTGGACGGGCAAACGCTGACGATGACCGGGCAGTACCTCCAGAACAACACCTTCCCGTCGAGGTCCGGAACGATGTTCCTCGTGAACTTCGAAACGACCGATGCGGGCGCAAAGCTGATGGAGCAGATCACGACGCGAGCTCTGCAGTACCCCCAGGGGAGCCTGCAGAACCAGCTGCTGATCTTCCTGGACAACGAACTCATCTCGAACGCATCGGTGAACGGAGTCATCAGCGATGCCGGCGTAATCACGGGGCAGGAGAGCTTCACCGCGGCCAGCGACTTTTCGAAGCAGCTGAACGCAGGCGCGCTGCCCGTGCCGCTGCGGACGATCCAGTCGAACGAAGTGAGCGCGACGCTCGGCGAGGACTCCGTGGTCGATTCGGTCCACGCGGGCGAGATAGGGCTGATCGCGGTCGCGCTGTTCATGATCCTCATGTACCGGCTGCCAGGCTTGCTGGCGGCTGTGGCGCTGGGCGTGTACACGGCGCTGACGCTGATGGTCTTCAAAATGTGGCCGGTGACCCTGACGCTCTCGGGAATCGCGGCGTTCGTGCTGTCGGTGGGTATGGCGGTGGACGCGAACATCCTGATATTCGAACGGATGAAGGAAGAGTTGCGGCGTGGGCGAACGCTGAACACCGCGATCGACGTCGGGTTTGCGCGGGCGTGGACCTCGATTCGGGATTCGAACGTCTCCACGCTGCTCACGTGCCTCATCCTGTACTGGTTTGGCGACCAGTTCGGGGCATCGCTCGTCAAGGGCTTCGCGCTGACGCTCGCGATTGGTGTTGCGGTGAGCATGTTCTCGGCGATCACGGTGACGCGGACGTTCCTGAAGATGGTCGTCGGGACGCGGCTCGCGAAGAACCCGTGGCTTTTCAACGCCGAAGAGCGGAAGTACGGAGCCGGCGCGGCAGCAGTCCCGGCCAAGCGGACGTGGATCGATTTCTCAGGGAAGCGCTGGTGGACGCTGGGGCTATCGCTGGCCATCTTCGTGGCCGCCGCGGTGACATTGGCCATACCACCAAGCCTGAAGGCGGGAATCGAGTTCACTTCGGGTTCGTCGTTCACGCTGAAGTTCGAGCAGCCGGTTGAGCAGGGCGAGCTCCGCACCGCGATGGGCGACCTGGGTCACCCGGAGGCACGAGTCCAGGGGGCTGGCGACAACACGTATCTGATCCGGACGGAGGAGCTCGCGGGTACTCCGGCGCTGGATGCGGATTCCCAGGGGCCGGTACCGCCCGGCGAGCTGGATGAAATCGAAGCCGGGCTGACCGAACGTTTCGGGCCGCTTGAGCGGCAGGACTTCTCGACGGTTTCAAGTACGGTGTCGAGCGAAATCGCGCGGAACGCGACGCTGGCAGTGATCGTCGCGGCGGTAGCCATCCTTCTGTACATCGCGATCGTGTTCCGGCAGCTACCGAACCCCTGGAAATACGGTGCCGCGGCGGTGATCGCACTCCTGCACGACGCGTTCATCATCCTCGGGCTGTTTTCGCTGCTCGGGAAGCTGTTCGACACCGAAGTGGACACGGCGTTTATCACGGCGATCCTGACGATCATTGGCTTCTCGGTGCACGACACGATCGTGGTCTTCGACCGAATCCGCGAGCGGCTCTCGCACGACGCGTTCCTGCCCTTCGAAGAGGCGGTCAACGCGAGCCTGACGGAGACGTTGGCGCGTTCGATCAACACGTCGCTGGTGGTGGTCCTGACCGTGGTGGCGATGCTCCTGATCGGTGGCGTGACGATCCAGAACTTCTTGCTCGTCCTGCTCGTCGGGATCGTCAGCGGGAC
>JBPPMX010000078.1:0-6544 GCA_051306275.1 Tepidiformaceae bacterium
CGAGGGCGGCCTTCAGCTTTGTCCCTATGTCTTCGAGCGCGACTTTGCCCTGGTCGACGGCGGCGAACATTGTGAAGAAGTTGTGCGTGAGGCCAGGCCAGCAGGCGTAGTCGACGGCGACGCCGGCGGCCTTCAGCGCTTCGGCATAGGCGGCGCCTTCGTCACGGAGGGGGTCGAACTCGGCGGTGATGATCTGCGCCGGGGGGAGCCCGGTAAGGTCAGCGTGACGGATGGGCGAGGCGTAGGGGTGCGCGCCGTCGGCGGGGGATTCGATGTAGTGCTCCCAGAACCAGACCATGAGGTCGCGCGAGAGGAGGTATCCCTCCTTGTTCTCTTCGTACGACGGGGTGCTGAAGTCGTAGTCGATGACGGGGTTCAGGAGCACCTGGTAGCGGATGCCAGGCCCGCCGCGGTCCTTCGCCATGAGGCAGACGGCGGCGGCGAGGTTTCCGCCCGCGCTTTCGCCAAAGACGGCAAGGCGCGATGGGTCGACGTTGAGTTCTGTGGCATGGGCCACGACCCACTCGGTGGCGGCGAAGCAATCTTCAGCGGGGCCGGGGAACTTCGCTTCGGGGGCCAGGCGGTAGTCGACGGAGACGAATGTGCAGCCGGTCAGGTTCACGAGGTGGCGGCACATGTTGTCGTTCTGATCGAGGTCGCCGATGACCCATCCGCCCCCATGGAAGTAGACGACGACGGGATGGGGGCCGGCGCCACCGGGGCGATAGATGCGTATCGCGAGGTCGCCGCCGGGGCCGGGGATGGTGCGGTTGTCGACGCCGCCCTCGACCGGGATGGGTTCGACCTTCGGCCGACGCGACAGTGACTGGGCCCGGGCCGCATCCGGCGGGAGTTCGGTGATCGGGGGCAGGCCGAGACTGGCGGTGAGGTCGAGGATCGCTTTGACCTGAGAATCGAGGGGCATAGGGAGACCTCCGGGCGAGTGGGCGGACGCTACCGGAGGTGGAACGGGCGCGTCAACGGCGAGGCGCCTCGGCGCGGGATGGCGGACGGGTCAGTGGCCGGAGTGGGCCTTCGCAGCCTGTTTAGCCAGGTCCTCGGCAGCGGACTGTCCGGGGAGGATCCAGAGGTAGGTGAACCCGATGGCCCCGGCGATGAGGGAGGCCGCCAGGATCCCCATCTTGCCATCCGCGACGAGCTGAGCCGAATCGAAGGCAAGGCCGGTGATGAAGAGCGAAACGGTGAACCCGATCCCACCCAGCAGGCCCGCGCCGGTGATGTGCCCGAATCCGATCCCCGTCGGGAGACTGGCGATCCCCGAGCGCACGGCGAGCCAGGCGAATGCGAGGATGCCGAGCGGCTTACCGACAACGAGTCCGAAGAAGACACCGAGCGTTACAGGGCTCTCGACTGCACTGCTCACCGCATCGGAGCTGACGACAACGCCTGCGTTCGCGAGCGCGAAGATCGGGACGATGATGAAGCTCGTCCAGGGGTGGAGGACGCGCTCAAGGCGTTCGAGCGGGGCTTCGAAGCCTTCACTGAGCCGCTCGAACTCCTGGAGGACCACCTGTTCCTGCTGTTCGCTCCCAGCGCGTTTTGCCGCCGCATGCCGATCGAGCAGGAGTTCGGCGTTGGCCGCGAAGTCAGCCCCCTTGAGACGCGCTGTCGCGGGGGTGAGAAACGCGAGGATGACGCCGGCGACGGTGGCGTGGATCCCGGATTCGAGGACCGCGAGCCAGAAGAGTGCGCCGAGGAGCACATAGAAGTTCGTCGCGTGGATGCCGGCACGAGCCGACGCGAGGATGACCGCGATGAGGACGCCCGCCCATGCGAGCGCTTCCAGCGACAGCGAATCGGTATAGAAGACGGCGATAACCATGATCGCGCCCAGGTCATCGGCGATTGCGAGCGCGAGGAGGAAGACCTTGAGGGCGAACGGCGCACGCCGCCCGAGGAGCGCAAGGACTCCGAGCGCAAAAGCGATGTCGGTCGCCATCGGGATCCCCCAGCCGGCTGCGCCGTCGCCACCGGCGTTGAAGACAGCGTAGATGGTTGCCGGGACGATCATCCCGCCGAGGGCTGCGGCGACTGGAAGTGCGGCGCGGCGCGGAGACGCGAGCTCTCCGTGGAGCACCTCGCGCTTGATTTCGAGGCCAACGACGAAGAAGAAGATCGCCATCAGGCCATCGTTCACGAGGTGACCGAGGTCCTCATCGATCTGGAAGACCCAGAAGTCGAGGGTGAACTGCGTATGCCAGAGGTCGAAGTAGGAGGAGTCCCACGGAGAATTGACCCAGATGATCGCGACGGCGGCGGCAATGAGCAGGAGGATGCCGCTCGATGTCTCCGTGTGAATGAACGTCTGGACAGGGAGGAGGAGCCGCCGCTGGACGAAGGCAAGCAGGCCGCTGCGCTTGGGTTCTGTCAAAGGTGCGGGCTCCTGTGGTCGTGGCGACGGCCGCCATTCACCCGCGAGCGGTCATACCGTTCAGGCAGGGACGAGCGGTGGCGCCAGTTCTTTCGGCTCAATCATGCGGAGATGCAGCGCTGCGATAAAGACCGGGCAGTCGGAGCCCGGGCGAATGCTCCCACAAGTAGGGAAGGTGCGCGCACAGCCGGAGCATTCCAGGCCGAGGGCGGTGAGATTGAGTTCGGATTCGGTGCCGGGGTCAAGGATGACCTGGTTTTCGACATCGATAGTGTAGGTAGCAGCCATGGCGACCTCCGTCAGCCATCCGCGCGCGCACGGACATATCGTCCGGGAGCGGACGCAGATTTTCGAACTGAGAGGCGGGTGGCTGAGCGCCGGCTGCGCCTCTCCCTGTCTGCCTGCGGGGTTAGCTGACGGGTTCGGTGTGGGAGTCACCGGCGCCACTACGGCGCTTCACCCCAGGGGACGATGTTTGGGTCCCCCGCTCCCCCGGGAGGGGGATTCGGCACGACCGAGACTAGCACAGCAGATGAACAACGGTGTTACGACAGGGTAAAGCTGAGTTACAAGACCATCGCGTCACCCAGAGCGGAGAGGCGCGCGCTGCAATACCGGCGCGCTGGTAGACTCGGCGGCCATGGAACCTGAGGCACGCTGGTTTACCTCGCAGCGGCTGCGGCTGCGGTACTGGGTCTGGGGCGACGAGACGAAGCCGCCGATGATCCTCGTCCACGGCACGCGCGACCATGCGCGGTCATGGGACCGGACAGCGGAGATGCTGGCCGACCGGTATACGGTCTATGCGCCTGACCTGCGTGGTCACGGCGACTCCGACGCCACGATCGGCGGGGCCTACTCAATCCCGGAGTACCTGGTCGACCTGCATGCGCTCACGCGGGCTATCGGGCGCGGGCCGTACTCGCTCCTGGGGCATTCGGTCGGTGGGAGCGTCTGCGTGCTCTACGGCGCCGCGTTCCCGGAAGATGTCGAACGGGTGGTAACGCTGGAAGGGCTGGGATCGGACTGGCGCCCGGCGAAGCCGCCGGGGGAACAATTGCGCGAGTGGGTGCTGACCTCTCGAGGATTCGAGGGACGGACGCCGAGGACCTTTGCGTCGCTTGAAGAAGCGGCGGAGCGGATGCGGGAGGCGAACCCGCACCTGGCGCCGGAGCTGGCGGGGCATCTCGCGGCACACGGGACGAAGGAGCTCCCCGACGGCTCTGTGGGATGGAAGTTCGATGTCTATTCGCGCTCCGACTTTCCGCTCCCGTTCGGGATGGAGCAGGCGCGTCCGTTCTGGCGCGAGGTGCGCTGCCCGGTGTTGCTGCTGTGGTCGGAGGAGGGCTGGTCTGCAGAGTTCGAAGCGAGCGGTGCGCTGCGGGAGTTCGCCGATGCGGAGGGGATCATGGTGCGGGATGCGGGGCACCACCTCCACCACGATCAATTCGAGACGTTCATGGGGCACGTCGAAGCGTTCCTCACAAGGACTGATAGCGGACGGCGGTAAACGCGATTTTCGTCTCCCTAAGGGGAACGGATGCTATCTTCGGATTGGAACTGCTGTCCCGGAGCGGACGCGCTCCCGGCTCCTTGCAGCCGCCCACATGCACGCCGGGGTTAGCCACGTATGTCGAACCGTCAGAGCCGTAGAAGTCAGACCAACCGCCCGCAGCAGGCCGCGCGCGGGGGACAGCGCCCCGCAGGTGCCCCGCGCCGATCAGGCGGAGGGGGGAACGGGATGTTCACGCCGAAGTACCTCATCGGCATCGGTGCGGTGCTCGTGGTCCTGATCGGCGGGATCATCGCGGTGAGCATGCTCAACAGCGGTGGCAACAAGGCGCTGGCGGATTCGATCCGCGGCGTCGACATCCCGCGGGATATGGTCGACGGCAAGAAGATGGGCAGCGACGACGCGCCCCTGAAGCTGACGATGTACGAAGACTTCCAGTGCCCGTTCTGTCTTGAGTTCACGGGCGAGGATGAGCCAATCATCATCGATGAGTTCGTGAAGACCGGGAAGGTCCAGATCGAATATGCGCATTACGCCGTGCTTGGCGAAGAATCAGTGCAGGCGGCGATCGCGAGCGAGTGTGCGGCCGACCAGGACCTGTTCTGGGAGTACCACAAGGAGCTCTTCGGGCTCCAGGCCGACGAAGGCCAGGACTCGCGGGAGGTCGTGAACGACGGCCGCTTCAGCCTATCCGCGCTGCAAGGGTTGGCGGACAAAGCCGGCCTGAACCGGTCTGAGTTCGACGCGTGCATGAACTCCGGCGAGAAGGTTGAGACCATAGACGAGCAGCGAAGCGCAGCCCAAACGGCCGGCCTGAACGGGACGCCGAACTTCCTGATCAACGGCGTGCCGCTCGGTGCGGGCGGTGGCGACGTTGGCGGGCCGGACGCATGGCGCTCTGTCCTCGACCAGCTCCACTCGGCCGTTTCGGGGACGCCGGTAGCGGGGCCGACCGGGACAGGCACGACGAGCGCGTCGCCAACTACAGGCGCCACCACCAGCGCGACAACTGCCGCGACAGCGGCCGCCACAATTGCCGCGACAGCGACGGCAACGCCCTAGCGAGAGATGGGCATAGGACCGAGCGGCAGCGGTGGCGCGATGCGCCGATTGACGCGCGTCATGCGCGTGCCGCTGGTGATTGCCGGGCTCGTCGCGGTCGTTGGGATGGCGTGTTCGTCGGACGACAACAACAGCGATGACGACGGGCCTCGCACATCCCCGGAAGCGACGAGCAGCCAGACTGCCACCGCCGCCACGACTGCTCCCGGTAGCGCTGACTCACCACTCTCGCTGGCGATCCGTGGGATGGAGATCCCGCGAGACATGGTGGATGGGAAGAAGCTGGGCAGCGATGACGCGCCGATCAAGCTGCTGATGTTCGAGGATTTCCAGTGCCCGTTCTGCCTGCGGTTCACAGCGGAGGACGAGCCTGTCCTGCGCGAGGAGTACGTACTAACAGGCAAGGTGCAGATTGAGTTCGTGAACTTCCCGGTCCTCGGCGTGGAATCGATCCAGGCCGCGATCGCAAGTGAGTGCGCGGCTGACCAGGACATGTTCTGGGAATACCACGAAGAGCTGTTCGGCCTGCAGGCGGACGAGGGGCAGGATGTGCGCGAGGTGGTGAACCAGGGGCGGTTCGACCTCGAAGGGCTGCAGGAGCTTGCGGATCTCGCGGGGCTGGACCGGGCGGCGTTCGACGCCTGTATCGCATCGGGGGAGAAGGTAGCGGTGGTGGACGACCAACGGACGGCGGGAAGAGCGGCCGGCATCCGGGGCACCCCGGGATTCCTTGTGAACGGCGCGATCTTCGGTGACCGCGGGTCGGATCCCGGCGGACCGGTGCAGTGGCGAGCCGCCCTCGACCAGCTGCTGGAGGAATAGCCGGTGACCGACGACACAACCGCAGCAGGATGGGACGGATGGGTCGGGCCGCGGATCTGGGTACCGTCGATGATCATCGTGGGCGCGCTGGTTATCGCGCTGGGCGTTTTCGCGTGGACACGGGACGGCGGCGACTCGACGCCCGGGGGTTCGAGCGTGGGCAGTCTGCGGGTCCCGGCGCATGAACATGCCGACTTCGCGCTGGTAATCAACGGCGAGCAGTTCGACTTCAACCAGCCGCAGTTCCTGTCCGACCTGGGCGGGAAAGAGCTGAGCCCCTACTCGCACATCCACGCGCCGCGGACGAACGTCGTCCACGTCCACTACACAAACACGACGTGGGACGAGTTCCTGAAGTCGCTCGAATTCGACCTGAGCGACACAGCGATCACGATGCCGGACGGTACGAAGCATGAGAACGGGAGCGATGGCACCATCAAGTTCGTGGTGAACGGGGTGCCGATCGACGCGCTGCAGTTCATGTACATCTCGGACCTCGACCGGGTGCTGATCAGCTTCGGCAGCGAGAGCATTGAGGACGTGGTGTCGGAGCAGTGGCCGCTGGTGACAGACCAGGCGTGCATCGTTTCGGAGCTGTGCATGGACCGGGTCGACCCGAACGAGCCGAAGGAACAGTGCACGGGGGCTGGCGCCTGCTCGTAAGATCGCGGGCATGACCCTTCATCGCTCCGTCTCCGGGCTCACAGGCGAATCGCCGCTCGTTGAGCTGACCTCACTCTCACCGAAGCCCGGAA
>JBPPMX010000079.1:0-13132 GCA_051306275.1 Tepidiformaceae bacterium
GGACGTTGTCGAAGAAGACCTCGTTGAAGCTGTGCTTGTCGGCGACGTTTACGAGGGGGCGCACATGTATTCCGGGGGAGTTCATGTCGATGATGAACGAGCTCAGGCCCTTGTGCTTCGGCGCATCGGGGTTCGTCCGGGCGACGAGCCAGCCGTGCTCCGCCCGGTGCCCGTCGGATGTCCAGATCTTCTGGCCGTTGATCACGTAGTCGTCGCCCTCGCGGACGGCTCGGGTCTGTGCGGAGGCGAGGTCCGACCCGGCAGCGGGTTCGCTGAAAAGCTGGCAGAAGTAGTTCGAACCGCTGGCGATTGCGCTGAGGTGCTGGGCCTTCTGGGCGTCGGTGCCGTAGAGCATGAGGATCGGGCCGACGTAGAAGACGCCGCGGCGATGGGCACCGATGGGCGCCCGGTTGTACGCCATCTCCTCGTTGAAGATGACCTGGTCGACGTAGGAGGCGGCGAGTCCGCCGTACTCCTTCGGCCAGGGCAGCGCGACCCAGTGGCGTTCGGCAAGCTTCCGGGAGAATTCGGGCGACCAGCCCACGACCTCCCCGCTGGTCGATGGACCTCCGTTGGGGAGGTTTTCACGGAGGAACCCACGGATCTCTTCGCGGAAGGAGTCTTGCTCTGGAGTCAGCTTGAAGCGCATGGCGGCCACCTTTATGCAGGCGGCGTCCCAGCTTGGGGCCCCGGAGCGAGAACGCTCGACGTCCGGCGAACGTGCGCCTGCGCGGGGAAAAGTAGCAGAGGGCTCGAAGGCTCGCCAGCCAATGAAACACAACAAGGCTCCCGCTTGCGGGACGGCTGCCGGGCTGAGCGCGCCGATCCTTGACGGCCCGTCTGGGGTTTCGGCGGACGAGACACCCCCGACGGCTTTGACTCGCGCTCAGCAGGTTGGATGGAGGCCCTCCGGCACGCGGTTGCCCGTCGAGAAGGTGTCCGCGCAGGGCTTTAGGAGATGACAGAAGCCCTGACGACCACTCGCCGGGGCTTCTTGAACTAGTTTGGCTTGCGCGGAGAGCGTCTAGTTATCTGGGCCTTCGCGCTTGTTCGCGTCGAGTGCGGACTTCGGGAAACTCACCCGTACTCCTTCGACGTCCGTGGTAGCCACGGTCGCGCAGGGCAGCCAGTAGTCCGGTTGCATGGCCGCGTTGACCTTAAACAGGTCGCCGCGGACCTCCTTCACTTTTCCGATGTCCTCGCCGTCACTGGTGTAGATAGTCGTGTCGGTCGCTAGATTCGTATGCAAGTCGCTACTCCTTTTGGTTGCGTGTTTTCGTCCGTACCCCAGAAGCAAGATAGGTTCGCAGCCATTGCGAACGCGCGGCTCGGGTTGCGACCTACCTTGCGACGGCGTTTCAACAATCGTCGTCACAGTCGCTTGATCGCTTCCGCGCGGGAGGCAACCTGCGTGCTTTTGAAGGCGGTCGAGCTCGTCGCGATATCCCTGGACTCGGCGCCCCCGCGTCGATTAACAATCCAGCGTCGCTGCCTTCAGCCCAGTTGGCACAGGCGACCTAGGTCGAAGGCTCGTCCTCATCGCCCGAGGAAGCCGGTAACGAAGGCAGGGAGAAGCTCACGACGAGGCCCCCACCTTCGCGCGGACGTGCCCAGATCTGCCCACCAAGGCTACGTACGAGAGTCGAACAGACCGCCATACCCAGCCCTGCTCCGGCCGATCCCTCGCGGGATCCGGACCCGCGATAAAACGGCTCAAAGAACCGATCGATCTCCTCCTGGGCGAGTTCCGCTCCCTCATCGCTTACCTCAATCACAACCATCCCGAGCTCAGGCCGAACTTCCGCTGCAACGGTAACGGGCGTCCCAGCGATCCCGTATTTCCACGCGTTGGTCACGAGGTTTCCGACGACCTGTTCGACCATGCTAGGAACGCCCTTGACCATCGGGAGTTTCGACGGAAGCCGGGCGATCGTCGCCCGTCCTGGTTCATGCAGTTTCATCCGTTCGAGGAGTGCGGGGATGAGCCGCTGCAATAGCAGTGGCTCCGCCTCGACCGTGGCCGCGTGTTCGCCGCGTGCGAGCGTCAGCATGTTCTCGATTACCCGCTCGAGCCGTTCCCCGTCGCGTTGCATCCCCTCGACGACCTCGCCGCGCGTAGTGGCGTCGAGGCCCTCCCCGTGCCGCGCGAGGATTCCGACACCCCCGAGGATCGTGGTCAGTGGAGTCCGGAACTCATGCGAAATCAGGCCCAGAATCTCGTCTTTGACGCGCGCCGTGGTGCGAAGGCGATCGAAGAGGTTGGCGTTCTCGATCGCGAGCCCTGCCCGCAGTCCGAACTCCTTCGCGATCCAGAGGTCCTCCTCACCGAAAGCGAGGCTCGCAGCATCCCGGACGAAACTCACGCAGCCCACGCAGCGTTCCCGCCCCACCAGGGGGACCATGATCGAGGAGCCAAGGCCCAGGGCCGCGATGAGGTTCGCACGGTCCTGCATGATTCCGCTTCGACTCAGTCCGGCAGCGGTGATGGATGGGACCAGGATTGCCTTCTGGTTTCGGATGACGGCTTCGACCGGCCTCAGGTCCGCACCGACCTGCAGGAACTCGTCGGCAAGCGCTTGCCGACCTTCGTCGCGGTGCGCGACCGCCACCCGGCGGATGCTCCCGTCGTCGTCCAAGAGATGAAGCGCGCACCAGTCCGAGAACGTCTGTATCGCGAGTTGGGGAATACGCCCTACCGAATTCTGGACATCCAATGACTCCGACAGCACCCGACTTGCTTCCGACAAGAACTGCCACGCGTGTTCTCGGGTCTCGAGTAACTGGGTCAAGGCGCGTGCCTCATCCAGCTCGTGTCGGAGCGCAGCCTCGCGCGCCTGCAGGTCAGCTTCCCATCCTCGTTGGCGAGTGACGTCGTGGGAGATCCCAAGAATGCCCACCAGTTCCCCAGCCGAATCCCTTACGGGGCTGTGTCGAACCTGGGCAGTGAACGTTGACCCGTCCCGACGCTTGACGACGAAATCGCCTGCCCACGACTCACCTGATTGGAGGAGCGCGAGGATGGCTTCGGCCTCCAAGAGGCTGTCGTTCTGGACGGTGATCTCGGTAATCAACCGCCCCACGACCTCCTCGGGACCCCATCCGTAGAGGGCTTCGGCGGCCGGGTTCCAGAACACGATCGTGCCATCCGGGCGCGTGACGACTACCGCGTCCTCGATCGCCTCGACCAAGAATCGTTCGAAGAACTCCGCCCGAGAATCGAAGACCGACTTCATTTGCTGCGTCCCTCAGGCCCGTCTGCCTTTCGTATCACGGTGGCTCGCGGCCAGCAACCGTTTGCCTCCGCCAGCCGATGCTGAGTTACGGGGCAATCGGCACGCTGAAACCGACGTCTGTCCAACCGTCCCGCGGCGGATGTGCCCAGACCGCTCCGCCAACGCCGGTAACCAGATGACGGACGACGGCAAGTCCGAGTCCCGCACCGGGCGCTTGCGTTAGTTCTGCGGCGGTCCCGCGATAGAACGGCTCGAATACAGCGTCCAGCTCGTCCGGCGAGAACCCAACACCGCGATTGGAAACGATTACGCGTGCGAAGCCTTCGCTGCGGGTGGCGGTGAGGTGTACGGGCTCGGTCACCGGACTGTACTTCTCCACGTTCGAGAGAAGGTTCGTGACGACGTGCCTGAGGCTATCCTCGCGGGCAAGCACCGGTTCGAGCGTTGGATCAAGACCGTCCGTGACTACCTGTCGATGGTGATGGCGCTCGTGGTCTAATGCTACCAAGCCAATTGTACGTTGCAGCAACACCGGCTCCGCTGACAAGCTGGGCGAATCTGGGTTGGCAAGTACGAGCATGTTCTGGATCACTTCGCTGAGCCGTTCCACGTCCTGGACGAGGAGGCGCGCGGCCTCCTGGCCCACTACGTCCATTCCGCCACTGCGCTGATTGAGCAGCGCGGCAAACCCGAGTACTCCGGTGAGGGGCGTCCGCAATTCGTGCGAGACGAGATCCAGGACCCGGTCGCGGGCAACCAGGGCCTCGTCCGCCCGCCGCTCAGCGTCCGCCGTCTCGGCCTGGGCTTGCTTGAGGTCCGAGATGTCGATTGTCGCACCCACGACGGCCCCCTTCCCCTCAAGAAAGCGGACACAGTCAAGGACCTCGCGGTACGCGCCGTCGGCAGTACCCAGCCGGTACTGAACGTGCTGAACCTCTCCTCGACCTATTGTGCTCTGGTACTCGCCGAGTACGCGGGAACGGTCGTCCACATGGATGCCGCTGAGCCACCCAAACCCGAGTTCTTCCGCGAGGGAACGGCCGCGGAAATCAAGCCACGCTTCGTTGAAGTAGGTCCGTCGGCCATCCACCGACGCGACCCACAGAAGAACGGGAGCCCGTTTTAGTTCGATCGGCGGTGTGGGTGATTCGCTAGGAGATAAGAATGTCTGGTCCGACACTGGCCGCCTCCATCCAGTCTTCTGTCACTGAACCCGCATGGGTCGTCGCCCGCAATGTGTGGCTCCTGGCTGCCGATGATGTGAGAGCAGACTGGCCAGGGTCGCATACGACCGCACAGCATCGTGTACCAAATTATTACGTCCCGGTGTGCCCGCCACAGTCGCGGTGCACCCCTGATAGCTTGCAGGCGCATCGCATAAAGAAAGGGCAGCGTCGGGGCAGGTGCCCCGTTCGCAGCCCAGAGGTGCTTCAGGCGCCCCGAAGGTGCCGCGGACACCACCGGTCCGGGGTCAGGGCGGATTCTCATGCGCGCATGCACTTTTCGTATTGCTCTCGGATCTGAGCCGCATGACGATGGCGACTCCATGTCTGCCTGAGCTTCCATCCACCCCACCCGACCAAACTGAAAATATACGCAGGAAAGACAACGTCGACGACCATGGCTCGAACCCCGGCGTATTGAGGGCAGTCTTGACCGAAGCTGCGAAATTCGGCAGATCGGAACACCGGATTAGCATGTCGATTGCCTTACGGGCGGCAGCCGGGCGTGGGGAGCTATCGGACCGGGCTCGTTAATCGTCGTTTTGGCCGGAGGGAGTCGACGATGAACGGATGGGGCCGTCCTCAGGCGCCACAGCGAGAGTTATCCGCTACCGGCAGTCCGCAGTCCTCTTCAAAGATCAGGAAGTTGTCGAGGAGACTCTGGTCGCCAGCTCGCCAGCTCGCAGGAACGGTGCTGGTTACAGGGACAACCTCCGGCACATGGCATAACGGTGACGAAAGACCCGTAGCGTTCCCAACATGAAAGGCTATAGCACTTGGGCGACCGATTAGCAACGATTCTGGTACACGGAACCGCCGGATAATGATCGTCTGGGCAGTGACACATGGCACCTTCTGGCGATGAACTATCAGGAAGAACTTTCCCACACCAGTGACCCCAATTCCGTACCGATTCCTCTGGGCGCGGCAGTGTTCGCTTTCGATGACCGCCCACTCGGCGTCGTGGCCGAGGTCGCCGAAGCGCACTTTAGAGTAAGTGGCTCCGACGGGCCGGAGTTCTGGCTCTCCAAGGCCGCCATCCGGCGCGCGGCAGGGATGAGGATCGATCTTCAGTTCACGGAGGCGGGGCTCGAAGGGTTCAAGCTCGACGAGCCGCGGGCGTCGGCCGACTCCCCGATCCTCGATGCTGAGATGAACATCTTTGAGTCCGCGGAAGACCAGGTTGCGGCACGAGAGCGAATGGAGCGTGGCTACGGCACTGATGTGAACGTCGAGGACCCGGCCTGGCGACCCGGGGACCTCGCCGTTCCATTCGTCTCCGATTCAAGGGACTCGCGGGTTACGAAGACTCGCCTGCTATGGGCATCCGCCGGTGCCCTGCTGGGTATCGCCGCGCTGTACACGATGTTTCGTCGGAAAACCGACGTACGCGAGCCTGAGCTGGACTGCTAGGCGCAGGGCTTCCGCCCTCCGCCAACGCCACGTAGGGGCAGGGCCCGTCCGACTGAAGGCGACTGTCGGGGGACGACGCTCGTCGAATTTGTCACGCCGCGCTGCTCCTGGTTTTTGCAACGATTTCTAAAGAAGTCCATCTGGGCAGGGCATGCTGACGAGCGGGCAGCTGCGCTACGGTTTGGGCAGAAAGGGAGGTCCTACCATGGAAAACGACAAGCTCGAAGGCAAGACGAAGGAGTTCACTGGCTCGGTCAAGGAAAAGACCGGCGCGCTCACCGGGAACGAGGAACTCGAAGCCGAAGGCAAGGGCGACCAGATCGAGGGCAAGACACAGAAGTTCGTTGGCGAGGTCAAGGACAAGGCGGAAGACCTCAAGGACAAGGTCACGTAGAGGAATTCAACCCGCTCGTGCCGTGCCCTGCCGTCGGACAATACGGCCTGACCGGGGGGCAAGCACGGCATCCCGCGAATACGAACCGCCGGCTCCTCCTCTGCGCCGGCGGTTCGTTCGCTGCCGGCGAGGGCAGACGGAAGGAAAACCGATGAGCGCGTTCCCCGGTCAGAATGTTTCATGGGGGGTGACCACGCCCAAAGACGCGGCGTTCAGCGGTCAGGACGCCCTCATCGTGCGTACGCTCGTTCAGGTTGGAACACGCGGGAATACGCTATGAGCCGGATGAGACCGCTTCAGGGATTGGTAGTCGGCTTGTCCCTCTCGGTGCTGAATCTAATTGGGGCCTTCGTGTTTCTAGCGTCCTTAGGGGGAACGGGTGAGTGGGGCCGCGCCCAGTTCCTCGGGCTTTTCGGGCTGCTCGAGATCGCTACGGGCATCATCTCGGTGTTCGGACCGAACATGTGGCGTTTGCCCGTTGCGCAAGCACAGACGAGTCCACGAACCGAGGTAAAAGTAGCCATCTCAACGCTCGCGATTCCGCACTGGGCTGCGAGTGCGAAGTGCGTCGCCGGATTGATCATGGTCGGGATCGCCTCCCTATTAGAGGGGATGAGCCCTAATTCTCTCTACCTTGTGCCCGTGATTCTCAGCCTGGCGATTGCCGTCGGATGCGTGACATTGATAGCGGTGAGGTTCGGCGTGGCGCGACCCGACTTCGACGTCTGGGCCCTGACGATCCACCGCGCGGGACACCCCGACCGCCCACTCCCGGCGTTCAGTGTGACGGCGCTCGCGATTCTCGTCCTTATCAACGTCGGGATCTTCCCCGCGGTGAGGCTTTTGCCGCCTTCGGTACTGTTCAGACCCGAGTTCGCGCCGTCTGTCGATCTTCTCCTGAGCACGGTTGGCGTCGCGGCCCTGCTCACACTCATTTGCATTCCGGTTTGGTGGGGCCGGTTCGCGTTTCGAGCGCCTCCCGAACAACAGACAGAGGCACAGGAAGCAGCCGAGGGTACTGTTCGACTGCTTCCAACAGACGCAAACGCGCCGTCGGGCGGGTAATCGCGAACACCTCGGACAGTCTGGCGTGGAAACGCGTCCTACGAACGCATTGAGCGTTGATCGGGCTCCTTGCCGCTCGCGAATCGTGGCGCGTAGTCCCGACGGGACGCCGTTGATCTGCGCAAGATGCTGACGATCGTGACGGTAGTACGGACGGAGCCACTGCAGGACCGTCAGCGAGCCAGACAGTTGGTTGCTGGCGGTGGTGTCGAACTGCTTAAGCGAAAGGTCGGCAGTGAACTCCATCGGTACGCTGCGCTCGCGTTCCAGGTCCCGTACGAGATTGAGGATCGTGTGGTGGTGGGAGGTCTCCAGGTAGTGTGGAGCGCCCGAGCCTGGTTCCGCGGACAGTTCACGGACGCGTGCTGAGATGTTCGGTGCGTCGCCGAGAGATTGGATCACGAGCCGTCGGTACCCGGCCATCCATCGGCGGAGGTGTGCGAGGACATTGAGCCTGCTCCTCGGACATCCCGAGGACGGTGGCGAAAAGTGCGCCGCGCATCTGCATCTTCTGGACGAGCTCGATCATCTCGACTGCGCCTGCCCCCGCCCCGGTTCGCCTGAGCAATCGGCCACCGGGACGCCTTTGCGGCGGAGAGCGCGTCCACTGTGATGCCACTGCAATGTCCGCCGAAGAAGCTAGAGGACATCGACATGGTGCCCCGGGCAAGCTCTGGGGGAAGTTGGAACAGTACCTCCCCGGGACGCTAACTTCGGTTGCCGCGGTCGGGCGAAAGCCATCAACCCGACTCCGGCGCAAGAGGAACGCCCCTCCCCTCAGGGAGGGGCGTTTTCTCTAGTACACGTCTGGCGGGCGGGAGCCCTTCAGAGACCTGGCCAGTTGTTGGAGGAGAGATATGTCCCATCAAGCTGGTGGTACACCTGAGATCAAACGTGGGGCTGAGGTGTTCGCGTCGGACAGCGCTCCCCTGGGCCGAGTGAATGAAACTCGCCCAGAGCACTTCCAGGTTGACCCCGCAGAGAGTGGCGGAGCGTTTTGGCTGCGCCGGTCCGACGTCGCGAGTACCACTGAAGAGCGCGTGATAGTGACGTTCGTTCGGGACGAGTTGGATGAACACAAGGGCAGCGATCCAGGCGCGGTCGGCGCGGTCGGCGCGACATCTGAACAACGCGCGTTCATCCCAGGCGCGACCCCCTCGGAGGCGAACGACCTGTTTGACCCGCAATTCGGCGATCAGGCTTAGTGAGGCCTCGGGGCCGACCTACCGGTATGAAATGTGGCGCGGCCCGAATATTGATCTTCGGAGATTTGAGATGAACACAGAGCGTGAAAAGGGCGAGGACGCCCTGGATGCGACGATCGAGGACTCATTCCCTGCAAGTGATCCGCCATCACAGACCGTGACTACGGGCGCCGGCACCCCAGAGCGTGACTCTTCCGGCGGGTCCGCGACGGGGGCGACTCGAGAAACGTTACCTGACTGGGAGGCGGCCCCGAACGGCTGGATGCGAACCTATGACGGCATGTACCTCAATATTGTCGAGACAGGGGAGCCCGAGAGTTGGCTCGTTTCGGTCAGTAGCGGAGCGTCGACGGCGGAGCGACCGGTGTCGGGACCCGCATCAGAAGCGGCCCGTCAGGCAATCCAGCTCGCCGATGAGCAAGCGACCTGAGGGGGATTACACCTCCGCGACGCAGCACAGGATTCCCCTCTGAGCCTCAGCAAGCCGCTTGCACACTGCCATGCCCAGGCCCATCCCGGGTTCGTGTCTATGACCCGCTCATCCCGAAAGAACGGCTGGGTCATCTGGGCGATGTCGGCCGGTGCGATCTCATCACCGCGGTCCTGAAAGACGAGGCATAACATGATCGGGCGCGGTTGCAGCCTCAAGCTCGACGGGCTGGAACGAGGCGGCGTAGACGCGCTGGAACGAGGCGGCGGCTCAGCGTTGATGCGATTTATCGAGTCGACGGTCATCGCGTCGTGCTCGTGTGCGAGGAACGAGGGTTGGCGAACTATCGGTTGCGCTGAACGCTCGACCCACGGGTGTCCGGGGGGCCCCGGCTCGGTGGACCAGCCTGGTACCAGGCACATCGGGGCCACGTTCCTCCGAGTCGCGGGACTGCAATAGGATCGACAGGCTATCGGTGTGGGCCACCGGTAGAAACGCGCGGCGTGTTTTGTTCGCATGGGTGTGGAGGTGTGCAAGATGGGAAGCGAACAAACAGGGATGGTTCTCCGCACGAGGGAGACGGAAGCGCCGAGCGGGTTGACTTATCGCTTCATGGCGGCTGGGGTCGTTCTCGGAATCGGGCTCGGCGGGTTCGTCGACGGCATCGTGCTGCACCAGATACTCCAATGGCACCATATGCTGACGGCAACCGGCCACCACCCGATGACGACCGTGGAGGGACTCCAGGACAACACCCTGTGGGACGGACTGTTCCATTCGCTCACCTGGGCCGCGACCTCGGCGGGCCTTGCCCTTCTCTGGGTGTCCCGACCGGTCTCACGCGGTACGGGAGCTGGCGTGGCCTTCTTCGGCTTAATGGTGCTCGGGTGGGGACTCTTCAATGTCGTCGAGGGTGCCGTCAACCACCACATCCTGACCCTTCACCACGTTCGCGACGACCTCGACAGCAAGCTGCCGTGGGACATCGGTTTCCTCGTTCTCGGGGGGCTCCTGATTGCCAGCGGGGGGCTGCTTGCGCGGCAGGGACACCGGATGGCCCAGCGCGACGAAGCCGGGTAGTGTCCGCCTCGGGTCAAGCCTTTTCGTTCGGTGAGAGTGATAGTTGGAGTTCGCATGGTGAGCCGCACCGACTGCGCCGGAGCCGTAATACCAGCGGCCGTCCTTCGATTCCTTTGCAATCCTCCCGGGCTGACGATGACGGAGGCCCCGTCGGGGGCGGAATGCGAGGTACCAAATGGCGAACACAGAGCGCGATCCTGTCTGCGGTATGGACATCGATCCCGAAAACGCTGCGGCACAGGCGCAGTACCAGGGGAAGACGTACTACTTCTGCGCAGAGTCTTGCCGAAACGAGTTCGACGCGAACCCACAGCAGTTCGCCACAGACTAAGCTCGTCAGGGCGACGCGACGCGCCTCTGAACCCCAGAGGCGCGTTGTCACGCCCGCCAACCCGGATCCCGATGGGTGTTCCTGCATCTTGGATTTCAACCAGCATCGAACGTCGCCGACACCGCTTAAAGCATCCCTATCCTTGTAATGGTTCCGACACCCTGCAGCGACATTCAGTGACCCGGTCCCGATTCCACCGTTGGTAGCCTTCTCGCCGATACAGGTCATTTCCGCCGAGGAGCATGAATTGGCAGCGCGAACGAACCGTAGCACTCGACCGACACCCGATTCAGCGGGCTCCGCGCCCGACGAAGTTGTTGAAGCACCTGATGCCAAGTTGGCGGCCCTGGAGCCGTTCCGGAAGCACCCCGAAGACCATGTCCTAACGACCGATCAGGGCGTGAAGATCCCGAACACCGACGACTCTCTGCGCGTCGGGACACGTGGGCCCTCGCTCTTAGAGGACTTCCACCTGCGAGAGAAGATCACCCGGTTCGACCACGAGCGCATCCCCGAGCGTGTCGTCCATGCCCGTGGCTCGGCGGCACACGGTTTCTTCCAGCCCTATCGGTCACTCGCGGAGTACACGTCCGCCGCATTCTTGCAGGACCCGAACGTGCAGACGCCGGTGTTCGTACGCTTCTCGACCGTAGTCGGTTCGCGGGGATCGGCGGACACCGTCCGTGACGTCCGCGGATTCGCGACCAAGTTCTACACGAGCGCGGGAAACTTCGACCTCGTCGGGAACAACATCCCGGTGTTCTTCATCCAAGACGGGATCAAGTTCCCGGACATCGTACATGCGGTGAAGCCGGAAGCGGACTCCGAGATGCCCGGGGCATCGTCAGCGCATGACACGTTCTGGGACTTCGTGTCGCTCGCGCCGGAGACCGCGCACATGGTCATGTGGGTGATGTCGGACCGCGCGATCCCGCGAAGCTACCGGACGATGGACGGGTTCGGGGTCCACACGTTCAGGCTCGTGAATGCCGAGGGGAAGACGCGCCTGGTGAAGTTCCACTGGCGGCCGGTAGCCGGGCTGCATTCGCTCGTCTGGGACGAGGCACAGAAGCTGGCCGGGCAGGACCCGGATTTCCACCGGCGTGATCTCTGGGAGTCGATTGAGAACGGCGCCTTCCCGGAATATGAACTCGGCCTCCAGATCGTGGAGGAAGAGGACGCGGAGTCGTTCGGGTTCGACCTCCTGGACGCCACGAAGCTCATTCCGGAGGAGCTCGTCCCGGTCGAGATCGTCGGGCGCATGGTGCTGAACCGGAATCCCGACAACTTCTTCGCCGAGACCGAGCAGGTCGCATTCCATATTGGGAACCTCGTCCCGGGGATCGACGTCACGAATGATCCGCTGCTGCAGGCGCGGCTGTTCTCGTATCTCGATACGCAGCTGACGCGACTGGGAGGGCCGAACTTCCACGAGATCCCGATCAACCAGGCGCTCGCGCCGGTGCACAACCACCAGCAGGACGGACTTCATCGCGACACTATCCCCACTGGGAAGGCGAACTACGAGCCGAACTCGATCGGGAACGGATGCCCGGTGCTTGCGCCGCTGGACGAAGGGTACGTCCATGTGCCGGAGCCAGTGATGGGCTCGAAGACCCGGGAGCGGTCGCCGACGTTCCGCGACTTCTTCAGCCAGGCGACGCTCTTCTACCGGAGCCTCACGGTCGTCGAGCAACAGCACATCACCGCCGCGCTCTGCTTCGAGATCAGCAAGGTGCAGCGGCCCGATATCCGCGAACGCGCGGTGAACGAGTTGCTCGCAAACATCGACGGCGATCTGGCGCGGGCGGTCGCCGGGGCCGTGGGTGTTGAGAGCGTTCAGCGGCGTGACGCACGAGGCGCATCCGCCCCAGGCAACCCGGGTGTGGAGGTGGCGCCATCACTAAGCATGGAACTGCGTCCGAAGACCTCGATTCGCGGCGCGCAGGTGGCGGTGCTCCTCGAGGACGGGTTTAGCGCGAAGGACGTGACCGCGGTTCTGAAGGCGCTGGATGCGGAAGGCGCGAAGGGGGTGATCGTCGCGCGGGCGCTCGGGTCGGTGCAGTCCGACGGCACGCTCGTGATCGAGGCGGAAAAGGCGCTTGCCTCAACGCCTTCGACGCTGTTTGACGCGGTCTTTCTCCCGAACAGCAACACGCAGGCGCTCATGGTCCCGGGCGCCCCGGCGCTGCAGTTCATCCGGGAGGCGTTCGGCCACTACAAGACGGTCGCGGCCACCGGCGAGGCGCGAGCGCTGGTGTCGCGTGCAATCGACCAGGTCGCGCCCTCGATGCCGCCGGACGGCACGGGAGTTAGCGCAGGCGTGGTCCTCGGTGATGGCGCCGACGGTGCGTTCGTCGGCGCGTTCGTTGCGTCGTTGACCGAGCGGCGGCACTGGCAGCGGGACGCGAGCCAGCAGATGGGGATGGCACTCCGGCTCTAGCCGACCTGGGGGGTACCAGGCGGCCATTCTCCGCAGGCACATCGCCGTCCGGAAACGCCTTGGGGTGTGCTCCTTTTGCGGCTAGTAATTCAACTGATATGTCAGTGCGCCGTGGACTGGCGCGTTCGGAAGGTCTGCTGGGGTGTACTTGAGGTGCGCGCCATGGGCGCCAAGCGGAGGCAACAAATGAAGCGTATCGCCGTAGTCCCATCTATCGTCCTGGGCCTTGCGGTCCTGGTCTTCTCCATCTCACTCGGCCTGAATTCCTTGCTCGACGACGGGGAAAGACCGCCGGCAACGGTTGAGCCAACACAG
>JBPPMX010000080.1:0-6365 GCA_051306275.1 Tepidiformaceae bacterium
AGCCCCCACGCGTTCTCGTGCTGGAGGAGGACGTCTTCGCCCGCGACGCGCGTCGTCACCGCCTGCTCGACGAGGCCCGCCGAGAGCAGGCGCACGCCATCGAGTTCGCCGCCACCGGCAAGCCCCGCGTAGAACCGCGCGACCCCACGGGCTGTGCCGTGGCCGTTCACCGCCGGGACCTCGGCGCGACGCCACGCCTCACTGTTCACCACCTCACCATAGAGCGCTGCAGGCGGGTTATCGAGTGCCATCGCATAGAGCGACCCGGGCACAGCGCCGAGTTCCTCGCGCCAGGCCGCGTCCGCGCCTTCCAGCGTCGCGCAGCGCCCGATCGCCGCGTCATCCAGCCCGAAGGCGAAGTCCAGCCCCCACGGCCCGGCGATTTCGTCGCGCAGGAACTGCCCGGGCGTCCGGCCATCCACCCGCCGCACCACTTCGCCTACCAGGTGCCCGAAGAAGTAGGCCAGCTCGCCGTGGCGCATCCCCGGCTCCCACCAGGGGGCCTCCCCAGCGAGCAGAGCGGTCATCCGCTCCCAATCGAAGATCGCCTCGCGCGGCTGCGGCTCCCGCAGGAGCAACACCCCGGCTTCGTGGGTCAGCAGCCAGCGCACCGGCACGTCGGCCTTGCCCGCCTGCGCGAACTCCGGCCAGTAGCGCGCGACCGGCGCATCCAGCTCCACCAGTCCCCGGTCGATCAGCATCAGCAGGCATGTGGCCGCGAACGGCTTCGACACGGAGTAGACGTTGACCAGCGTGTCGCGCTCCCACGCCCGCCAGCTCGCGCTATCGGCGGCACCACTCCAGAGGTCGACGACCGCCCGGCCATCGACGTACACGCAGGCGCCGGCGCCAGTCTCGCCCAGCTCGGTGAAACAGCGTTCGAACGCCTCCCTCACCGCCTCGTACCCGGGCGCGACCTCGCCTTCGATCACAGAGACGCCCGCTAGTCCGCGAAGCGCGGCCTGCCGAGCGCCTCCGCCGCCGTGAAGAGTGCCTCGCGTTCGTCCGCGCTCGCGCCGCCCCAACCCTTCCCACGCAGGTTCTGCAGAAACGCCGCGAGCTTGCTCCCCGATGCCTCCGCTACCACCGCTCCCAGTTCGAGCAGGGTCTCCTTCACGGGCGTCGCGTCGTCGCCCGCCTTCGCATCGAGGATCGCCGCGACCTCTCGCAGGCCGTCGAGCGGATTCCATGTGTTCGTCCATTCCTTCGGCCCCGAACGCCAGTCCGAAGCCACCTCCGCCATCAGTTCGCGCACCAGCTCCGAATGGTGGTCTGCCTGCTCGCCGACCGCCTTCACCAGCGCCGACCACTCGTCGACGTCGATCGTCGCGTCTGCCCCGCCAACGTGGAGAAGCATGTAGACCGGCCCATAGGCGAGCGCATCCCACTCGTCGTCCGTGAAGTTCGCTCGCGCAGCCACTCGGCCACCCTCCGCCTGAAGATGGCCCGAAGCTTAGCACTCCACCGCGCCTCGCTCGCCTAGGTGACTTCGACTACCGCCATCATCCCGAGGTCTTCGTGGTCGAGGATGTGGCAGTGGTAGACCGTCTTCCCGGCCAGCCCGGTGAACGGGATGCGGATGCGGACCCAGCCACCCGCAGGCACGTTCACCACGTCCTTCCAGCCGACGCCCGGTTCGCCCGCGCTCTGTTCCATCACCTGGAACGCCCAGACGTGGAGATGGAACGGATGGTCCATCGGCGACGTGTTCGTGATCACCCAGTCTTCGACGGTCCCGAAGTTCACCGCCTGGTCGATCCGTTCGCCGTCGAATGCCTTTCCGTCGATGACGAACGACATCCCGGCCATCTCGAACGTCAGCTGGCGCGTCTTGACGGGCGATCGGTCCCGCAGCGACTCAAGCGTCCCCGTCCGGGCCGGGAGCTTCGCCTCGCCACCGGGGCCATCCGTGACCTCGAAGGTCGCGAGGCGAGTAGTCGCCGTCGTCCCGATGCCACCGCCGCCGCCCATGCCCATCCCCATCGTTCCCCGGCTGATCGGCAGCGTTTCGAGCGCGAACGTCCCTGTCTTCGAAGGCCGCACCAGCACCTCCACGCGTTCGCCCGGAACCATCACGATCTCGTCGCGCATCACCGGTGCGGCAAGGCGCCCCGCATCGCTCCCGATCTGTGCGAATTCGTGCCCTTCGAGCGCCAGCCTGTAGAACCTCGAAGCGCTCGCATTCACGATGCGCCAGTGCTCAAGCGTGCCGGCTCGCGCTTCGATGCCGGGTTCCCGGGCGCCGTTGACGAGCAGCGTGTCGCCTTCGCGACCCTCCCGCTGCATCATCGCGGTGACCATCATCACGGCATCCTCGGCCTGGCCGATGGTCGTGTCGTTCAGGGTGAGCAGCCGCTCAACCCGCTCCCCGAGGTCGTCGTCGTCTTCGCCTTCAACGATGATCGCGCCGTAGTAGCCGGAGTACAGCTGCTCGGCAACGTGGTGGTGGAAGTGTGGGTGGTACCAGTTCAGGCCCGGCCGCTGGGTCTCCGGGATCGGGATCTCGTAGTCGAACGCCTCCCCGTCCGCGATCTCGATGAACGGGTTGTCGGCGTTGCCTTCTGGCGATACGTGGAGACCGTGCGTGTGCAGGTTGGTCGAATGGCCCAGCTCGTTCTCGAGGCGGATCTTCATCACGTCCCCGGGCCGGACACGGAGGGTCGGACCCGGCGTCGTCCCGTTCACGGTGAGCGCCCAGCGCGTACCGCCCTCAAACGGGACCATCGCCGGCGCCATCCGGAGCGTGACGCCGAGCACGCCATCGCGACTGCGGATCTCTTCCGGCTCCGGCCAGCGGCTCGAAACCGGGGTTGTGCTGGGGGCCGGGGTTGCTCCGTCCATCGTGGCACTCGCGGATGCAGTCGGATCCTCATCCGCGTCGTCCTGTTCGCTACAACCCGCCACCCCCAGCGCCAGCGCCGAAGCTCCACCGCCCGCCACCCACAACATGCGCCGTCGCGAGACCGCGCGGGTAACCGAAGTTCCGTCCATCACATCCACCTCCCAACCATCGTCGCACACGGATACGAGCGTGCATGGGGCCACCCGGCCCGAACATCTGGGCCCGCGAGGGACGACTCCTCCGGTGAGCTGACGAACCAGCCTATTTCCGAAGCGCCGCCGCCACCTTCCCCAGCAGGCCATCCGGCGTGAACGGCTTGCGCAGGAACTGCACCTCCGCTTCGAGGATCCCCTGGCGGATGCTCGCGTCGTCGGGGTAGCCGCTGATGTAGAGGAGCGGGATCTCGGGGCGCAGTGCCCGGGCAGCTTCGCCCAGCTCGCGGCCGCCCATCTCCGGCATCACCACATCCGTGATGATCAGCGCCACGGATGGCTCGTTGTTCAGGATCTCAAGCGCGGCCACGCCGTTCACCGCGAGGAGCACCCGGTAGCCCTGCCGCTCAAGGATCAGCCGGATGATCGCGCGCACACCCTCCGCATCTTCCGCGAGCAGGATCGTCTCGACGCCGCGCGGCTTTTGCACAGCGTCGTCGAGCGAGGCGGTCGCGCCCGGCTGCTCCTCTCGTATCGCAGGAAGATAGATGGTGAACGTCGTCCCGCGGCCGGGCTCTGTGTAGACGTGGATCGACCCGCCGCTCTGCTTCACGATCCCGTGGACCACGGAGAGTCCGAGTCCCGTCCCCTTTCCCACCGGCTTCGTCGTGTAGAAGGGCTCGAAGATGCGGTCCCGGGTAGCGATGGTCATCCCGTCGCCGTTATCGGTCACCGAGATCCGCACGTAGCTCCCTGGCGGGAGATCATCCGCATCGATCAACCCGGAAAGTGGCACGGTGAACGCCTCCGTATCGAATGAGAGCTTTCCACCGTGCGGCATCGCATCACGCGCATTGATCGCGAGGTTCATGATCACCTGGCTGAACTGGCCCGGGTCCACTTCGACCGGTGGCAGGTCCACCGCGAGGGCGCTCACAATCACGATGTCCTCTCCCAGGGTGCGCTGGAGCATCTGCTCCGTTTCGCGGATGACCTCGTTGATGTTGACGATTCGTGGCTCGAGGATCGCCCGTCGCCCGAACGCGAGGAGCTGCGCGGTCAGTTCGGCAGCACGGCTCCCCGCGAGGTGGATCGCCTCCAGATCGGACCGGTGCGGGTCATCCGGGCCAAGGTCCGCCAGCACCATCGAGGCGAAGCCGTTGATCACCGTCAGCAGGTTGTTGAAGTCGTGGGCGATCCCACCCGCAAGCTGGCCGATCCCCTCCACCCGCTGCGACTGCAGTAGCTGCTCCTTGATCATCCGGCCCTCGCTCAGATCGCGCAGCACGCCCGTATACCATGGCACATCGCCGACGAAGAACTCGTTCACCTCCACGTCCACCCGGAAGAGCGACCCCTCTTTTCGCTGGCCCATCACCTCCCCGCCAATGCCGAGCGTCCCAGCGTCGGTCCCGCTATCGAACCGCCCAAGGTAGCCGTCCTCCTCCGCCCGCGTCGATTCTGAGATGAGCATGCGTACGTTGCGCCCCACGACTTCGTCGTGCGTGTAGCCGAACATCTGCTCCGCCGCACGGCTGAACTGCTCGACAACCCCCGCGCCATCCGTAATCACGATCGCTTCGCCAGCGTGGTCCAACACGGAGTGCAAGCGCTCGCGGAGCCCCAGCGCTGCCTCCTGACTCGTCGCGGGGATGACTCCGTTTCTCAGCTCTTGTGGTACCACGGACGCCCTCCTTCGAGCAGCATGCCCAGCATGACGTCACCCAAACATCTTCCCGTCGCCGATAGTTGTCTGTTAGGTACCTGTCGCACGTCGCGAATCGGCCGGTACACTCGGTGGATGCTGCGCCTCCACGACACCCTCACCGGCGATAAGAAGGATGTGGTCCCACTCGATGGGCAGACCGTGAGGATGTACGTCTGTGGCATCACGCCCTACTCCGAAAGCCACGTCGGCCACGCCCTCAAGGCGGTCGTGTTCGACGTCCTTCGCCGCTATCTGGAATGGAGCGGCTACAAGGTCCGGCACGTCGAGAACGTCACCGATATCGACGACAAGCTGATCGAGCGCGCCAACGCCGAGGGCATCACGATCGCGGACCTCGCCCGCCGCCACACGGACCGCTACCTGGCCGACCTCCATCGCCTGAACGTCCTCCCCGCCACCGACTACCCCTACGCCACGGACGAGATGCCCAGCATCATCCGCACGATCGAAGGGCTTATCGCGAACGGCTTCGCTTACGAATCCGGCGGCGACGTTTACTACCGCGTCCGCAAGAAGACCGACTACGGCAAGCTTTCCCACCGCAACATCGATGACCTGCTTTCGGGCGCGCGGATCGACCCCTCCGAGTTGAAGGAGGACCCGCTCGACTTCGCCCTCTGGAAGACCGCGAAACCGGGCGAACCCAGCTGGGAAAGCCCCTGGGGCCACGGCCGCCCCGGCTGGCACATCGAATGCTCGGCCATGTCCGCCAGCGTCCTCGGCGAGCAGATCGATATCCACGGCGGCGGCGCGGACCTGATCTTCCCCCACCACGAGAACGAGATCGCCCAGTCCGAGGCCTACACCGGCAAGACCCCCTTTGCCAACATCTGGGTGCACAACGCCCTCCTCCAGCTCGGCGGCGAGAAGATGTCGAAGTCCATCGGCAACCTCGTGAGCTTCAGCGAAGCGATCGACCTCCAGGGCGCCGATGCGCTCCGCATGCTCATCATCAGTGGCCACTACCGAAGCCCGCTGACCTTCACCGAAGAAGCGCTGAAGGCCGCCCGCACGGGCGCAGACCGCCTCCGCGACGCCGCCTCCGCGGCTCCACCGCCGAGCACCGCCGGCAAGCCCGCCACCGGCGAATCCGTCCGCGCACGCTTTGTCGAAGCGATGGACGACGACCTCGGCACCCCGGCCGCCGTCGCACTCCTCTTCGAACTGTCGCGCGACATCAACCGCGCCCGCGACACCGGCCACGACATGTCCGATGCCCAGGCAACCCTCCGCGAACTCGCGGGCGTCCTCGGATTCACCCTGGCTGCGCCCGAGACAGGTTCGCAGGAAGCCGCGCCGTTCATCGAGCTCCTGATCGAACTTCGCCGCGAACTCCGCGCCGCGAAGCAGTTCCAGCTCGCCGACCTCGTCCGCGATGGCCTCACCACCCGCGGCGTCGAGCTCCGCGACAGCCCCGAAGGCACCACCTGGCACCTCGTGTGACGGCGGTAGACTTGTTCGCATGACCACCAGGGAACGCATTCACGCACTCGTCGAGGGACTCGACGATTCCCGCCAACGTACCTCGATCGATGCCAACCTGATCTCCGCCGCAGGATCCTCGCCCGACTAGAGGATCTGACGGAGGATCCGCTGAACGCTCGGTTCTCGAAGCCGTTGCGAGATCCTGCGGGTCGGCGCG
>JBPPMX010000081.1:0-2062 GCA_051306275.1 Tepidiformaceae bacterium
GCCTTCCCCGCCCTCAGCGAACTCCTCGACCTCGACGACGCCGCCTTCGAAGCCCGCTACCGGGGCCGCGCCATCATTCGCGCGAAGCGCGACGGCATGGCCCGCAACGCCTGCGTCGCCCTCGGCAACACCGGCAATTCCGCCGACCTCCCGGCCCTCACCCGCGCCCTCGCCGACCGCTCTCCCATCGTCCGCAGCCACGCCGCCTGGGCGATCGAAGAGATCGCCCGGCGAAACGGCGAGTACGAATCGAGCAGGCCTACTGCAGGCTGAACGGCGGGTACTTGTCCGTGATCAGCAGGATCGCGTACGCCTGCACTCGCAGCCCCCACCGCATCACCCCCAGCACGAACCCGAACAGCCCCGCCGGGTACTTCCCCGTGAACAGGATCGCGAACCACGCGATGATCACGACCACGAACGCCGCAATCGCCAGGAAGAACAGCACAATGAAGTGCGGGATCGCCAGCAGCCACTTCACCAGCGGCATCCAGCGGTTCAGGTCCGTCGCCGCGTCCGGGTAGTCCAGGTCCAGCCGGACATTCTGCTCCTCGTCCGTCGATGGGTACTTGTCCGTCATCAGCGCGAGGTACGAGACTACCCGCGTCGAGAACCGCGTGAGCGCCAAGTTCCAGTCGAACCACCAGCGCGGGTACTTCTGGCGGAAGACAATCATCAGGACCAACGGGATGACTACCACACCCGCGGCTCCCGCCGCCATCGTCGTCCCATCGTCTGTGTCGAACGACCCACCGCTCCCGCCGAGCGCGCCAAGCACGATAAGGATCGGTATCGCCCAGAAGATCCGGAACGCCGTCGAAAGGCGGTCCAGCGGCTCCTGGTAGTCAATCTCAAGGCGGGCCGCGTACCCGCTGTCAGGCATAGTCATGGTTTCCGGGTCCCTCCGGCGGACAATCCCGTTCCCGAAACCGCCGGCCGCTGCTAGCGTACACCTCGTGGTTACGCCCCGCCGCATCATGGTCGTCGGCCCCTCGGGCTCCGGGAAGTCCACCCTCGCCCGCGACATCGGCGAAGCCCTCGGACTCCCGGTCGTCCACCTCGACGCCCTCTACTGGCGCCCCGGTTGGGTCGAAGCCCCCTTCGACGAGTTCGAAGCCGACGCCAACGCCGCCGCCGCGCAGGATGCCTGGGTCATAGACGGCAACTACTCCCGGACGTTCCCCACGCGCCTCGCCCGCGCCGGCCTCATCGTTTTCGTCGAAGTCCCGCGCCTTGTCAGCATCTGGCGCGTCACCCGCCGCCGCCTCCGCTACGCCGGCCGCACCCGCCCCGACATGGCCCCGGGCTGCCCCGAGAAGGTCGACCTCGACTTTTACCGCTTCATCTGGGACTGGCCAAAGCGCCGCCCAGCCCTCGTCGCCGAACTCAAGGGCTTTCAGGCGACCGACCGCCCCGTCATCGTCCTCCGGCGCCCCTCCCAGGTCCGCACCTTCCTGAATCGCCTCCGCTCAGGCGCCCTCTTCGCCGGCGATCCGCCGGACGAACCCATCGAACGACCCACAACCAACGACTAAAGACCCCCCTCCCGTCCTACAATGATCCTCATGCGGTACGTGCAGCAGGCCGGCAACAGCCCCGCGTTCCTCCTCAAGGCCCTCGGCGAAGCCTCCGGTGAACTCCGCCGCAACTTCATGGGCGTCCGCACCCGCGACCTCCTCCGCCCCGGCGAAGGCTTCGACGACCAGTGGTGCCTTATGGCCATCGCCTACCACATGCGCGAAGTCGAACGCGGCGTCGGCGTCCAGATCGACACCATCCTCCGCAGCCGCGACCCCGAAATCCGCCACGTCGACCTCGACGACATCCCCTTCGCCGAAGACTACCGTCGCACCGACGAGGAAGAAGCCCTCGACGAGTTCCACTACCTCCGCCAGCGCACCGCCTACACCCTCTGGGACCTCGACGACCGCCAGTGGGACCGCGGCGGAATCCACCCCTACCGCGGCCGCGTCACCGTCCTCGAACTCGTCCGCGAACTCTACAAGCACGACCTCGAACACCTCTGGCAGGCCCAGCGCATGATCGAACACCTCGCCGGAGC
>JBPPMX010000082.1:0-2422 GCA_051306275.1 Tepidiformaceae bacterium
TCTCCGGCCTCCCACCCACCTTCATCCCCGTCGGCTCCCTCGATATCTTCCTCGACGAAGACATCGAATACGCCCGCCGCCTCATCGACGCCGGCGTCCCCACCGACTTTCGCATCTACGCCGGCGCACCCCACGGCCTCGATACCCAGATGCCCGGCACCCAGCTGGCCCGCCGCTTCCGCCGCGACCTGGAAGCCTGGCTCCTCCCCCACCTCCACCCCGAGGCCCGAACTCTAGACATCTGATCGCTGACTTCTGACCTCTCCGTCCCCTGTCACCGCTAACCTCTCACCTGTAACCTACCCCGCATGGCAAAGCCCTCGGTCCGCGCCGGCGGCGGGCTCCCCGCAATGTGGTACGTCGCGAAGAAAAGCCGCGAAGCCGGCGGCCCCCTTCGCCTCTATAAGCGCCTCCGCTCGAAGAACACCTGCAAGACCTGCGCCCTCGGCATGGGCGGACAGCACGGCGGCATGGTCAACGAAGCCGGCCACTTCCCCGAGGTCTGTAAGAAGTCCGTCCAGGCACAGGCCGGCGACATGGCCCGCCCTATCCCCGAGCGCTTCTTCCGCGAAACCCCGATCGCCGAACTCGAACGCTACTCCTCCCGCGACCTCGAGCGCCTCGGACGCCTCGCCTTCCCGCTCGGCGCCGCCCCCGGCGATACCCACTTCCGCCGCATATCGTGGGACGAAGCCAACAACCACATCGCCTCCCACTTCACCGCCGCCGACCCCTCCGAGGTCTTCTTCTACTCCTCCGGCCGCTCCAGCAACGAAGCCGCCTTCCTCCTCCAGCTCGTCGCCCGCGCCTACGGCACCGCCAACATCCACAACTGTTCCTTCTACTGTCACTCCGCTTCCAGCGTCGCCCTCGAAGGCATCTACGGCTCTGGCACCGGCTCCATCTCGCTCGAAGATATCGCACAGGCCGACCTCGTCCTCGTCGCCGGCGCGAACCCCGCCAGCAACCACCCGCGCCTCATCTCCCAGCTCGTGAACCTCCGGCGGCGCGGCGGCCAGGTCATCGTCGTGAACCCCCTAAAGGAGCTCGGCCTCGTCCGCTTCCGTGTCCCCTCTGACTGGCGCTCCATGCTCTTCGGCTCCGATATCGCCAGCCTCTACATCCAGCCCCACATCGGCGCCGATGCCGCCCTCTTCCTCGGCATCCTCAAGGGACTGGTCGAAACCGGCGCCACCGATACCGCCTTCATCGACGGCTACACCGAAGGCTGGGACGACGCCCGCGCCCGCGCCGAACAGGCCTCCTGGGACGACATCACCAGCCTCTCCGGCGTCCCTCGCCGCGAAATCGACGCCGCCGTTGCCGCCCTCGCCCGTGCAAAGCACGGCATCTTCCTCTGGGCGATGGGTCTCACCCACCACACCAACGGCGTCGAGAACATCGAATCGCTCGCGAACATTGCCCTCGCCCGGGGCTGGCTCGGCCGCCCCGGCTCCGGACTCATGCCCATCCGCGGCCACTCGAACGTCCAGGGCGTCGGCTCCATGGGCGTCTCCCCGGTCATGAAGACAGCCTTCGCCCGCCAGCTCGAAGAGGTCTACGGGATCACCGCCCCATCAGACGCGTCCGAACCGCAGCACACCTACGCCTCAATGGAGGCGGCGGCCGCAGGCAACGTGAGAGCCTCCCTCCTTCTCGGCGGCAACCTCTTCGCCAGCAACCCCGACCGCGAATGGGCGGCCGCCGCCCTCCGCAACATCCCCTTCAGCGTCACCGTCAGTACCAAGCTCAACGAGGGCCACATCCACGGGCGCGGCCAGCTCAGCCTCATCCTCCCCGCCCTCGCCCGCGACGAAGAAGCCCAGGCGACCACGCAGGAGTCGATGTTCAACTACGTCCGCCTCTCCGAGGGCGGCGAAGCCCCCGCCCGCGGCCAGGCCCGCTCCGAAGTCGAGATCATCGCCGCCATCGCCGAGCGCATCCTCCCCAGGGGCCGCTTCGACTGGGCCGAACTCCGCTCCCACGAGTCGCTCCGCCAGTCCATCGCCCGCGTTGTCCCCGGCTACGAAGCCCTCGCCGCCATCGGCGAAACGAAGCAGGAGTTCGTCATCGAAGGCCGTACCTTCGCCGAGCCCACCTTCAAGACGACCTCCCGCCGCGCCGCCTTCCGCCCCACGGGTCTCCCGACCTTCGCCGTCGATCCCGGCCAGCTCCGCCTGATGACCCTCCGAAGCGAAGGCCAGTTCAATACGGTCGTCTACGACGAAGAGGACCTCTACCGCGGCAACAAGACCCGAGACGTCGTCATGATCTCCAAGCGCGACGCCAACGAGCGCGCGCTCGTTGACGGCCAGCGCGTTACCCTCACCTCCTCCGCCGGCGAGATGGACGCGTCCGTCGCCATCGTCGATATCCGCCCCGGCAACGCCGCCATGTACTACCCCGAAGCCAACGTCCTCGT
>JBPPMX010000083.1:0-3230 GCA_051306275.1 Tepidiformaceae bacterium
CACGAAGCCAGCTGCTCGAAGCTCTTCGGCTCCGAGTTGAGCCAGAAGATCGCCCAGACCGGCATGTGGCTGCTCGGCACCAACGGCCAGCTACGCAACGGCTCGAAGCACGAGATCGAGGACTACGCCACCGGCTACCTCAGCAGCGTCAGCGCCACTGTTGCCGCCGGTACCAGCGAAATCCAGCGGAACATCATCGCCACCCGCGGCCTCGGCCTCCCGCGCGGCTACACCGCCCGGAAGCACCACAGATCAAAGAGGCCCCCACGAAAGGGGGGGCCTCTTCTTGATCCCGCACCGCCTCGGCCCTACCCAACCTTCGTCCCTCCCACCGTGATCCCCGACACAAGCACCGTCGGGATCCCCACGCCCACCGGGATCGACTGCCCGTCCTTACCGCACGTCCACCGGCCATCCGAAAGCTCGTAGTCGTTGCCGACCATCGTCACCTTCGAAAGAACGTCCGGCCCGTTCCCGATCAGGTTCACGTTCCGGATCGGCGTCGTCACCTGGCCATCCTCGATCATGTAAGCCTCGGTAACCGAGAACACGAAGTCGCCGTTGGAAATGTTCACCTGCCCGCCCGAAAACGAGACGCAGAAGATCCCGCGGTCGACGCTCCGAACGATCTCGTCGCGGGTGCTTTCGCCCGGGAGCATGAAGGTGTTCGTCATCCTCGGCATGATGTAGTCCTTGAACGTCTGCCGCCGCCCCGACCCCGATGGCGTCACGCCGAAGTGCCGCGCGCTCATCTCGTCCTGCAGGTACGCCCGAAGCTTCCCGTCCTCGATCAGCGTGTTCCGCTGCGGAACGTTCCCCTCGTCGTCCACGTTGATCGAACCGCGCGACCCCGGGATCGTCCCGTCATCCACCACCGTCACGAGTTCGCTAGCCACCGGCTGACCGATCCTCCCGGAGTAGTTGCTCGTGCCCTTCCGGTTGAAGTCCGCCTCCAGCCCGTGGCCCACCGCCTCGTGCAGCAGGATCCCGCTGTCCCCCGCTGCGAGCACGACCGGCAGCGTCCCCGCGGGCGCCTCGATCGCGTCCTGCTGGAGCACCGCCTGCCGTGCAGCGTCCCGCGCCAGCGACTCCGGCGTCACCTGCGCGAAGTACTCGATCCCGAACCGTCCGCCCCCGCCCGTCCGCGCGACATGCCGGCTCCCCTCGCGGTCCGAGAGCGCGCTCACGTTGAACCGGATGAGCGGCTGCACATCCCCCAGCACCTTGCCGTCGCTCCGCGCGATCAGCACGTACTTCAGCTCGTCCCCGATGCTCGCGTCGAGCCGCGCGATCGTCGCGTCGTACCCCCGCCCGGCGATGTCCGCACGCTCGAGCAGCGCGACCTTCTCCTTCGCAGCCACATCCGTGAGCGGCGCCGAGACGTCGTAGTACGTGATCCCGCGGAACTCCGGCGTCGCATCGACTGGCGGTAGCCCACCAGGCCCGTCGCCGATCCGTGCCGCCGTCTCCGCCGCCCGCCGCATCGACTCCACGTCCAGCGACTCCGTATACGCGTACCCAATCGCGTCGCCCCGCACCACCCGGATCCCGACACCCTGCGCCACTGTCCGGCTCGCCGACTTCACCTGCTGGTCTTCCCACGAAATCGCGCTGTTCGTCCGGTGCTCGAAGAAGAGCTCCGCGAAGTCACCTCCCCGCGACATCGCCACCGAAAGCAGCGACGACATCACGGCAGGGTCGATCCGGTAGCGGTCGTTGAAGAACGAAAGCGAGGCAGCGGTCGGGTCACTCATGCAGTCCAGTGTAGAGCAATCCACCTGTGTTTCCGGGAAGAATCGGTGCGCGACGCAATGTCGGCGCTGTTACATTCCGGAGATGGTAGTCGTGACGCGTCGATGAGCGTGCTCGCAGCTTTCCCGTTGGATCTCGCCGTACACCTCCGGGCTGCTCTCGCCTACTCCGCATCGGCCGCCGCAGGAGGACAGGAACTCAAAAGGAGCCCGGGAGACCTCGCCCGCGAGATCGTCATTGCCAAGATCGCGACCGCCATGCTCCTCCTCGCCGCCCACGCCCGAGCCAACGCCCGTGTATCGCAGGACTACGTCGACGATGTCGTCCGCCCCTTTCCCGAATGGTTCGCGGAAGTCTCCGCGTCCTACGCGCTCCGCAGTAGCGTCATGCCCTGAACGCCGCGATCGCCCGCGTCCGCGCTGCCTGGTGGTCGACGACCGGTGCCGGGTAGTCGGCACCGATCACGCACCCCACTTCGCGCTGGAGCATCGACGGCATCGCCCATGGCTCGTGCAGATAGCGCTCCGGCACCCCGCGAAGCTCGGGGATCCAGCGCCGTACATACGTCCCATCCGGGTCGAACTTCTTCCCCTGCAACACCGGGTTGAACACGCGGAAGTACGGCTGCGCGTCCGTCCCCACCGAGGCTGCCCACTGCCAGCCCCCGCCGTTGCTTGCCGGGTCGCCATCTACCAGGTGCTCCATGAAGAACGCCTCGCCTTCGCGCCAATCCACCAGGAGGTCCTTCGAAAGGAACGACGCAACGATCATCCGCGCCCGGTTGTGCATCCAGCCGGTCGCGACGAGCTCTCGCATCCCTGCGTCGACGATCGGATACCCGGTCCGCCCGGCCTTCCACGCCGCCAATCCTTCCGCGTCTTGGCGCCAGGCGATTCCTGGGTGCTGGCGCTGGTAGGGCTCCTGCAGCACCCGGGGGTGCCACCAGAGAGTGTGCGCGTAGAAATCCCGCCAGCAGACCTCCGACCGGAACGTCGCAGCCCCCTCGCCGTCTCCTGCAGCCAGCTCCAGCACCTCCACCGGAGAGACCAGCCCCCAGCGCAGCGCAGCGCTTAGCCGCGACGTGCCCTCTTCGCCGACGAAGTCGCGCCGTTCGCGGTAGCCGCGCACCCCGTCTGACTCCACCCATTCCGCCAATCGCTGGCGCGCCTTCCCCTCACCCGCCTCGATTCCCGGTGCCCGCGCTCCCGGATCTGGCATCTCCCCCACAGCAAGCTCCGAGGGAATTCGCACCTTCGCCGGCGCCGGGAGCGCGGCCCGCACCGGGACGCCGTCCCAGCGCCGCCGGAACGGCGTGAACACCGCGAACGGTGTCCCGTCGTCTTTCACCACCTCTTCCGGCTCGTGCACCAGAACCCCTGGATGCTCGACGAACCTCGCTCCGCCCCGCCCGACTGCCTCCGCCACTCGCCTGTCTCGCGCCCGTCCGAATACGCCATAGTCGCGGCTCACGTGGACAG
>JBPPMX010000084.1:0-28415 GCA_051306275.1 Tepidiformaceae bacterium
ACGGTGGCGGGGGCGATCTACGACGCGACCGGATCATACGACTGGGCGCTGGTGATGTTCATGGGGACGTTCGCCGCGGCGTTCGTGCTGTTCGCTATATCCGCGCGGATGCCGAGACCGTACCAGCAGCCCGCCGGCTAACCCTCGGGACGCATGCCCGCGGGGACGAAGAGGCCGATGCTCGCGGTGAAGCCGTGGACGAAGGTCTTATCGCCGACGGGCCCGATCTCGCCGTTGCAGAAGAGACCGGCGACCGGGAGCTTTCCGAACTGGGCCGCGATCGCCGCGGCGTCGTGGTGCGGGAGGCCGAAGAGACCCGCACCGCGCCCGTTGCAGGAGCAGAGCAGCGCGCCGGCGACAGGGACGCTATCGAGTTCGCCGGCGGCGTCGCCAAGCATCATGCGCAGTTCTTCGTCGGCGGCCGTTGCATCGCGGAGCTGGAACTGGAGTGTCTGCCCCTCGCGCGGGAGCGCGCCGACAACGAGCGCTCCCGCGTCCTGGTGGACGCCGACGAGGTTTCGGATGAGGAAGTCGCCGCGGCCGTAGGTGTCGCGGTACTCGTCCATCGCGAGCCCGACCAGGAGTGACTGGCTGGCGCGTTGCTGTTCGCTGGCAGGGAGGGAGCGCATGGTGTCGACGAGGACATCGAGCGCCCGTCGTCCGCCGATGGCGCGGATGACGTTGTAGTCGACGTCGGTGATGGTCCACGTTTCCCCGATGGGCTCTGCGCCCTGGGAGACAACTGGCTTCACGGTCCATCCACCCGCGACGCGAAGGATGACCGCTCCGCTTTCGTGGACATCCTGGTCGAGGAAGAGGTGGGTGCGCTGTCCGCCGGGGAGACTCGAAGCCATGCCGCCGAGGACCGTGCCGCCGGGCGTGGAGCCCGTCAGGCCTGAGATCAGCGCTTCGGGATCGATGGTGAAGGGGTCCGCGAGGATGACCCAGGCGTTCGCAGGGGCGCCGGGCCCACCGAGGGCGTACCACTCGGATTCGTCGTGGAGGAACTGGACTTCGCGCTGGCTGAGATGGAGCGCGGTGAGTTCGGCCCCCGGGAGGTTCAGGGTCATGATCGAGAGCGCCGGGGTGTCCTCGGCCTCGCGACCGGTGGAGATGACGCCCTGGCCAGAGCAGCCGACGAGGACACGCGGCGACAATTCTTCGCGGATGGCGGTGAGGAGCGATGGATAGTCGTTCCGGTAGTGGTAGCTAGCGAAGACGAAGGCGAGGTCCGCAGCGGGTGCGGCGCCGATCTCCGCGATTGAGAGTGCTTCGCGCCAGGTTTCACCTGTGCCGAGTCCTGCGTGGTTCATCCTGTCCTCCGGTTGGAGACAGGTTAGCGGTTGGCAGTCCCGCCAGCGCGGCGCATGTCCCGCGCGAGGCCCTCGTCGAGCCGGGAACCGCCGGCCAGGATGCTATCGGCCTGTGCCTGTGAAAGCTTCCCCTGGGCGACGAGCGCGGCTGCCTGGATGGGTGAGAGGTCCGCGTGGGCGGCCTGTTCGACCCTGAGGGTGCGGACTTCGCGGCTCAGAGCGAAGAAGGCGAAGAGGGTCAGGAGCATGACGACACCGAGCCCGGTAACGGCAACGTCGGCGCCCCAGACATCCGCTGCTGCGGTAACGGGGAGGACGCCGAGCGGCATGAGTCCGAAGGACATCATGAGTACCGACATAACCCGCCCACGTACTTCGGCGGGGACCAGCGCCTGGATGCTGGAGTTGTTGGTCGCCTGGAAGAGCATCTGGCCGACACCGCTGATCGCGAGGCAGGGGAGCGCGAGGAGGAACGTGGGCGAGAGGGCGAATCCGAGCGTCGCGATGCCGAGGATGAGCCCGCCGACGAGCATGATGAGGCCCTTCTGCGTGCGGCGCTCCATGTTCGCGGACGCGACGGCGCCAATGAGTCCGCCGAGGCCCGTCATCGAGAGCATGAGGCCGAGCCCGGCGGAGCCGGTGTCGAAGACATCGTCGGCGAAGACGGGGAGGATCTGGTTCACGGGGAACGCAAAGAGCGGCATCAGGAGGGCAGCGAGGACGAGCATGCCGATGGTGCGGTGCGAGAGGATGTACTGAAACCCGCCGAGGAAGTCGGCCTTGAAGGACTTTTTCTCGGTCACGGCCGTCATGCCGTGCTTCGGCATCTTGAACTCGGACGCTATCGCGAGGCCGAACATCGCGCAGGTGATGACGTAGACCCAGCCGGCGCCGATCGGCCCGATGAGCAGGCCACCGAGCGAGGGCGCGACGATGCGAGTGAGGTTCATTCCGCCCATCTGGAGGGATACGGCGTTCGCGAGCTTGTGTTTCGGCACGAGGCTCGGGACGAGCGACTGACGCGCGGGCATGTTGAAGGAGAAGACGAAGCCGGTGACGAGGGATGTCACTATGAGGTGCCAGAACTCGATGACTCCAGAGATGATCAGCGCGGCCGTGATCAGGCTCGCAATGCCCGCGATTGATTGGGTGACGATCAGAAGGGTGCGCTTGTTCACGCGGTCGGCGACCACGCCACCGACCGGCGCGACGAAGAGCATCGGGAGGGCGATGCTGAGGGCGATGATCCCGAGGGAAGCTGCGGAGTCGGTGAGGTCGTAGGCGAGGTAGCCGCGCAGCACGAACTGCATCTGCATACCCATGAAGAAGGCGATGTTGCCTGCGAAGAACCAGGCATAGTCGCGCTCCTTCAGAGAGGTGAAGGTGCCCCCAAAGCGTTCTCCTGACTGCGGGGGTGCGGCGCTCGCCAAAGGGGATTCGCTCACCGTGCCAGCCTCTTGATTGCCATGCGCCCCAGTATGACGCGTACGAAAGGGTTAGGTCACTAACCGGGGCGTTGCGATTTCGCGCCCGTGGCGTTTCGGGCGCATGACGCAGGCGCTATCGCTCGAAGATGACGCCGGGGTTGAGGATCCCCCCAGGGTCCAGCGCCGATTTAATCGCGCGCATTGTGCGGATGTCTTCGGGGGTACGGGTGAGTGCGAGCCAACGCGTTTTCGCGATGCCGATGCCGTGTTCGGCGCTGATGCTTCCGCCAAGGCTCGCGGCGAGGCGCAGGATGGCGTCGGTCGCGCGGTCGTCGTCTGGTTCGAGGCCGAGGACGTTGACGTGCAGGTTGCCGTCGGCGACATGGCCGAAGAGAAACACGCGGGCGCCGGGAGCGGCCTGCTCGACCACGGGGGGAGCAGCCTCGGCGAAGGCAGTGAGGTTCACGAGCGGGAGCGCGACATCGAGCTTGTGGGGGACGCCCTCGGCGTTGATCGCTTCGGTGTGACGTTCGCGGTAGGCCCAGAGACGGTCCCGGTCGGCGCGGTCACGGGCTACAGCGCTTGCGAGGATGGCCTCCGCGCCGTCGAGGGCGGTCCCGAGGGCTTCGATCGGGTCGGTGGCGGCGGCACATTCGAGCAGAAGGTAGGCGGGATAGCGCCCGGCGAAGGGTAACGGGAGCCCGGCGTGCTGGCACACCAGGTCGATTCCCCGCGCGTAGAAGATCTCGGCGGCTTCGAGCGATGCGAGGCGCGTGCGGATGTGGGCGACGATGGCGAGAGCGGCTTCGGCATCGGGGACGGCGAGAAGCGCGGTGGCGCGTGCGCCGGCTTCGGCATGGAGACGAAGGCGAACGCGCGTGATGACGCCGAGCGTACCTTCGCTGCCGGCGAAGAGGCCGGGCAGGTCGTAGCCGGTGTTGTCCTTCGCGAGACCGGGCAGGCGGGTGATGACGGTGCCGTCGGCGAGGACGGCTTCGATGCCGACGAGCTGGGAGCGCATGGGGCCAAAGCGCATGACGCGAATCCCCCCGGCGTTGGTGGCGACCATCCCCCCGATGGTCGCGCTGTCGCGGGAGGCGATGTCGACTCCGAAGCGGAGATTGTGGGAGCCAGCGAAATCCTGGAGTGCGCGAAGGGTGACCCCCGCATCGACCGTTACTTCCTGGGCAATGGGGTCGAATGCGGTGATCGTGGTCAGGCGGCGCAGGCTGAGGACAGCTTCGCCGCCGCGGGGGACGGAGCCGCCCACGAGTCCCGTGTTCCCACCCTGTGGGACGACGGCGACATTCTCGGCGTGGAGTGCGGCGAGGGTAGATGCGACCTGTGACGTGTCGGCAGGGCGTGCGACGACGCGGGCAGTGCCGTGGTATCGGCGCGTCCAGTCGGTTTCGTAGGTGGCGAGGAGGTCGGGGTCGGTGAGGACGTGCTCAGCGCCGAGGATGCTGGTCAGGTGGGCGGCGAGCGGGTCGTCGGTCACGATGGTGCCAGCGTAGCGCAGGGCGGGGTGTCGTGTGGCGAGTGCGGCCTAGTCCGGCAGCGGGGCGCCAAGCGGCGGCCCCATCGCCCCAACGTTCCAGACGCTTCCGAGGTCGCACGACGGATCCGGTGGTACCGCCCAGTCGTCGCCGAAGCGTGCTCCACTACCACCGCCGCCGATCTGCACCATCTCTCCGACACTTGCTTGCGAGCCGCCGACATGAAGGGTTTCGCTTGCCTCGTCAAACCATGCGTACGTCGACGGCGTCGGAAACGCAAGGAAGCGACGCTGCGGCCCACCGCCGACATAGAGGCAGTGCCCCTCTCTGAGCAGGGGGCCCTGGATTGAAGCTTGTGGAAAGGTCTCGACGTCCTCCCGCGGGGAACGTGCCAGCCATTCTGCGCCCTGCACATCGACGTCAGCATCGCACGCCGACCACAACGCAACGACCACGACGCTAAGGAGTATCCCGATCGAACCGTGCTCCCGGTTGGCCCGGACCAATGCATCGTCCCCGATTCGCGGTCGCGTGGTTGAAACGCGCTGTTGCTAGGATGGTTCGCGGATGCAGGAGGGTTGTCAATGCTGTTTAGCTTCTGGCCGGGCGCGTCATCGCCCCTGAAGGACACGATCGCGATCTGCCAGCACGCGGAGCGGACGGGTTGGGACGGGATCTGGTACGCGGACCACTTCATGCCGAACCTGCCCGACAACAGCGGGCCGACGAACGAGGTGTTCACGGCGATGGCAGCGCTGGCCGTCTCCGTCCCGCGCGTGCGCATCGGGACGCTCGTGCTCGGGAATACGTACCGGCACCCGGCAGTGACGGCGAAGGCCGCGGCGGGCGTCGACATCCTGAGTGAGGGGCGGCTGGTGCTGGGGCTTGGCTCGGGGTGGCAGGAGAACGAACACACGGCCTACGGGATCGAGTTCTCGACGATTGGCGGGCGGCTGGCGCGGCTGGCGGAGGCATGCGAGGTGATCACGGGCCTCCTGAACGAAGAGCGCACGACGTTCGCAGGGAAGTACTACCAGCTCGCGGAGGCACCCCTCGCGCCCAAGCCCGTGCAGCGCCCGGTCCCGATCCTCATCGGTGGCGGCGGCGAGGAGAAGACGATGCGGATCACGGCGAAGTATGCGCAGGAATGGAACACGTGGGGGCTACCGGCCCACCTCGCGCGGAAGATGGCCGTGCTTGATCAGCGGTGCGAGGAGATCGGCCGCGACCCGAAATCTCTGAAGCGGTCGGCGAACGCGACAATCGACATAACCACGGACGCGGAGGAGATCGCGAAGCTGAAGGCGACGGGTCGCCCCGTGATTGCGGGCAGCGTGAGCGAAGTGCGCGACGTGATGGCGCAGTACGTCGAGGCGGGGGTCGACGAGTTCATCGTGCCCGACTTCAACCTGGGGAACACGCCACGCCGCCAGGAGGTGATGGACACGTTCATCAACGAGGTCGCGCCTTCGTTCCGGTAAGCGTCAATCGTCGTAGACGATGAACTCAAGCAGGTTGTTGTCCGGGTCGCGGGTGTAGTGGCTTGTGCCGACCTGGCGTCCGCCGCCGCGGCCGCCTTCGCGGGGTACCGGGCCGACTTCGATCGGGGCACCCGCTTCTTGGAGCGTCCTGACGAGGAGGTCGACGCCGCCAGCCCAGACGAAACAGAAGTCGCCGCACCCGGGGAGGGCGGTCGGGCCGCGAAGAGTGAAGTCGGGGCGCTTCCAGAGTTCAGGGGCATGGACGTTAATCTTGTTGTCCCCGAACTGGACGATGAAGATCGGCATCTTGCCCGAGCGCCACTCCTCCTCGCCGACGATGGTGAAGCCGATCTTCCGGTAGAAGGCGAGCATCTCCTCCGGCTGGTCGGTCGGGATGGCGGCGTGGTCGAATCCAGTGACGGGCATGGCGAAACTCCTGTGCGCCCGAGCTTAGCTGACCGGCAGGCCGAGCGTCCGGCGGACTTCGTCGACGGTGACGTTGCCGGGGGGAAGTCCTGAAGACGCGGCCCTGGCGGCAAGTTGCTGGAGGAGCGAGTTGGCGGGGGTCGGGATGCCATGCACGCGACCGAGCAGGGAGATCTCGCCGTTCAGGTAGTCGGATTCGACGCTGCCGGTTCCGCGCACGAGGCTCTGCCAGGTCGAGCCGCCCTCGCGCCGGTTGGTGGCGGATTCGGGGAGGGTGATGAGGGGCGAGCGCCGGCTTTCGTACTCGTCCCGCGGGATCCACTCGATGCCGGCGGCCCGGTAGCACGCGATGGCTTCGGCGATGAGGATGCGACGGATGTCGGCTGCGGGGGCGTCGGGCCCGCAGACCGCCTGGAGGGCGTTTCCGAGGTTCGTGAGGAGCTTGGCGTACTTCCAGCGCATGACGGTCGGGTCCGGGCGTGCGACGAAGGTTGAGTTGGAGAGGGCGGTAGTAATCGCTTCGGCGGTGGCGTCGACGCCGGAGGGATAGCGGCCCGTGTCGAGCAGGCCGGTGACTGGCGAGGAGTCGGCGCGGACGGCGCCGGCTTCAAGGTGTGTTGCCGGGAGGACGACGAGCATCGCGTACACATTGGCGAAGCGGCGAAGCGCGATGCGCTCGTTCTCGACGCCGTTCTGGGCGCAGATCACTGGGACCGCCGTCCCGGCGGCGGCGCGGAGCCGTTCGATCGCGGTCTGGGTGTCTTGCGTCTTCATCGAGAGATAGACCGCCTCGTCGCCGCGCCAGTCGATGTCCTCAGGCCCGGGGACGGCAGGGATACGGAGGCGGCGGATGCCGGTAGGGGTTTCGAAGGTCAGGCCATCGGACTGGATGGTTTCGAGGTGGCGGCCACGCGCAATCAGGACGACGTCATGGCCGCTCTCGAAGAGGCAGGCCCCGATGGTGCCGCCGACTGCACCGGCGCCGTAGATGACGTGCCGCAAGGTAGCCGCCTCGAGGATGGGATACCCGAGGATAGCCCGCGGAGATGTCCGGCGCATGACGGGGGCACGGTTGGCGGGGAGAATGACCGAATCCACGCTGGGGGTGACGCGCATGACCGGACTCCTGATTTCGCAGCACTGGCTCGACCGCCACGAGGCTGAACTCGCCGTGGCCGCGGGCAAGCTTGGCGTCGAACTGGAGTTCGTGACGTTGCCTGCAGACCCGACGGCACGGCTCAGCCCGAAGGAGATCGCGCGAATCGACATCGCGTTCTTCACGGGGGAGCTGTTCCCGGAATACTCACGGTCGTTCTTCGCGGCGGCACAGGGCGCCGAGAAGCTGCAGTGGTTGCATGTGTTCAACGCGGGGGTCGACAACCCGGTCTTCGGGCGCATGCTCGCCCGCGGGGTGCGAATTACAACATCCTCGGGGTCGACGGCGTCTCCGATTTCGAAGTCGGCGATTACGGGGCTTCTGATGCTGGCGCGCGGGTTCCCGTTGTTTGTCGCGCAGCAGCGAGAACACACCTGGGCGCGGACGACGCGCGAGACGCTACCGGTCGACCTCGAAGACCAGGCGATGCTGGTGTACGGCTTCGGCCCGATCGGGCGGGAGATCGCCCGGCTGGGACAGGCACTGGGGCTGCGCGTCATCGGGATGCGGCGCAGCGGGGGTGAGCCCGGGGACCCGGTCGACGAGATGCGGCATCCACGAGAACTCGACGAAGTGCTGCCGACGGTCGACTGGCTGGTTGTTGCCTCGCCGCTAACCGAGGAGACGCGCGGGCTGTTCGATGAGCGCAGGCTCGGCCTGCTGCCCCGGGGTGCGCGGGTGGTGAACATCGCCCGGGGAGAGATCGTCGTGGAGGCGGCGCTGCTGGAGGCGTTGCGCTCCGGGCAGGTCGGGGGGGCGTACCTCGATGTGTTCGATACGGAGCCACTCCCACCGGACTCGGCGTTCTGGGACGAGCCGGACGTCATCATCTCGCCGCATGACTCCGGCGCGTCCGCGGGGAACGAACGGCGGGTGGCCGGGTACTTCCTTGAGAACCTGCGTCGCTGGGCCAGCGGCGAAGAGCTGGTGAACGAGGTTCGGCCCTCGTAGGCGTCGCTCAAGCATCAAGAGTTGGACGCGTCCGGGCGCAGCGGCCCGCTGGCGACCCTATGATGCCGGCGGGCTGCCGCCCACGGGAGTCGCGCAGATGGCCGCGCTCGATGGGATCCGGATCCTGGACATGACCCAGTACGAAGCTGGCACCTCGTGTACGCAGATACTCGCCTGGCTCGGCGCCGATGTGGTGAAGATCGAGCCGCCGGGACGAGGCGACCCGGGGCGCGGATTCCAGCCGGGGCGGGTGGCGCAGTACTTCCTGAATTACAACAGCAACAAGCGGAGTGTCGTGCTGGACCTGGAGGCGCCGGAGGGCCGCGACTTGCTGCTGAAACTTGCGCCGCACTTCGACGTGTTCGTGGAGAACTACGGGCCGGGCGTGATCGAGCGGCTGGATATCGGCTACGACGTGATGTCGGCGGTGAACCCTGGGATCATCTACGGGCGGATAAAGGGGTTCGGGCTGAGCGGGCCGTACAGCGGCTACAAGTGCTACGACTGGGTCGCACAGGCGGCCGCGGGCGCGTTTTCCGTGACCGGCGACCCGGACGGACCGCCCACCATGCCGGGCACGACGGTCGGCGATTCGGGGACGGGGATCCAGATGGCGCTGGCGATCCTCGCCGCGTACATCCAGCGGCAACGGACGGGACGGGGTCAGGTCATCGAGATCTCGATGCAGGAAGCGGTCACGATGTTCATGCGGACGCAGGGGCTGCAGCAGTGGGGCCGCGCGCCCGCCGTCCGCGTGGGGAGCAGGCGCGGGCCGCCGACGGATGTCTACCCGTGTGCCCCGGGTGGGCCGAACGACTACATCTTTGTGATGGTGGTGACCGAGCGGATGTGGGACGGGCTCTGTACAACGATCGGTCGGCCAGAGCTAACCACAGACCCCCGGTTCGGGACCGGAAGCGCCCGCCGGACGAATGGTGACGCGCTGCACGTCGAGATCTCGGCGTGGACGCGGGAACGGACGAAGTACGAGGCGATGCACGAGCTTGCTGGCGCCGGGGTGCCGTGCAGCGCGGTACTCGACACGCTCGACCTGTTCACGGACCCGCAGCTCGTTGAGCGTGGACTCGTGCACCGCTTGCAGCATCCTGAAGCCGGTGAGATCGCGGTGATGGGTTCGCCGATCCGGATGTCGGAGTCGGAGGTCGCGCTGACGGCTGCGCCGGCGCTTGGAGAGCACACGGCGGAGGTGCTCCGGCAGGAACTCGGGCTGGGCGATGCCGAGCTTGAACGGCTTCGGGGCGTTGCAGGGTTCGCCGGTGGGTGATCAGGCTAGCGTCCCGCTCCCGGGATTCGTCCGGGCGTTCCTTGAAGACATGCGGGTGCCGGGGGTGCTCTCGACGTTGCGGCGCGATGGCAGCCCGATCACCTCCGCGGTGTGGTACGGGCTTGATGGCGACGCGATCATCGTTTCGACGCCGGCTGCCCGGAACAAGGCGAAGAACGTCGGGGCGGACGCGCGGGTGTCGTTCATCGTCGATGTGAAGGAGGTGCCGTACCGGGGTGTAGCGATTGAGGGAGAGGCGGAGCTGGTGGACGACCCGGAGCAATCGTTGGCGTTCTCGATCGCGCGGCGCTACCTGGGGCCGGAGCTACCGGAGCGGATCACGAGCAGGGTGCCGGGCGAGCGGGTGATCGTGCGGATCAGGCCGACCCGGGTGCGGCACTGGAACTTCGCAGAGCGTGAGTAACGAGCGTGGTGGTACAGGGCTTGCGAACGGGGAGTAGACTACAGGTGCTGCCGGTCGGCCAGTAGCGACCGGCAGCAATCCCCTCTCTGGCAGGGCCGGGCATATTTGTCTGGCCCTGCTCTGTCTTACGACCCACCGGCGGTCTTGGATTCACGGCTTCACACTGTCCGGACAGTTCGCTTGACGGGCCCTGCAGGTTCTTTAGACTTCGCCCGGCACGGACGGCAGGGAGCCGTGACTCTGGAGGGACTCTATGGCAAAGCACCTCGATGGGAAGGTGGCAATCGTCACCGGCGGCGCGGGGGGCATGGGCTCCTGGGTCAGCAAGGTTTTCGCCGAACAGGGAGCCAAGGTCATCGTCGCGGACACGGGCGCTGACGTTGAAGGGCGCATGGGCGTCGACCCCACCCGCGTGAACGCGGTGGTCGACGAGATCAAGGCAGCGGGTGGCGAAGCGATCGGTGCGATCGGCGACGTTGCAGAGATGGATGTGGCTGAAGGGCTCATCCGCAAGGCGCTCGATACCTGGGGGCGGATGGACATCCTCGTCTGCGCCCACGGGATCCTGCGCGAACGCATGATCTTCAACATGACCGAGGATGAGTGGGACGGGTCAATCCGGGCGCACCTCAAGGGTTGCTTCACGACGACGAAGTTCGCTTCGATCCACTGGCGGCAGGCTCAGACCGGCGGCCGCATCATCTACTTCACCTCCGTCGCGGGGGTCCGCGGTGGCGCGGGGCAGCCGAACTACTCGGCGGCGCATGCCGGAAAGATCGGGCTGATGCTTTCGAACGCGCAGGCGCTCGCGAAGTATGGAGTTACCTCGAATTGCCTTTCGCCGCTGGCATCGACGCGCATGACCGACCGCGGAACGGGCATCGACACGACCGGCCCGGCGCCGAGCCTTTCGGCGGGCGGCACGGCGCTCGACCCGAAGAACGTCGTCCCTGCGATCGTCTACCTGGCGTCTGAGGAAGGTGGGAGTGTTACGGGGCGCGTCATCGGCGCGACCGGGCACAAGATCATCGTCTGGCGCGAGCCGAGCTGGGATGTGTCGGTGTACTCCGACACGCCGTACTTCGACATCGACCGCCTGTTCGAGGTGGTGCCACAGACGCTCGGCGCGTGGGGCTGGGAGCTCCCGCCGTCCCAGGTCCCGTAGGAAGGATACAGATATGGCGACACGACACCTGGAAGGAAAAGTCGCGATCGTGACCGGTGGGGCCGGCGGCGTTGGCAGCTGGATCTCGAAGATCTTCGCTGAGCAGGGCGCCAAGGTCATCGTTGCGGACACGGGCGCGGATGTCGAAGGACGCATGGGCGTCGACCCGACGCGCGTGAACGCGGTTGTGGACGAGATCAAAGCGGCCGGCGGTGAAGCGGTGGGTTCGATCGGCGACGTCGCCGAGATGGACGTGGCTGAAGGGCTTGTCCGGCAAGCGCTCGACACGTGGGGCAAGCTCGACATCGTCGTTTGTGCCCACGGCATCCTGCGCGAACGCATGATCTTCAACATGACTGAAGACGAGTGGGACGGCCTCGTGCGGGCACACCTCAAGGGGTGCTTCACGATGTCGAAGTTCTCGTCGATCTACTGGCGCCAGTCGCAGACCGGTGGCCGGCTGATCTTCTTCACGTCGGACGCGGGCATTCATGGTTCGGCCGGGCAGCCGAACTACTCGGCTGCACACGGTGGGAAGCTCGGCCTGATGCGGTCGAATGCACGCGGGCTTTCGAAGTACGGCGTGACCACGAACTGCATCGCGCCGCTCGCTTCGACGCGTATGACGGACCGCGGACGTGGCGTCGCCGATGCGAGTGCCGCGCCGCCGAGCGCTTCGGCAGCGGGCACGACCCGTGACCCGAAGAACGTCGTCCCGATTATCGTCTGGCTTGCGTCGGACGCCGGTGGCGTTGCGAATGGCCGGATCTTCGGCGCCGCCGGTCACCGCGTGAGCCTGTACCGCGAGCCGGTGTGGGAGCGTGTGCTCACCTACGACGAGCCGTACATCGACATCGACAAGCTGTTCGACCTCTGGCCGGAAACACTTGGCCTGACGGCGTTCCCGATGAGTCCGATGCAGGGCATGGGCCGGAACGACTAGCAGCCCGGCAACCGATCACCCAGCGAGCGGGGCGTCCGAGAGGATGCCCCGCTCTGTCATTTCCGCGACCTCGCCGGGGGTGTAACCCGCGAGAGGACACGGATTCCTTCGAGCATGCCCTCTCCCGGCGGCGCTTGCCTCGCCGTTCGGGGATATATGCGGCACGCCCGGCTGCTTTGCGACCGGGAACGAAAAGGCCCGCGTGAAGCGGGCCTTTTCAGTCGTTCGGGGTTAGATCGAAGCCTAGCCGACGGCGACGAGCTCTGGCGTGTCGATGCGGTGTTGCTCGTAGGGGTAGGCGGGCGGCACTGCGCCGTAAACGGTGCGGTACCAGGCCTCGGAGACGGAGGCGACGAGTTCGTGGAAGGGGTACCCGGCGATGTCGTCGTTCCAAGTGCAGTAGCGGACGGCGAACGACTCGATCATCCCTGAGAGGAGCGTTGTCGTGAGGTGGATGTCTGTCGGGGGGATTCGGCCGAACTCCGAGAGGCGCGCGAGGCGGCCCTCAATGCGCTCTTCGAACCGGTGGCGGTGGCGGCGGTAGACCTCGGCCACTTCCGGCTCGACGAGGGAAAGCGCGAAGAGTTCGCCGAGGATGCGGCGTTCCTTACTCCAGACGCTGAGGTAGGCGACGTTCGCGAGGACGATGCGCTCATATTCGGTCTTATCGGGGTAGTGCCCCCCGGCGAGCTCGTAGAGGTTATCGACGACGCCGTGCACGACTGCGTTGAAGAGGTGAAGCTTGTTGCGGAAGTAGAAGTAGAACGTGGCGCGCGAGACACCGGCTGCGCGCCGGATGTCATCGACGGTCACATTGTGGTAGCCATCGCGGGCGATGAGTTCCTCGGCGGCCCGGAGGATCGCGTCGGAAGTCGCGGTATCGTTGACAGCCTCGGTATCGCGGCGTGGAAGAATGCCTGCCATGCAATTGAGTGTATCGGGATTCGCCTTAAAGACGAGGCAAACGGACGGAGTATCCAGCCCCCCGATAGACGAATACACGCGACAAATGAGGGCGCCTTGCGGACGCCCCCATTCGAACCTGTTCGAGCAGTCACGTGCGGCTAGCCGCGGGGTAGTCCGAGGCCGCGTGTGGCGATGATGTTGCGCTGAATTTCGCTTGATCCGCCGGCGATGGTCGACGGTACCGTGCGCATGTATGACTCGGCGAAGTGGCCGCCGATGCGTTCGTAGGCGGAGCCTTCACGGAGCGCACCGGTGAGTCCAAGGAGCCGGACGCCGAGGCGCGCGAAGCGCTGGCCAAGCTCGCTGTTGTACATCTTGGCGATGCTGGCTTCCTGGTTCGGCACCTGGCCCGCCTGCTGCATCGAGAGGACCCGGAGGGAGAGCATCTTGCCGGTCTCGATTTCGATGGCGGTGTTCGCGAGTTCGGTGCGCGCGATGCGGCGCGAGACGCCAAGCCCGTCGTCGCCGGTGGTGCGCACGTACTCGATCAGGTCTTCGAAGTCGCGGCGAAGGCTGGCGGACGAACCGATGGCGGAGCGCTCGAAGTCCATGGTCGCCATGCCGACGTACCAGCCCCGGTTCTCTTCGCCGACGCGGTTCTGGGCGGGGACGCGGACGTTGTCGAAGAAGACCTCGTTGAATTCGTGGCGACCGAGCATGTTGACGAGCGGGCGGATGGTGATGCCCGGGGTCTTCATATCGAGGAGGAGGTATGAGATGCCGCGGTGCTTCGGCGCGTCGGGGTCGGTGCGGACGAGCATGAACATCCAGCTGGCCCGGTGGGCCTGGGATGTCCAGATCTTCTGTCCGTTGATGACGTAGTCGTCGCCGTCGCGGATGGCGCGGGTCTGGAGGGAGGCGAGGTCGGAGCCGGAGCCCGGTTCGGAGTAGCCCTGGCACCAGACCTCATCGGCCGCGGTGATCGCGGGGATGTGCTTCTTCTGCTCGTCCGTGCCGTAGAGCATGAGGGTGGGGCCGACATAACCGACGCTCACGAGGTCGGGGCCGGGGACGCGGCTATAGGAAAGTTCTTCGTTGAACACGGCCTGCTGCCCGAAGGACGCGCCCATGCCGCCGTACTCTTTTGGCCAAGCGGGGGCGGTCCAGCCCTTCTGTGCGAGTTTCTTGCGGACGCCCGAGGCGAACTCGAACTCTTCTTCGGCGCGGGCTGCCGGGTCGGAGCTCTTTGGTGAGAAGCCCTTCCAATCGGCGCCGAATTCCTGGCGAATCCAGGTGCGGAGCTCGTTGCGCCATGCGTCGTCTTCAGCGGAGAAGCGAAAATCCATGTGATCCCTCCCATTCGTCTGCGGTGGCTCTCCCGGCGGTGACAACCGGGGGGCTCGGGGGCACGCGCGCACCTGCCTGGCGCTGCACGTTGGGACATGCGATCGCACTTTACGGTTGCGGTATACGCGTCGCAATGGGAGAGCGTTGCGAACCTGCGGGGCGTACACTTTCGCGACATGCCCGCCTCCGGCTTTGTCGCACGGCACGCTTCGCTCCAGCCACTCGCTTCGCGCGACTTTCGCCTGCTCTTTTTCGGGAGCCTGACGGTCTGGCTGGCGATGCCGCTGCAGTTCATCACCCAGATCTTCTGGATACAGGACACGTTCCCGGATCGGGAGGTGTTATACGTCGGACTCATGTCGGCGAGCCGGGGCCTCGCGATGCTTTCGTTCGGGCTAATCGGAGGCGCGTTCGCGGACCGTTACGAGCGCCGCAGGGTCATCCTCGTGTCCCAGTGCGTGGCACTCGGCGTGAACGGCGGGATCGCGCTGCTCATGCTGACGATGCCGGTGGGCGACACGACCTTCTACGGCATCCTGGTGTTGACGTTCGCATCGGCGGCGGTGCTTGCCGTTGATATGCCCGCGCGCAATGCGAGCCTGCCTTCGGTCGTGCCGGCGGCGCATCTGCCCGGCGCCGTGAGCCTGGGCATGATGACCATGCAAATCACTCCGCCGCTGACGCTCCCGGTCGCAGGGTTACTCAATCAGAACTTCGATGCTGCCTACATTTTCGCGGGCAGCCTGGCGATCTGGCTGGTCATCCTGCCGCTGGCGAACGCGCTCCGGTATCGGAGCACGGGGGGAGCGGCGGCTTTGGGCGGAATGTTCGCGAACATATCGAGTGGCCTCCGGTACTCCCGAGCGGACCGGATCATCTTCGGTGCAGTCGGTCTTGTGGTTGCCCTGCAGGTCATCGGCATGCCCGGCGCCGGTACGCTCGGGCCGGTGTGGATCACGAGCGTCCTGGGACTCAGCGAAGCACAGTTCGGGCTCGTTGCGATGGTCTGGGGGCTTGGGGCAGTGACGGCCTCTCTGGTTTTCACGCGGTACCCGGGGCAGGCGATGAGGGGTTCCACGATCTGTGCGGCGGCGATCGCGTTCGGGTGCGGGGCGATCGTGTTCGGGCATGCCCAGTGGGTACCGTTGACGATCGTCGCAAACTTCGTCCTCGGGTTCAGCCTTGCGGCGACGATGCTCTCTGGGACTGCGATCGCGCAGGTGGTGGTCTCGGAGGACATGCGGGGGCGGGTGATGGGGCTGTTCCCGCTCGCGATCGGGATGGCGATGTTGAACGCGGCGCCGGTGAGCGCGCTGGCGGAGCTGACATCGCTCGAGTTCGTGATGCCGCTCGCGGGCTGGCTGACGCTGACAGCAATCGTCGTAATCGTATTCACCCAGCCGGCGTTGAGGCACTTCCGCCCGGGCGCTGTCCGCGATGTCGATCTGGCACTCGTCGCCGCGGTGCCGGTACCTGTGAGTGACTGATAGAGGCGGCGTCGCGTTCCTCGCCGACGGGCCATCTGATGGACGGGTGCTGGTACTCGCGCATGGCGCGGGTGCGCCGATGGATAGCGGGTTCATGACGGAGCTCGCGGTGGCGCTGGCCGGGGAAGGGCTCCGCGTGCTCCGGTTTGAGTTTCCGTATATGGCGAAGCGGCGGACGACCGGCGCCCGCGGCGCGCCTGACCGAGAAGCCGTGCTGCTCGCGAGCTGGCGGCAGGCGATCGAGGCGGCCGGTGGCGGGTCGAAGGTTGCCATTGGCGGGAAGTCGATGGGGGGCAGGATGGCGAGCCTTGTCGCGGACGAGGCAGGGGTGCGCGGGATGGTGTGCTTCGGGTTCCCGTTCCATGCGCCGGGGCGCGACCCCGGGGGACGTATTGCGCACCTTGAGGCGCTGCGGACGCCTGCGCTTATCGTGCAGGGGACGCGCGACCCGTTCGGTGGGACGGCGGACGTGGCGGGCTACGCTCTGGGCGATTCGATTGCGGTCCACTGGCTGGACGATGGTGACCACGACTTCAAGCCGCGCCGTCCGAGCGGGCACACGCAGGCGGGGCACATCGGGGCGGCAGCGAAGGCGGCAGCGGCGTTCGTCGCCGGGCTTCCGGCGATGGGGGAGCGATCTCCGTAGCTGGCGACTGGGAACTACGTGTTTTCCACGAGGCGGGCCGTACTCTCCGGACGGCAAACTCCCTGTGACCGACGTGCAAAGCACGATCGACGCGTGACGAAGGAGAGACGAAAATGCCAGGAATCGAGATGCGCGACTTCGCAAACCCGGACGAGGTCCGGACGCCGGAACTCACCCGGATCGCCCTTGTTGGGCTCGCGGGCGGGCAGATTGGCCAGTACACGTTTGCGCCGGGCTGGCGCTGGTCTGAGTGCATCAAGCCGGTGGCGAAGACGGAGACGTGCCAGGTCGACCACATCGGCGTCGTGATCTCCGGGAGGCTCGGGGCGAGCCATGTGGACGGCACGGAGATCGTGGTCGGGCCCGGGCAGGTGTACCGCATTGGGCCGGGGCACGATGGCTGGACGGTGGGTGACGAGCCGGCGGTGGTCGTCGAGTTCCAGGGCGCCGCGGGCTTCGGCAAGGCGTAGTGGGAGTGCCGTGACGCGGAGGGTACGCCGGGCCGTGTGACTCAACCGGACATGGCCGTAAACTGGGGTTCCCTCCGCGGGCGTAGCTCAATGGTAGAGCGCCTGCCTTCCAAGCAGGACACGCGGGTTCGATTCCCGCCGCCCGCTCCAGATCGCCTGATCCGAATCTGGCCGCGGCGCCTGCCTGAAATAACGGCTGTCAACTAAGGCATCACGATCCCATTCTCAGCGCATAACTGAACAGCAGGCGCTGCGGCCTGTCCTGTGGGCGCTACAATCTTGCCAGTTCCGCAGTCGTTCGCCACGCCCGCGACGGTACAAGGCATTTCGGCGGGCATCACGTCCTGGTGTTGTGGTCAGGCACGCCGGGCGGGGGAGTGAGGTTTACGCGCCTGTCTTCCCCCGTCCCAGCCCTAGGCATCGTACCTGCAGCGGGGAAATGACAAACATGTCTCGCGACTCGAGCAAGGGCGTCTTCATGCTAAAAGGGGGCACGGGCGCGTGGACTCGAGTCCTCCTCCGAGCTCCGCTGTGGACGGCTCGGACGACGCCGGAGCCATCGCCCAGGCTCGCATGGGTGGATTTGACCCAAAGACAGCCCTAGAGATGTCATCCGGAACCCGACACCACTGCCTGCGGGTTCGGTCGTAACTATCCCCTGACAGCACGTGGACTAGACAAAGGAATAGGGCCGGTGGCTTCCGACCGGCCCTATTCGTTGTACGGCCTCTAGCCGCAGTTGCCGCAGCAGTGCTTTGCGCAGCAGCATTCAGGACAGCGTGCCATGATCGGCCTCCTTTTCGTTGGTAATTAGTGGCCTGGGCAGTTCGCCCGCTTCAAGCCCGGATTCGACTTGTGCAAGACGTTTGTCTAGGTAGCGCATCTCGGAAATGCGCCGCCGTAGCTCGACCCGCTTCGCGGCAGCGGCTTCACGTAGAGCCGACGACACCTCAGTGCATTGCCCATCGGCACACATACTCGCGAGCGCCGCGGCCTGTTCGAGGGGCAAGTCTAGCTGGCGTAAACCGATGAGGATTCGCAACCGTTCAGAGTCGGCAACGGTGTACTCGCGGTAGCGGTTCTCGGCCCGTGACGGCGTTGGCAGTAAGCCCCGGCGCTCATAGAACCGGATTGCGTCCGTTGTTGTGCCGAGTTGCTGAGCGAGTGCTCCGATGCGCATGGTCGCAGCGTAGACCTTGGAGCTGCTCCAATGTCAACGGCTGGATCGAGGCGTGCTACCCCAGATGCATGGGTGGATCACCACGGTCAGACAAGAAGCCGGGGCCGTCATACGAAGAATGGGAAGTTACGGCTCGATCCCGCACGCCGGCAAACGATCCCGTCGGGATAGACCATGTCCTTAACGTATTCGAGGCAGGTGTCCTCGTCTGTGAAGTTCCGGTTGAAGTCTGCGATGGTGTACTTTGTGGTCAGGACGTGCGGTGGGCGCACAAAGACGGCGTCGCGATTGTGATCGAGAAGCTATCCGAACGATTTCCGCTCGGCTGGCGTGTCCCTCACCTTGTGAGGGTCCCCCGCATTAGTCGCCCACAAGAGCGCCAGCAGCAGGCGGGGAGTGGGGAGCATCGGCTGACCGACCTCTTGGACCGGCTCGAGCGCGGGGGCTAGCTGGAGCGTGTGCGCGGGACATCCCTGAGGCGCTCAATCTCGGTCTCGGCTCGGCTTAGAGGCTCCGCGGATTTCCTGGGGGATCGGGCGAGCGGCGTTGCTTACGGCTCGCCGACGGCCCTGAGCGCCGCCGGACGGTCGTCACGAATGCCAACGACTGCAGGACGATTACGGTCAGGGTAAGCCCGACAAACGGGAAGCGAGCCCAGTCCGGCGGGGGTGGCAGGCGATGGAAGTGCGCGGCGTAATGGATGAACAGGAAATACCCCGTATGGATCACAACGAGCCAGAAGATCACATACGTTGCGTTGTGTAGGAACTTCCAAGCGCTTCCACCGAGCGTCCGCATCGCCCAATCGGTGGACGTGGCGATAAGTGGGATCGTCATTATAATAGCGACCAGTCCGAGAATGTTTGCCAGCCCGAATCCGGATTCCAGTCGGACGAGGCGGTCTAACTGCGGAATGTACTCGTAGCCCAGAAAGCGCCTGACATCCCAGCGCGCCCAGCCATCGACGACGAGAAACGTATGCGCCAACGCGAAGAGTCCGAACCAGACGCCGAGTTCGCGGCGGTACGGCACGAGGGGGGCGGCCTTACGCCACAGACGAGTGGCGGGTCCAATGCTGACCGTTGCGTAGAGCAAGAGTAGGCTGGCGTCGCCGACCGCCTTCCACATTCGCATCTCCGGATCCCATTGTGGACGCGTCAGCCAGAAGACGTAGATGAGTGCGGCACCGGCTGCCCCGACGGCCCCGTACCGCCCAGCCGCTCTCAGGAGCACCAGTCGCCGACCTTGTTAGCCATAGATGAGATCCTGGCGTATGAATTTTCCGAGCCCCAATCGGCCCCGTGCGGCGTGTATGTTATCAGTCCCGGCATTGTTGCTTGCCCGATCCCCCAGCTGCAACCGCGCGCCGCGGCAGTCCGTAGGAGCGCAGGTCCGTGCCCGTGTAAGTCGCTCCTGCCACTCCGTCGGCGCGGTCCGGACAAGGTTGTCGTCGAGATGAACGCCGAGAAATTGGTTCTCGCCCTAGTAGGGCCGAGGCGACTGGACCCCGCGTTGCGTCGTGTGACGAACGAGTTGACGTCGAAGGTGCAACGCAGTCGTGTCGCCATCGAATTCTGCCCCAGCCGCCGCGAATTCGCCTGTCTCCTGCCGGACCTCGCCGTTACCCTTCCGTCGTGATCGATGACTTTCTCCGCGCCATCGTGCTTGGCACTGTTCAGGGACTCACGGAATTCCTTCCCATCTCATCGTCTGGGCACCTCATCCTGGTACCTCGCCTTCTCGGCTGGGACGACCAGGGCCTCGCCTTCGATGTCGGGCTCCACTTGGGCACTCTCGTCGCGCTCCTCGTCTACTTCTGGCGCGACTGGATCCGCATGATCACATCCTTCCTGGGCGATGCACTGGTGGAACGGCTACGCGTTTCTGCGTACCGGCCTGACTCCCGCCTCTTCCTCTACATCGCAGCCGGCTCGGTCCCCGCCGCAATAATCGGCTTCCTTTTTGCTGACTGGATCGAAGAGAACGTTCGGCAGGCATGGCTCGTCGCGATTACGCTTGCGGCGGTGGGCGCGATCATGCTCATCGCTGACCGCACCTCGCGCCGCGACCGCGACATCGGGACCCTTGGCCTACGCGACGCCGTCATCATCGGCGTGGGCCAGGCCTGCGCACTCATCCCCGGCGTGTCCCGTTCCGGCGCTACCATCAGTGCTGGGCTCTTCCTCCGCTTTCAACGTGACGACGCCGCTCGCTTCGCATTCCTCCTTGGGACTCCCGCCTTCTTCGGCGCCGCCATCCTCAAGTTTGGCGACATGACCGGCGACGAAGTCGAGCTCGATATGCTTGCCGTCGGCTTCGCCTCCTCCTCCCTTGTCGGACTCGCCGCGATCCATGGCCTCCTTCGCTATCTCCGCACTCGCGATCTCCGACCATTCGTCGCCTACCGGTTCGCGGTTGCCGCCCTCACACTCGGCATTGCTGCCATTCGGCTGGGCACGTGACCACAGCCCCTTCCTGCGCGCGATGCTCGCCGGGGCACCCGGGGCTCGATCCAGATCAGAGCCACAGGGCAACCTGTCCGGGCTCGGTCTCGTCACGGCGCCCAGCCAACTCCGAGACTTGCGCGTTCGACGCGCGGGGCCGCCCCGTCGCCGCGAGCCTCGAAGAAGCGAAATTTCCGGGCGGCACCAACCTCGTTGACACGAGCGCATCGTCCTCGCGATTGCGAATGAATCGCAAGACCGTCTGAGCAGGGAGCGTTGCCCCGGGAGGCCGCTGCCGGACGACCGTTGAGCCACGATGAGCGTGCGGCGCGGGACAAAATCTACTACTCTAGGTCGTAGATGAGATTGCCTGCACTGCATTGCGGTACAAGGGCCGATGCTAGCAAGGGACGCTCCAAGCGGGCTGCCGACCCGCGAGGGCGCCTCACGTACAGCGGCGGAACACGTGACATGCTCGGTTCGAGAGGGTCGATGGAGAGCACTTCCGGTTCGGAGGATCGGTTCTACTCGTACCGCGTCCGGTCGTTCATTTGATCGAGATCGACGACCTAGCATCGGCTTCTACGCGCCGCCTTGCCCAAAAGGGTTCCATCGTGACCGCCCGTCGCCTGCTCGGCGCGGCCGGCGCACTGTTGTTCGTCGCGGCGCTCCCCATGCTGCTCATCGCCACCAATGTCCGAGTGCTTTTCACCACGCCGCCTCTCTATACCCTCGCGCTTAACAGGTATGACGCCCCCACCGTCACCGGGATCCCGCATAGAGAGCTTTCCCGCTCGATGTCAGAAATCCGCACATATTTCACCGATGACCGCCAAACGTTGGAGATCCGTGTGGCCGACACCCGTGGTGGCGAGCAACCGCTTTTCACGGCCAAAGAAGTGGTGCACATGGCTGACGTCAAGCAAATAGTCCAAACGTTCTTCGCCGCGCAATGGGTCGGGCTTGCTGTCGTCGTTGGCTACGGCGCGGTGTCGCTGGTGGGGCGTGGACGTGCAGCCTGGCTGCACCTCGCCAAACTGGCGCAGGCTTCAATGTTGGGGACCCTTGGCCTCGCCGTCGCGTTCAGCATTGCGGCCGTTGTCGGTTTCGATCAGCTGTTCACACGCTTCCACATGGTGTTTTTTCCCAACGGCGGCTGGCAGTTTGATCCGTCGCGTGACCGCCTGGTCCAGATGTTCCCCTACGACTTCTGGCTCGCCTCGACGGGAATTTTCGCGGCGATCACGCTGCTGGAGATCCTCGCCGTTCTGGCTGCCTCATACCTGTACCTGCGGCGTGCTGCGTACTCCAAATGAAGGGCACCCGCGTAGCCGGCTCCTGGGTCTTGCGCCCGCGCTTGTTGCTTCTGTACCTCGTCGCAATCGCTTCCGTGTCAGTAGTGATGTGCGGCGGCGAGGGCTCGAGCAATGGGGATGACAACGCGAGCTTCGAACAGGAGATCGAGGCAACGGGCGAGACCGGCGCGAGCAGCGGCACTGGGACCAGCGACCTCGAGCCGCTGATCTCGGGTGGCAACCCGAGCATCTTCTCGATCATCGAGACAGACCTAGGCGACCATTTCACGACGGATGACGACGACACCTACGTGCGGGGACCCCAGGATTACCAGGCGTTCGGGTTCTTCGATACGCCGGATGAAGCGCAGGCAAGACTAAAGGAGTGGAGGTACCGCGGCGGGTATATCACGGGCTTCGACCCGGTCGGGCTGACTGCCTCCGTCCTGCAGGGACGGTACTACATCAACCTTGAGATGCATCTGTTCGAAGGCATCGAGGAGGCAAGAATGGCGTACCAGCACTTTGTCGATTACCGATCGAGCGTTGTGGGCGTTGAGCGCCTTCAACTGGACGGTCGAGGGAACGAGTCGGCTGCGATGAAGTTACTGAGCGGAAAGGTGCCGGGTAGCGAGATCGAAGCCGTGTACTACACGTACATCTTTCGGCGTGGAAACATGGTCGTCACCCTCGAGACCCGCGGCGCGGAGCCGCTGATGGCCGACGGCAGGATTGCCGAGCTTGCTGCGATCGTGGACGACAAGGTACTCGCCACCCGTGACGCAGGTGAACCGACGCCGGTCGCGGGCGAGGCCACTGAAACGCCGACTCCCTAGGGGTGCTTTCGGGGGAGGCTATCAACGCGCCTGATGAGTCGTCTTGCGTTACGGCGGAGTGATCGCTCGTGGGACCGCCGCGCTTACGCGAATAACACGTTCCCTCGACGCCCCTCCCGTCACCCCGGCCTGTCAGAAGCCTCTCACCGGTAGCATCGTCCGCCGCCTCCGCGTATCGGCCGGCAGGGCTCGCGAGTGTCCCCTTGCCGAACTCCTTTGGTGCATACCGATTTGTGGGCGCCACCGGGCGTGGGCCTGGCGGCGCAGGCTTCCCGTAGGTTGCACCATTACGCGCGTTACGACGGCCCGTAGTAGGATACGGCGTTGTATGGAGGCAGATGGACATGGTGGCACCCCGGCGAGCTTCCTCCAAAGATCCGCGGAGGTCGGGTTTCGACCCGCCGCCGGGTATACCCGACTATGTTCGAATCGCTCCAGGTCGGGAGAGTCGGCAATGGGTTGGCATAGCCATCATGGGTGCTGCACTCCTCGGCACTTCCGGCTACTTCGCCGGCGAAGCCGGACTTGCTGCTCGCCCGCATCCATTGCACTGGCTGGCGGCTGTGGCCGGTGCCGTAATTGGCGCGGTCGGTGGGGCAATCATCGGCGCGGTTCGCGAGCATCGCAGGTGGCGACGCCCACCCGCGAACTGAGCGGTTTCGGGGGGCTGATGTAAATAGCGGCCGCGCCGGAAGTGAAGGGCCGGTGGACTGTCGTTCGTACGCAGCCGTCCGGCGGGGACGTTGCGCGGTCCCGGCTCCGGGCGGGTGTCGGGTGGCGAACGCTACACGGTCGAGTCCGTACTAATCCTTCAAACGTGAGACCAGCATTAGGGGATCGTCCGGGCAGAACCAGTACGACTGCCAGTCCCCCGCACCGATCACTGCGAGCAGCATGAGCGCCCCGACCACCGCGAGACCAACGAGCAAGCTCATCCGTTCGGTGCGTCCGTGCGCGCCCGTGCCCATCCGGAGTTGGCGGAGGGCGCGCTCTCGTTCACTGGTGAGTCCGCAAGCGCCATGCAGAAGCTGGAGATCATCGACCTTATGCAGCGCCTGGATCAGGGGGCGATCGACCCCAAGCCGTCTGATCGCAGACATGTCCGCTCCTGATTCCCGGGCCGCACGATGGGCGGCAACGAGCCAGGCCGTACGAGGAAAGCACGCGGCCGAAACCACGAGATCTACCGCCCAGCATCGAAGTGGGTCGAATCTCGAGGCGTGGGCCGCCTCATGGAGCAACGTTGCCTGAAGCTCTGCAGGCGAGAAGTCGTACAGAAGAGCGCTACTGACGAAGACCCGCCGGCGAAACAGCCCTCCCGTGAAGGCGATAACGTCGTCGCTGGGCAGCACATGGACCGTAAGTGGCCGACCGTCCACCGAGCACTCAATGACCGTCGCCTGCCGCCGCAATCGGCGCGCTTGAAGAAGCATTCCGGGCAGCGCATTGCCTATGCGCCATACCAAGCGGAAGAGCACGAATGCCGCCCAGGCTGTTAGGACCGAACCGGCGCTGTAGCCGACGAACGCCATCGGACCGCGGACCACTACCTGCTGGCACGCATCCAGCAGCCGGTTGACGGGATATTGGTCAGTCCGGTCCGCTCGCGATAGGAGCGCGACCGGCAGGGCGAAGGAGGCGACTACTGCCGCGAGGAGTGTCGCCGTGCCCAGCTCGATGAGATGGCCGTCCCGTCGGACGAGGCCGCCCACGGCCTGGCAACGGGATTTCATTCCAGGCACGAGCTTCCTGACTTGCTACACGGTTCCTGGTCCTTGTTCGCTGGATCGACGCGGTCAGAGCATTGCTCGCCCGGAATACATGCTTCGTCGCTTACTGAGAGAAGCTGCTCCCTCACTTCAGCCTCACCGTCGCCACCATAGGAGATGAGCACGCGGCTCAGGTCGGTCAGATTCTGAAACCGCAAGGAATCGATGCGCACGCCGTTAACGAAGAACTTGAGCGCTTCTGACCCCGCGGTGCAGTACTCTTCGCGCTCCCCGATCTTGAGGCATTCATCCGTGAGTGCCATACCAAGGGACGATAGAAATTCATCCCACGTCGTCTGTTCGCGGTGAATGTGGATGACGTTCGTCCGCGGAGCGTGGATATGTGCGTTCTTACTAAGCTCGTTCTCTTCGGTAGAGAGAAAGTCCGCTTCGTCGAGACCGAATCGTTTTCCGCGCGCATAGACTGCCAGGTCGGCGTGTTCGTGCACCGGCTGCCGCAATTCGCCGCTGGCGGTAAATGTCGAGGCGTCGATGGGCTGCGTACCGGACTGATCCTCGATCAGCTCGCTGGCGTAGAAGCCGGTCAGCACACCCACGACCAGGACAATGGGTGCCGCCATCGCGAGTGCATGCCTCGCGCGCCAACGGGGCCCTGGCTGTTGCTCGGGCTGAGGGGTCGGGGAGGGCGAGCGCCTAGCCCTTTCTGGTTTTTTCGGCACGCTAGATGTCTCCTTTCTCGTTAGGCTCCTCTGCCGCGTCACTGCGCAGCAATCGAGCCACCAGGAGTCGCTGCTCCGGGGTGAGCGTTTGCACGAGACCGACGAGGGCTCCCTGTCCATAGCGCTCAATCGCAAGTCGGACGGCTCGTGCCCCGAGTTGACCAGCGATCTCCAGCTGGTCGCGTGCCTGGTAGTGGTAGGCCTTGCCTTGCCGCTGCCGCACGAGGAAGCTCTTTTCCCACAGTCGAGTCATCACGGTCATCACGGTGGTATACGCCAGCGGGCGTCCCCCGGCCGCAAGTCGGTCGACGATCTCCGCGACGGTCACCGGGCCGACCTCACGAATAGCGAGGAAGAGGCGGCGCTCCAGTTCGCTCAACGAGTCGCCGATGTCGAATTCATGGCTCATACGACGACGGTGAACCCCTGGAAGTAGGCGAAGATGTCGATCAAGGCCCCGGTGAATATCAGGACGCCCATCCCAATCATTGTCAGTCCAGATGTGCGTTCCACGGCAACGTAGTGGCGCACGAGTAATCGCCGAACCGTGGTGAGCTTTTCGAAGGCGACGGCCGCGGCGAGGTGCGGGACCCCCATGCCCATGGCGAAAGCAAAAAGCAGGCCGATTCCTTGCCAGAAATCGCCGAACACCAGCACCCCCGTGAGAATTGCGCCGAGCACGGGCCCGATACACGGCGTCCATGCGACCGAGTATGTCGCGCCGACGACGAACGATCTGAGGTAACCCGGCGCCGCACTCTGCCCCAGCCGCAGCTCGAACGAACGCTGCAGGGCGGGTACGCGGAACACGCCGAGCTGCACCAGCCCGAACGTAATGACGACGGTGCCGCCTATCTTGAACAGGGCGGACCGGACATCGGCCAGGGCGTATCCGGCAACGCTGAGTCCCGCCCCAATCGCGACGAACACCAGCGAGAATCCAAGCACATATACGACCGCGTGTGTGAGCCCGACGCGGCGCGATGCCTCATCAATCTCGACACCGGCGAGATGTGCCAGGAATGCTGGCGTCATCGCCAGACAGCAGGGCGATAGCGTATTGACCAATCCTGCGACGAAGGCCAGCGTGATACCCGGCGCAGCTCGGTCGAATCCGAGGATCCAGTCCACTACCGACAGTCCTTGGGCTCGTGGCGACCAGCGCCGATTCCAGCGACGATGCACCGCGCGACGTCTGCACTGAGCTGTCCGATGCGGTGGTCTCGGATAATTCCATCACCGTCCAAGAAGAAGGTCTCGGGAAGGCCTGTGAGCTTGTACGAGCCGGTAACCCGGCCATCGCTGTCAAGTGGAAGGGGATAGTTGACCGCGAACTCGTCGGCGAACTCCCGAGCGGCCGCGGCCGATTCGTAGTAGTTCACTCCGAGAATCTGCGCCGTGGTGGCCCATTCGGCTTGCAGGGCGATCAGGTCGGGCGTCTCTCTGCGACATGGTACGCACCAGCTCGCCCAGAAATTGAGCAGCACTGGCCGTCCTCGGAAGTCCTCGAGACGGACCAGCTGCCCCCGAGTATCGACCAGTTGAAAGCCGGGTGCGGCCTGACCGAGCTTGGGTGTGCCCTTTCCTGCAGGTCCCAGTTCGGCTTCGAGCGAGTAAAAGTGCCCAGAATTGGCTACAGAGCTAGGCGCGTGGCCCCGTTCCCGCACCATCTGGACGAGGAGGATCGCTGAGAAAACGCCTGCAACGGCAGCGAGCGGGAGCACGAAGTCGCGCAGTGGGTGGCGCCTTCGCTGATCGAGACCCGGGACTGGCTCGTCCGTGCCGAGGTCGTCCAGCTCGCCGCTGTCTCCGGCTTTCCCGTCGGTGCTCATGGACGCTCCGGCAATTCGCGACCGCCTATGACGGCCCCCAGGTTGTGCCGCCATCCGTGCTCCGGAACACGTGGCCCGCGCCGTCAGACTGGACCGCTACGACGGTGATCACCATTGGATCGATTGGACTCACGGCCGCCACTACGACCCGACCCTCCCCGGGAATGAATTTCTTCTGCCAGGCGGCCCCGCCATCACTGGAGAGCATTACCCCACCGTCGGTGCCCGCGTAGACCACGCTTCGGTCGCTCGGAGCCGCCGCAACGGTTGTAGCTTTGAACGCGCCCTGGAGCACCTGGAAAGATTGGCCGCCGTCGTCGCTTCGCAGGATTCCCTGGTCCATGCTGGCTGCATACACCGTGTCCACAGGGCCCGCGCTCAGCGTCATGACCGCAGGCAAGATAGTGGCACTCAACTGCCAGGTCGCGCCTCCGTCGTTGCTGCGGAACAGCCCAAAACCAACGACGTTTACATACAGCCGGTTGGGGTCGTCAGGCGCGGCCGCGAGGCCGTGAATATCGGTTGCGGGGAGCGCCGGATCAAACGGTTGCCAGTTCAGTCCACCGTCGTTGCTTGTAAAATACGCGTTGTGACCTGCCGCGACGACCGACAGCCCGCCGCTCCCGACGAAGGCGATCCCCATCGCGTCGTCACCCGCGCCGCCAAGGTTGGTGTCCTGCCACGTGCGCCCGCCGTCGGCGCTGCGTAGGACACCTTCGTGATGCCCATACAGGATCGCCTCTGGGTTCAAAGGACTCACCGCCAGTGAATGAAAGTCCGCTGTCCGAATCTGCGACAGCTCGCCGCGCGCGCCGGAACCACCAGATGTCAGCGCGGACTCAATGCCTGTCGCAGTGCCGGCCGAGCCGCCCGACAGCCATACACCCGCCAGGATCCCAGCCGTGCCAATCGCGATGAATCCGACCGCTGCGCACCAGAACCAGTAGCGCGGGCGACGGCCGGGCTGCGATGCGCGTCGCCGCTGTCCCCGACGTCGCGCCATTGACGACCTTCGGGACCGTCCGCGATTCACAGTGAAACGACCGGATGTGAGGCTCGATCAGACGGGGATGTGTCGTCCTCCGCCTGGGGGCGCAACACTACGCCGCGGTGAGAAGCCGCATCCCGCGTCCGTGGTCCCCTGTTCAACTTGATGGCCGGAGCTGTCGTGGGGGCGCAGTTTGAGGAGCTTCTTGCGCCGCCGGTTGAGTCGAGATCGTCAACATGCCAGGTGCCAGTCTTGGTCTCGCGCCGCGCACTCCATGCCTTAGGAACATCGAGAAAACAGAAAGTGGAGGCACCGCAATTAGCAATAAGGGGAGGACGGCTAGTGCCGAACTCGAAGCGGCAACGAGGGTCCCCGCGGCGACCGCTGCAAGGCCCGCTACAACCTACCAGTTCAGGCAGTTCCCAAAAGACGGATCGCACCGCGGCCCCTCCCAGTCTTGTTTACTAC
>JBPPMX010000085.1:0-8013 GCA_051306275.1 Tepidiformaceae bacterium
GACGAACGCCCCGATCGCACCGTCGTCCGAAGACCACTTGGTTGCGCCGGTTTCCCGCAAGCTCGCGAGCGAGATCGCGTCGATACGCCGAGCGAAATCCCCCATCACGGACTCTCCCCCAGGCTCGATCCGACCTCTCATACGCCGGCGTAGCTGTCGCGCCAGCCCAGCAGACGGCGCTCGAGCAACCGCACCAGGGAGTCCGACAGCTTGCCGACTGCGGCGAAGACGAACACCCCCACCATCACGGTAGGGGTATTCAGGAGGCTCCGCGCGTCCTGGATCAGGTAGCCGATCCCCGACTGCGCGCCCGTGAGCTCAGCGACGACGAGGACCAACCAGGCCATGCCGACCGAGAGTCGGAGTCCGAGCAGGATGTTCGGGAGCGCACCGGGCACGATGAGGAGCCGGATCTGGTCCCACCTGGAGTATTCCGCGACCTTCGCTACATCGAACAGCTTCTGGTCGACACCCCGGACGCCCAGGAAGGTATTGACGTACATGGGGAAGAACGCGCCAGTCGCGATGAGGACCACCTTGGAGACCTCGCCGAAACCGAACCAGAGGATGAACAACGGAGTGACGGCGATCAGCGGGACCGTTCGGAGCATCTGCAAGGTAGGGTCCACCGTCTTCTCGGCGAAGCGCGAGAAGCCGACGGCGATGCCGAGGACCAAGCCCAGGCTCGCGCCGATGAGCAGACCCACCGTCGCGCGCCAAAGGCTCACCAGGAAATTCTCGAGCAGAATCCCGTTCGCGCTCAGCTCCCAGAAGTCGGCAGCGACGTCGGAGGGCGCGGGAAACAGCTGACTGTCGATCACCCCTGCGGACGACAGCGCCTGCCAGATCAGCACGATTGCGACAGGAAGCGCGGCACCCCACGCGATCGCCGTCCAGGCGCTCGCGCGTCGCGCCGCACGGCGCTGAGCCGTCGAGATCTCCGGCGCCGCGGAGACGGGAGTTTCGGTGGCAGTCATGCGGCCGCCTTTTCTCCTTCGTCGCCGGTAGCGATCGCGCCAAAAACCCGCACCAACTCGGCGCGCAGCTCGAGGAACTCGGCGCTCGCGCGATCGCGCAGCGGCGGCAGCAGTACGGGCAGCACCTCGTGGATGCGACCCGGGCGTGGACTCATGACGACGACCCGGTCCCCGAGCACGAGCGCCTCGTCGATGTCGTGCGTGACGAACAGCATCGTCGTCCCCCGCACCCGCCAGATCTCGCGCAAAACGTCCTGCATGTGCGACCGCGTGAACGCGTCGAGCGCGCCGAAAGGCTCGTCAAGCAACAGCACTTCCGGGTCGCGCAGGAGGGCGCGCGCGATCGCGACCCGCTGGGCCATGCCGCCCGACAGCTCCTTCGGATACGCTGTCGCGAATCCCTCAAGCTTGACCACCCGAAGAAGTTCCTCTACCCGGGCTCGGACAGCGGGCTTGCGGAGTGGCTGATTCCCGGCAATGTTCTGGGCAACCGTCAGCCAAGGAAAGAGTCGGTGTTCCTGGAACACGACGGCGCGACTCGATCCGGGCCCATGGACGGGGAGGCCGTCGAGTTCGACCGTCCCTTCATAGTCCGCTTCGAGTCCGGCGATGATCTTCAGCAGCGTGCTCTTGCCGCAGCCCGACGGACCGATGACCGTGATCACCTCGCCACGCGCGACATCGAGATCCACGCCCGTGAGCGCCACGACATCAGCACGCGCACCCGAGAAGACCTTCCTCAGGCCACGGATCTGCAGCTGAGCCTCACTCATGCCGGGATCACGCTGTAGCGGCTGGACACGCGGTCCAGGCCCAGATTCTCGCGGAGGGTGGGCTTTGGCGCATCGTTGGAGTAGATGCCGCGGCGCCTCAGCTCGGGGATGACGAGTTCCACGAAATCGGTGAGACCCTCGGGCTGGACCCAGTTGTTCAGAAGGAAACCATCGGTAGCGTCCTCGGTCAGCCACTGTTCCATCGCGTCGGCGACCTTTTCGGGCGTGCCGAAGAAGTCTTCCCTCGGCGTAGTCGCCATGCGCGCAACCTGACGCAAGGTCAGCTTGTGACGCGCGGCCTCGTCCGCGAACCGTGCGGTGATCCCCTGGAAGAAGTTCGCACCGATGGAGGTGACCTCCTGCGGGAACGGACCATCCGGGTCATACTGCGAGAAGTCGTGGTAGTTGTAGAAGAAGCCCAGCCAACGCAGCGCCTCCGCGTCATCGGTGTAGCTCAGGACCTGCGCGTACTTGTCCTCCGCTTCAGCCATCGTCGGCGCGACGATGACCTGAGCGCCCATGAAGACGTTCATCTGACCAGGGTCCCGACCGTGGCCGGCTGCCCGCGCCTTCATGTCGCGGTAGTACTCCTGAGCGGATTCAATCGAGTTCTCCTTCGCGAAGACCCCCTCTGCGACAAGAGCGGCGAAGTTCCGCCCGACAGGGGAGGACCCTGCCTGGAACGCCACCGGGTGGCCTTGCACGGGTCGTTCGATGTTGAGCGGACCACGAACCGAGAAGTACTTACCCTCGTGGTTGAGAACGTGCATCCGCTCGCGGTCGAAGTAGGTCCTCGTGGCTGTGTCGCGGACGAATGCGTCCTCATCCCAGGTGTCCCAGAGACCGCGCATGACCTCGAGGTACTCAGCGGCGCGCACGTAGCGCTCATCATGGGTCGGCAGGTCGGGTGAGCCGTAGTTCGCCGCCGCGCTCGCGTGGGCCGACGTCACGAGGTTGTATCCGGCTCGGCCGCCGCTCAAGTGGTCGAGCGATGCCAGCTGCCGAGCCACCGTGTAGGGCTCGGTGAACGAGGTCGTGAAGGTGGGGACGAGCCCGATCGTAGTGGTGCACATCGCCAGGGCGCTGAGCAGCGTGAAGGGCTCGAAGCGGTTGTGGTAGTACGGCTTCGCGCCAGGTTCGATCGAGACGCTGTCCGCAACGAACGCGAAAGCGAATCCCGCACTCTCAGCCAGCTGGACGATCTCACGCGCCGCGTCTAAGTTCAGTGCCGCGTCCGATCGCGTCGTCGGATGAACCCATGCGTTGTAGCTTGCCCCAGGGGGTTCGACTATCAGGCCGAGCTTGAGCTTTCGCGTAGCATTCATGCGCATTCCTCCTCTTGCGGAGAGCTGGGGGCGCTCGCACGCCCCCAGCTTCTCAACCGGCGATGCTTTCGATGAGTTCGTTGTCGATGAGTGAAGCGATGTCGGGAACCTCCGATATCTCGCCGAGCTCGTAGAACAGGTCGGCAATCTCCTGGTAGGAGTCCTCGACCTCACTGCTGATCGGCGCGTTGACGGGCGTCGAGAGGGCGAGGAACGTCTCAGCGACGGCCACGTCTACATTGCGGTCTGCGGCGATCGCCTCGGCCACAGCTGCCGGATCCTCGGCCAGCCAGTCGACCGCCGCCTGTCGCGCGCGAAGGAACGCTTCGACGACTGTCGTGTCGGAATCCAGCAACGCCGACCGGGTCAGGATCGCGCCGGGGATCAGGCCTAAGTCATCCCCCGTCACGAGCGTTTCACTGTTGTCATCGTTCACCGCGTCGGTCTTGGTGCCCACCCAAAGCGCCCACGCGTCGATCTGTCCTGTGAGGAAGGCGTTCTGTGCTTCGTCGGGTGCAAGATCCACGAGCTCGATATCGTCCGTGCTCATGCCGACCTCGTCGAGAGCGCGGATCAGCAGAGCCCACGCGCTGCTCCCCTTCGAGGTGGCCACGGTTAGCCCGGCGAGGTCTTCGACACTCGTCGGCCCACCCGGGTGGACGAGGATTGCGTCACCGCCGCCGCTGGAAGCCTGACCGAGGATCGTGATCGGGACGCCAGCCGCACCCCCCGTGGCGACCGCCACGTAACCGATGTCGGTGAAGTCGAGCCCGCGCGAGGCGAGACCTTCGAGCATCTGCGTGGAGGTACCCAACGACGTGTACTCGACTTCTATGCCGAGCGCATCGAACTCCTCCTCGAAAAATCCGCCGATCTTCGCGATCTCGTTTGCGCCGCTCATCGACGTCGTGTCGATCGTCACGGTGGTAACCGTGGGCGCGGCCGAGTCGTCAGTACCGCCGGCGCTTACGCTGGAGCAAGCGGCGAGAGCGAGGGCGGACGCGACGAGCGCCGCGGATGCTGTGACGATGCGTGGTGTCCGCATAGGGTCTCCTTCGGGTGTGCGCCTGACATCAAGCGCGAGCTAACCTCGCCGCATGGTCTGCCACGAGGGTGTAATTGTGGTGCGTCGGTGAGCGCTGTGGGGAGGCTCGGGAAACCCGAACCATCGGTGGAACAGTAGGGCAGATCGGAACCGGCGGTCCGAGTACGACGAAGTGTGACTCATGCGAGGCACCCCGATCCGCGAACGGCCGCCACTGCCCGGTGAACGTCGTCGGACGTGTTCCAGACGTGGAAGGACACGCGCAAACGACCCTCCGGGGCGGTGACACGGAGCCCGGCTGAGCATGCAGCATCGAAGGCGACACCCTCGCGATCTTCGAGTGTGACGATGGCTCGGCCGCGCGTTTCCGAGCCGACGCCGACGGCGAAGGCGTCACCGAGGGCCACATCGTGCGCCCAGACTGCAGTGATGTCGATGCGCTCAAGGAATGCAAGAGCGGCGTCAGCTCCGACCCACGCGGAGAATGCGGGCGAAACGTCGAACCGTCTAGCGGTGCGGGCGAGTGTCATCGCTGGGCCGTAGAAGGATTTCGTGACCTCGTGACCGGCGTACCACCCAGCGTGACGCGGCTGGAGCTGGGCAGCCGCGCGCTCGTTCAGGGTCAGGAACGAGACACCTCGAGGGCACATCAACCACTTGTAGGCACTCGTGATCGTTGCATCGAAATCGTTTGCAGAAACGGGCATGGCGCCTGCGGCTTGTGTGAGGTCACACACCGTCAAGGCGCCATGCAACCGTGCCGCCTCGCGTATCGCGGCAGCATCCGCGATTGCACCGTCGAGCGATTGCACCAGACTGAACGCGACCACAGCCGTGCGCGGGCCGATCTGCGACGCGAGCTCATCAAGTGGTACGTGCCTCACCGTGTACCCCTGCGCCGCCGCTGCGACGAGGAACGGGTACACCATCGAGCTGAAGTCCCCGTCGACACACAGCACCTCCGCGCCCGTCGGCACGGCGGCCGCGAAGAGTGAGACGATGACCGAGGTCTGCGAGCCGATCGCCACTTTCTCGATGTTGCACCCCACAAGGCGGGCGAACCCGGCACGCGCTCGCTCGACATGAAGTGAGTACGAACGGGGGGTGACGAGGCCGGCCTCCCAGTCAGCAGCATCCTCGGCAAGCGCGGTGACGACTATGGACGGCGGCAGGCCGAGGCTGCACGCGTTGAGGTACCCGTCACCCCCTTTGAAGTGCGCAGCCGCGTCCTCCACCGCGAGCGGTGCGAGGTCACGCACGGCTGCGCTCCCCGGCGAGGGGATGGTTGTGAGAGAAGCCGTCGAGGTCATGTCCCCGAGAGTGCCGCCCCGCATGGGTGACCACCAAGCGGCGGGTTGTTGCATTATCCGGTTCATAAGGTCGACTTATCGGTCGCATTGGTGGTCGGCGAGAGTGGAGGTACGCTGTGCGGATGGCGGTCGCACTGCCGGATCGAGGGCATCCCGATCTCAGCATCCAATTCCTTCGGATCATCCTCGCTATCGAGGAGACCGGATCGATCACCGCTGCCTCGCGCCAGCTCGGCGTGACCCAGCCTGCGATCAGTCAGCACCTTCAGCGCACCGAGTCGAAGCTCGGGGTTCCCCTCGTCGTGCGGGCAGGGCGCAACATCCAGCTCACCGACGCGGGGCGCGTGCTCGCCGCGAGCGCCGCTTCCGCCCTGGCGATCGTCGACGAAGCGTTTGCGGCCATCGACTCGCTCGCCCACATGCGCACCGGCACCGTGCGGCTGGTCGGATTCCCCTCGGCGTCGTCGACACTTGTTCCCTCGCTCGTACGCACTCTCAAGCAACGCTCGCCGGGCCTGACCGTCCGCTACTCCGAGGAGGAACCGCCCGAAGCGATCGAGATGGTCGAAGCCGGCGACTGCGACATCGGCCTCGTCTTCTCCTACCCCGGCGAGGGGGCTCGGGGGCTACGCGCCGACCGCACCCGGCTGCGCTTGGCCAACCTCTTCAACGACGAGCTACAACTCGTGCTTCCCAGCGATCATCCTCTCGCAACCGAATCGGCGATCGATGCGCTCGCGCTCGAAGAAGATTCGTGGATCGCCGGATGCCCGAAGTGCCGCGGCAACCTGCTCAACTACTGCGGACGCGTTGGATTCGCACCCGATATCGCATTCGAGACGGATAACGCCGCGGCGGTGATGGGATTGGTCGCGAGCGGGCTCGGTGTCGCTCTCCTTCCGCGGCTCGTAATCACGACGACGGCGATTCCTGACTCGGTCGTGGTTCGAAGTGTGAACCCTGCCATCAGCCGCCTCATCGGCATTGTGGTCTGCGAAGAGCGCGAGCATGATCCCGCCGTCAAGGCGGCGATTGCCACAATCGCGGGAACAGACGTTTCCCAGTGGCGCCTCAGCAGCATCCACGGCTGAGGCACCGGACCGCCGGACCGCCGCACCGGTGGCACGCCCCACGAAACTCCTCGAAGCTCGTTACATCGCTGAAACACGCGCGGGTGCATAATGATCGTGCAGCGTAAGCCGTTGCGGGCGCACTGGGCCACAAGACCCCGGGGCGTGTGGAGATGTCGTTCGTTCCACGGCCCGAGTGCGGTACGGATGCGGCGACTCTTCCGATTCCTGTCAATCGGTACGGAAATGAGTGAAATATGCCGCTGAAGGTCACGATCGTGGTCGGCAATCCCAAGCCCGCCTCGCGCACACGCAAGGTCGCGGAGCTCCTCGTTGAGAAGCTCCTTCAACCAGGAACGTACGACCTGAGCATGATCGATCTCGCCGATCACACCGACGAGATCTTCGCCTGGCCCTCCGAGAAGATGGCGGCATTGAATGGGCAGGTCGTAGAGAGCGACCTCGTGGTGTTCGCGTCGCCGACCTACAAGGCGAGCTATACAGGTCTACTCAAGGCGTTCTTGGACCGGTATCCGGCGAACGGTCTCGCTGGAGTCACGGCGATCGCGATGCACACCGGCGCTGACCTCACCCACGCCATGGGGCCGACCTTCACGCTCTCCCCACTGTTGGTGGAGCTCGGCGCGACGGTTCCCGGACGCGGCTTCTACCTCGCCCTCAGCCAACTCGAGAAGCTCGATGAAATCGTCGAGGCTGCGGCCGCTGAGTACGCGGCGAACATCGCGCGAGTCTCGCATATCGCGGGCTCTGTCGCGTCGGCACCCGCTCACGTCTGAACCGATTGCGACATCACAAAAGGGAGGAAGTACACATGTCGCAATCCGTCACGCCCGCCACACTCGACGCCCGACAGTTCCGTGACACGCTCGGGCACTACGCCGCGGGGATCACCATCGTCTCAGGACACGAAGGCGGCGAACCCATCGGCTTCACCTGCCAGTCGTTCTACTCGGTCTCAATAGAACCCCCGCTCGTCTCGTTCAGTGTCATGAAGGACTCGACGACCTACCCGCGCATCGCCGCGGACGGCAAGTTCGCCGTCAATGTGCTCGCGCGCGACCAGCTCCACATCTCGAACCAATTCGCACGCAAGGGCACCGACAAGTGGGTGGGCATCCAATGGCTGCCCGCGGAATCGGGCAACCCGATAATCGCCGACACGCTCATGTGGGTCGACTGCGAGATCTGGTCCGAGTACGAGGCAGGTGACCACCTCATCGTGATCGGACGCGTAGTCGCGATGAGTTCGCCAGAGTGGCACCGCGACGAGCCGCTACTGTACTTCAAGGGAGCCTACCGTCACCTGCGCGAGGTTGGGGGGAACTGCTGAAGGCCCTGGAGTTCGTCGGATTTGTACCTCGACCACACGAGCGGGCCTCAAGCTCGAGACTGCTGGACCGTCTGGAGGGTTCCACAGCCCCCTGCGGGGTGTGACCATCAGGCCGGCGTCGTCGACGGTGATCGTTCTGCGGAAGTCGGAGTCGAGGAATTC
>JBPPMX010000086.1:0-30509 GCA_051306275.1 Tepidiformaceae bacterium
CCCGCGAAGGATTGATGGAGTAGAAACTCACATTATTTGCCCGGATACGGCAGTGTCCGGCGAGCGTTTACACCTTGGTGGTAATACCGGGCGATGAGTTCCGATCGGCTGCGACAGCGGGTCGCGTCGAGTATGTCAGATACATAGTTGGCTACGGTTCGCGGTGACAGCCTGAGAATCTCAGCGATTGTCTGGTTCGATTCACCCTCAAGAACACGGTCGAGTCTACGAAGGTGTCGCTTCTTCAGACCCAGCCGCTCGTACTCCGACCAAGCCATACTCGCAAGTCTAAGCGGGCCTACCCGAGTTGCCTACCCTGCGTGGGCGGTGTGACGGCTCCAGAGCTTGAGGGTTTCGCGAAGCTGGCCCATCGTCGCGGGGTTCACATCGGAGCCCGAGAGGACGCAGTCTTCGAGGTGCCGGTCGAGCACCATGACGCCGGCCTGCTCCAGCCCGGAGCGCGCCGCAAGGAGCTGTGTGAGCACATCCTCACAGCAGCGCTGGTCTTCCAGCATCTTCCGCAGGCCGCGGACCTGCCCTTCTACGCGTGCCAGCCGATCGAGCAGTTTCTTGTTTTCGAGGTCGTCCATTTCGTGCCATCCGGTGCTTGACAGGCATACCCCTAGGGGGTACCGTTGAGTCATCCTACCACAGCACAAAGGGCTGTCAATCTCGGATAGAGAAGGCAGTCCAGGGCAATCCCCGAAGGAGCATCCTAACCATGTCAGCACCACGCGAAGTGACCGACGCCACATTTGAGGCCGACGTCGTAAAGAACGAACTCCCCACCCTCGTCGACTTCTGGGCGCCGTGGTGTGGCCCCTGCCGCATGGTCGCCCCGATCGTCGAAGAGCTCTCCGAGGAGTACTCGGGGAAGATGAACTTCTTCAAGATGAACACGGACGAAAACCCGGCGGTCCCGACGAAGTTCGGCATCCGCAGCATCCCCACGCTCCTGATCTTCAAGGGCGGCGAACTCAAGGGTCAGATCGTCGGCTTCCGCCCCAAGGGCGACCTCAAGAAGCGCATCGACGAAGCGATCGGCGTCACCGCCTAGATCGCCCGGCCGGTACACAGCACGAAAGGAGGGGTGACGCGCTGCGCCACCCCTCCTTTTTCTTTCGCGAAGGAGCGACGACATGCAGGAATACGACATCGCCATCATCGGCGCCGGTGGGGCCGGCCTGACCGCTGCGATCTATGCCGCCAGGGCTCGCCGCACGACGGTGGTCTTCGAAAAGGCGGTCACCGGCGGGCAGATCGCGACCACGGATGCCGTCGAGAACTACCCGGGCTTCCCCGAGGGCGTGAACGGCTTCGACCTTGCGCAGCTCTTCCTCCAGCAGGCGGAGCAGTTCGGCGCTGAAATCCGGTATGAGGGCGCCGAGAATATCGAGCCACAGGACGATGGCACCTTCGTCGTCACGACCGGCGAGGGCAGCTATGCGGCGAAGGCGGTGATCGTCACGGCGGGGGCCGACTACAACAAGCTCGGCATCCCCGGCGAGGAGGAGTTCACCGGGCACGGCGTGAGCTACTGCGCGACATGTGACGCGGCCTTCTTCGCGGACCAGGAGGTCGCGGTCGTCGGCGGTGGCGATGCTGCGATGGACGAGGGGCTCTTCACGAGCCGCTACGCCAGCAAGGTCCACGTCATCCACCGTCGCGACGAACTCCGCGCGAGCGCCATCCTCCAGGAGCGCGCCTTCGCGAACCCGAAGCTGGACTTCACCTGGGACACGGTGGTCGAGAAGATCGAAGGCGACACCAACGTTGACCGGTTGATCCTGAAGAACCTGAAGACGGGCGAGACCAGCGAGATGGCGGTTGAGGCCGTCTTCATCTTCATCGGGCAGACGCCGAACAGCCACATCCTGAAGGGCCTGGTGGAGATGGACGAAGGCGGGCATGCGCTCGTCGGGCTCGACATGAGCACCTCGCTCCCGGGGCTCTACGCTGCTGGCGACCTGCGCACGCACGCCGCCCGCCAGCTCATCAGCGCCGCCGGTGACGGCGCGACCGCCGCGATCGCGGCCGAGCACTACCTCACGGCACGGTTCGGCGCGCCGGCGTAACCGGCCGTCGCGGCTTGCTCTCGCGCTTCTGGCGCACGCCACCTGACCTTCACGCGGAAGTAGTCCTATCCATCGCGATGAACCTGCAATGCGAACGGGCCGCGGCGGCATGCCCCGCGGGTGAGCCATCGCGGACGATGTACCGGCGAAATAGCTCACCCGTCGCAGCGTCGGCGGGCGGGTTGCCAGGCGGGATCTAGCACCGCTCGGCCGAAAGGGGACCACTCATGAAGAACGCACTCAAGCGAGCCCGCGCGAAGCTCACCGGGCAGGACACCGAATCAGGACAGGGGATCTACGTCGGCGGCGGCGCGCTGCTGGTGATCATCATCATCCTCCTGATCGTCATCCTTTAGTGCCTGCCCGAATTTCGGGCGGACCGGGCCGATGGATGCGCACGCTTAGCGGGCTCGCCATCGGCCTTCCTGATCCCCGGAAGCGGAAACGGGGTGCGCCGGGCAAGCGGCCCAGGCCCAAGGGACCTGCCGCTCGCCCGGTCGTCGAGGTCGCTACGCCAGACGGGCCTCCGGATCAGACTCAACCAGCGGCTCTCTGAACGCAGCCGGTTCGCGGATGAAGAACCAGGCCGCTGCGCCCGCCCCGACCAGCAGGATGCCGATCGAAACGTAGACGGCCTCGATGTTCACAAGGCCTGCCACCGCACCGCCGGAGAGCGGTCCTAGCAACAGCGCCATTGACTGCATACTCGCCGCGAGTCCGAAGGCACTGCCCTGCTTCCCTTCTGGAGTGCTGGCGGCGATCAGGGCGTTCGTCCCCGGGACCATCGCGCCCTGGAACAGGCCGAGCGCCCCGAAGAACAGGAAGTACGACGAGAAGCTGCTCGCGAGTGCGACGGGGATGTAGAGCGCACCGGTGAGCAACGCCGCCACCACCACGCAGTTCCGGTAGCCGAGGCGCTGTCCGAGCGGCGCAACTCCAAGCGCGGCGATAGTGCTCGTGAGACCAACCACGCCGAAGACGAGTCCCGTCGCTGCCTCCTTCCTGGCGTCGATCGTCCACGGGCCGACCTCGAGATGGACGGTGTCTTCCGCCCCGGCGTGCGATTCGGAGAACTGGTCGATGCTTAGCGGCATTACCGGCCGGACGTAGGTCGTGCTGAGCCACAGGCAGAAGAGGAAGCCGAGGATGATCAAGATCTGCCGTTCGGCGAGCACAACCCGCAGGTTCCCGACGAGCCCGCCTCCCTTCGGCTTGCCGTGCGATCCTGCAGACTCATCGCCGCCACCGATGAGTCCCTTCGGTTCGCGAATGAAGAGAAAACCGAGCACAGCCGCCGTCAGGAAGAGCCCCGAACAGAAAACCATCGATGCGCGAATCCCGAGGATCGAGGCGGAGATGCCACCGATTACGGGACCAAGCATGCTTGCGGAGAAAACCGCAGTCTGGAGCATTCCGAGCGCGTAGCCCACCCGAGCCCGCGGCGTGGTCGCGGCGATCAGTGCCGCCGCTGCGCCCATCGTCCCAGCGAAGGCGCCGAGCACGAAGCGGAGCGCGATCAGCTGCCAGACATCGCTGACCAGCGCCATGCAGCCAGTGATCAGCCCGGCACCGATGAGCGCGCGGAGGAGCATCGGCTTGCGTCCGAAGCGGTCCGCGATGGAGCCCCATAGGGGTGCCGTCAGGGTCAGCGAGAGGCCAGTGACGCTCGCGGTGATGCCTGTATAGAACGAGATCCGCGACTCGTTCGTGACGCCGAGTTCTTCGATATAGAACGGGATGAAGGGGAAGACGAAGTTCGCGCCGAGGAGCCCGACGAACACCCCCAGCCAGACGAAGGCGAGGTTGCGTTTCCAACCGCTGTAGGGATCGGTCACGGTCGGCTGCCGGCGTCAGTGGTGGAGCAGGAAGGCACGGGCAATTGTTCTCACACCTGACGCTCACGAAAAAGTCAGGGTGCGCGTCGCTGTTGGCATGGGAAAGGCGCGCCGGGGGAACAGCGCGCCTTTCAAAGGATGACGTTATTTGTGTGGCTGGGACCCGGACCTACAGGAAGGTTTCGGGCCGGTTCGGAGTTTGCGGGTCCGCGGACGGGGTTCCCGTCCGGGCGCTGCGGTGGTGCATCACGGTCTTCCGGATGCGTTCGCTGCGCCGCCAGGCGATCTTGTGACGGGTTGCATCGTTGTCGAGGCGACCCGGGTCTTCAATGCCTGCAAGGATATACGCGAGGTCCATTCGGCTTCTGTACTCCTTTCGTGGAGTACGTTTAGGTTCGCAGTTTTCCGTGAAACGGAGATGTCAATACATGGGCGAACACCCTATAGCCGTATAGAAGGTCTGGATTAACCTCCATGACAACCGCGTGTAGCCGCGCGGAGGATGACCAGACACACCGTGCCGTCATCCGTCCGCTGAGCGCAAACGTTCCACGGCGTGCAGGTGGCCGCCAGCCTCGGCCAGCGTGAGCGGCGTCTCGCCGTCTTCGTTTGCGATGCCTGGTAGCCCGCCGGCGCGAAGAATCAGATCGATCATCTCGACGTTTCCGGCGTGCGCGGCGGCGGCCAGCGCGGTGAAGCCCCCCTGCTGACGGGCATTGGGGTCCGCGCCGAGCGCGAGCAGAAGCCGCAGGCTCTCGATGTCTCCCACCGCAGCCGCGCTGTGCAGCGGCGCGACGCGCATCGGGTTGCGCGAGGCAGCGTTCACGTCCGCGCCGCGTTCGAGCAGCTGCTGCACGACGCCTCTACCGCCAAAGAACGCGGCGTATCCAAGGATCGAGAACCCGTCCGCGGACCAGGAATTCGCGAGCTCGGGCGAAATGTCGATCAGTGCGCGCAACCGCGCGACATCGCCCATCGCAGCTGCGTCGAAGTGGTCGAGCGGAATCCCGATGCCGGCGATGACGTTTGCGATCTCCGTCTTTCCCGAGTAGCGAGCCCGCAAGATCGGACTCAACCCCATGGCATCGCGGGCGCTAACCAACGCCGGTGCGCGGCCGAGGAGCGATTGCACCGTCGCGAGGTCGCCCGCCTCGATCGCATCGAAGAGGTCCGTGATGTCGTCCACCGGCTCACCTCCAGGCGAATTCTACATCGGCACCTTCGGATCGTTCGCGGGTTCGCGTAAATTCGGGCGGTAACCAACTTCGCATCGAACAGGTGGACAGCCGCATGAACAACGCAACGATCCCGGACCTCCTCCGCGACCTTGAGTCCGCGCAGGCCGACCTCGCGTCCGAGTACCGCAAGTGCACCGCCGAACAGCTCAGAGTGCCCCCGGCCGAGGGGGAATGGAGCTGCTACGAAGTCGCCGTGCACATCCCCGTGACCTACCGCTTCTGGATCATCTGGGCACACCGCATCCGCGTCCTCGCGCAGTCGCTCGACCTGGTGGACACGACCCCGGTCGAGAAAACCGTCTACGACTTCCAGCACCCGGACCCGGCGGGCGTGGAGTTGCCGGAGCTCCGGCGCAGCCTTGCTGAACTGCGGCAGGTTACGGGCGAACTGGTCGACCTCCTCGGGTGGCTGCGGCAGGACGAGTACGAAACGCAGCTCCCCCCGATCAGCGACGAGAAGCGGGCCGAACTCGCGGAGACCCCTCCCGGGCACACCGTGACGCTTTCCCTCCCGACGCATGAACAGCACGAGACGTTCACGCGCTTCCTCGACTACGCCGGAGGGTTCTCGGTGAAGGGCGCGATCGGCCACACGCTCGAGGGCCACACGCGAAACCACACGCGCCAGTTCGCGGCGGCGAGAGATGCAGCGGCGGCGGCGCTGACGGGCCGACAGACCTAGCCGGCCGATCATGGTGTCCGGGGAATCCGTATAGCGGATTCGTCCGTACAATAGGGTGCTGTCCCTTGGCCGGGACACATCCAGAACACGTATAGAGGGTTTCAATTTGGCAGAGTACTGGGATCGGTACTGGAAGAATCGGTCGAACCGGCGTCGCTTCCTCGGGACGGCGGGCATTGCGGGCGCTGGCCTCAGCGGCCTTGCGCTCGTGGGTTGCGGCGACGATGACGACGAACCGTCGGCGAGCCCAACCACAGGCGGCAGCACTGGTGGTTCTCCGACCGCCGCGGCTGACCAGCCGAAGGTTGGCGGCACGCTTCGTCACCCGATCTTCGGGGTGAACTCTGGCGACCCGCCGACGCTGTACCCCTATGAGAACATCTCGTACCAGGTCCAGACGATCTCCGCCTACCACTACAGCCGCCTCCTCCGCGGCGCGAGCGGCCCGGATATCGATGTCACCGACTTCACGAAGCTTGAGGGTGACCTGGCGTCCGAGCTGCCTGAGCAGCCCGACGACGTCACGTACATCTTCAACCTGAAGCCGAACATCACGTTCCACGACAAGGCCCCGATGAACGGTCGCGCCGCGACGGCCCAGGACTTCCTCGCGACCTGGGACTTCTTCAAGGGCAGCGCGATCAATGCGGCCCGCTTCAACAACATCGTCACTTCGATCGAGGCGCCGAACGATACGACGATCAAAATCACGCTGAAGGAGCCGACGGCCCCGTTCCTGGTGAACGGCGCGGCCTCGGACCAGGGGATCTGGTTCATCCCCGTCGAGACGATCAACAACGACCAGGTGAAGTCCGACCCGGTAGGCACTGGCCCGTGGGCGTTCGACAAGTACGAAACCGGCGTCCGCATGACGTGGAAGCGCCACCCGAAGTACCACGACAGCCCGATGCCGTATTTCGAGAACATCGATGCGTCGCTGGTGCGGGATCCTCAGCGTATCTTCGCTGCCCTGCAGGCGGGCGAGCTTGACGCCTCGTATGCCGCGCTTGCGTCCCAGAAGACGGACATGGAAGAGAAGCTCCCGGCCGACGGCCAGGTCGTCGAGTATGGCACGGGCTCGGTCCAGGGGTTCTGGTTCAACTTCGACAACAAGCCATGGGACGATGTCCGCGTTCGCAAGGCGCTTTCGATGGCGCTCGATCGCCAGGGCGTCCTTGACGCGATAGACCCGACCGGGAACACGGAGTGGAACTCGTTCTTCGGCACGGCGCTGAAGCCGTACTACCTCAACCCGGCGGTCCCATCGGAATTCGGTGCAGGCGCGGAGAACTTCCAGTACAACGTCGCCGAGGCGCGGAAGCTGCTCGAAGCTTCGGGGCATATGGGCCTCGAAGTGAACATCGTCTCCAACGTCGACCGCTACGGCCCGACGGCCCAGCAGCAGTGGGAGGCCACCAAGGCGCTTCTCGATGCCGCAGGGTTCAAGGCGCAGAACGTGTACCAGGAGTACGGCGCGTACATCCAGTCGTCGTACTTCGGCAAGTTCAACGACCCGAAGGCGGTCGGCCTTGGGCCCCTCATCGGGACGGTGCTCGACCCGGATGACATCTTCATGACCTGCTACTGGTCCGGTTCTGCCCGTCACAACTGGTCGGGTACGGCTCCGGCCGAGGTCGCCGAGCTGGACTCGATGTTCCTCAAGCAGCGCACGCTCCTTGATGTGGACGAGCGCGTTGAGTACGTGCAGGACATCCAGCGCAAGATGGCCGATTCGATGCTCTGGGTGCCGGCGCTCAATGGCCGCACGGTTGCGTACGTCCAGCCGTGGGTGAAGAACGCGCACTACAAGTCGACCTACGCCACGAACGTGGAAACGTTCGCGAAGGCCTACTTCACCGACGAGCGCATCGCCAAGGGGTAACCCCCGCGACAGCGGACACCAGACGGCCAGCCCCGCCAGGGCCGGCCGTTGACACGCCCCGCAAACCGCGGGCGGGCAGTGAAGAAATCCATATAGCGTGGCAATACGTACGATAGGAGTGCCCCACGAACCTGGGGCACTCCTATACACGGCAAAGAGGGTTTCAATTTGGCAGAGTACTGGGATCGGTACTGGAAGTACCGGTCGAACCGACGTCGCTTCCTCGGCGCTGCGGGTATCGCAGGTGCTGGACTCAGCGGCATGGCACTCGTGGGCTGTGGTGACGACGACGAAGGGTCCGCGAGCCCGACCTCCAGCGGCACCACCGGCGGGTCTCCGACAGCGGCTGCATCGGCTCCGAAGGTTGGCGGGACGCTCCGCCACCCGATTTTCGGGGTGAGCTCCGGCGACCCGCCGACGCTGTATCCGTTTGAGAACATCTCGTACCAGGTCCAGACGATCTCCGCCTTCCACTACAGCCGGCTGCTTAAGGGCTCGAGCGGGCCGGACATCAACGTCACGGACTACACGAAGATCGAAGGCGACCTCGCGCAGAACATGCCCGAGCAGCCTGACGATGTCACCTACATCTTCAAGTTCAAGCCGAACATCTTCTTCCATGACAAGGCTCCGATGAACGGCCGCCAGGCGACCGCGAAGGATTTCCTCGCGACGTGGGACTTCTTCAAGGGCTCGGCGATCAACGCCGCGCGCTTCAACAACGTCATCACCTCGCTTGAGGCTCCGGATGACGAGACGATCAAGATCACGCTGAAGGAGCCGACCGCCCCGTTCCTCGTGAACGGCGCGGCATCGGACCAGGGGATCTGGTTCATCCCGGTTGAGACGATCAACAACGACCAGGTGAAGTCCGACCCTGTCGGCACGGGCCCGTGGTCGTTCGACAAGTATGAGACCGGCGTCCGCATGACCTGGAAGCGCCACCCGAAGTACTACGATCAGGGCCGCCCGTACTTCGAGAACATCGATGCCTCGTTGGTTCGCGACCCGCAGCGCATCTTCGCCGCTCTCCAGGCGGGGGAACTCGACGTCTCCTACGCGATGCTTGCATCGCAGATCACGGATGTCCGCGAGAAGCTGCCGGAGGACGGCCAGGTCGTCCGGTTTGGCACGGGCTCGGTCCAGGGCTTCTGGTTCAACTTCGACAACAAGCCGTGGGACGATGTTCGAGTGCGCAAGGCGCTCTCGATGTCGCTCGACCGCCAGGGCGTGCTCGACGCCCTCGACCCGACGGAAAACACAGAGTGGAACTCGTTCTTCGGCACCGCCCTGAAGCCCCACTACCTGAACCCGGCGGTCCCCTCGGAGTTCGGAGCTGGGGCTGAGAACTTCCAGTACAACGTCGCCGAGGCGCGGAAGCTCCTTGAGGCAGCCGGGCATGTCGGCCTTGAGGTCAACATCGTTTCGAACGTTGACCGCTACGGCCCGAATGCCCAGCAGCAGTGGGAAGCCGTGAAGGCGCTCATGGATCAGGCGGGCTTCAAGGCGCAGAACGTGTACCAGGAGTACGGCGCCTACATCCAGTCGTCCTACTTCGGGAAGTTCAACGACCAGAAGGCTGTCGGCCTCGGCCCCCTCATCGGGACCGTGCTGGACCCGGACGACATCTTCCTGACCTGCTACTGGTCGGGTTCGGCCCGCCACAACTGGCAGGGCACGCCCCCGCCCGAAGTTGCCGGACTCGACGCGATGTTCCTCAAGCAGCGCACGCTCCTCGATGTGGACGAGCGTGTCGAGTATGTCCAGGACATTCAGCGCAAGATGGCCGAGTCCATGCTCTGGGTGCCGACGGTGAACGCGGGCGGTCTGGCTTACGTCCAGCCGTGGGTGAAGGACGCGCACTACAAGTCGAGCTACGCCACGAACGTCGACACGTTCGCCAAGGCGTACTTCACCGACGAGCGCATCGCCAAGGGCTAACCCCCCGCGACGACGCACCAGCGGAGCGGCCGGGCCACATGGTTCGGCCGCTTCTTTCTATCCGCGGAGCCTAACCTGCGGAGCAACCACGGCTGATCCGAATGTATCCGCATAGGGGTATAGTTGGATCACAATGCCAGTTGAACTGCAGCCCGCACGCCGCGCGGCTCTTGGCCTTCGAATCGCACCTTCCGCCGTCATTGAGCTCTACGAGGCGACCGCCGTCCTCGGCTACCTCGGGAACTGGGGCGAGCTGAAGGCTGCCTGGGTCGAGGGCGTCGCGAATCGCGATGCGCTGGTGGCGTCGCTCCAGGAGTGGCTGGTCCGCCCCCCCCTGAGTGAGTGCTGGGGCAACGAGGAGATCCTCTTCTACGCCCACCGCAGTGGCACGCTTTTCGACACGTCCCCGGATCGCTTCTTCGAACGCTTCGACGCTGTCGCCGCGATGCCTCCCGGCGATACGCAGATGCCGACCGAGACGCCCGAGGTGATCGAGGCGGTGACTGAGCGGATGGAGCGCTACCACCGCGACCCGGACGCGCGCCACGCGTACTGCGAGGCCCTCAAGCAGGTATGGGAGGCGATCCGCCCCGAGTGGGAGCGCGACGGGCTACGCCGGGTAGAGGAAGCGTGCGAGGGTCTTCGGGCCGATTTCGAACGTAGCCACGACCTCAAAGACGTGATTCCCCCGACGCACCTCTCGCTTCGCGACCAGTTCTACCCGCTGGTTGAGGGCGGATACGCGCGGGGCGAACTCGTGATTACGCCCTGCTACTTCGCCGGCGAGGCCGGGCACATCGTGGAGATCGCCGCCGGGCTTGTTCACATCGGGTTCGGGTTCGACTTCGCGCGGAAGCTCGAGCGCATCCGCGAGGGCGCCGAGCGCGCCGCGATGTCGTTCAAGCTCGTATCGGACCCCACACGGGCAACCATCCTGAAGCTCATCGGGCAGGCGCCGCACAGCATCACCGACCTCGCCAACGTCCTCGGGCTCGCGCAGCCCACGGTGAGCATCCATGTGAAGCAGCTGCGGGAAGCCGGGCTCGTCACGTCGACCCGCGCCGGTGCTTCGACCCTCTACCAGGCCGACGCGGCGAAGCTCCGCGCGCTCCTCGATGAGGCGTCGAGGGCGCTCCTCCCCCGGACATAGCCCGTGTCCTTTGTTGCAGGCGGAGCCTGGCCTCCGCCTAAAGACCTAGAAATATCCCTTTTGACTTAGTTGTGGAGCTATGGGATTATGCGGTGGCCAGGGAAAGCGAGGCCACCGCCGATGATTCACAACGCCGACGTCAACACACTCGAGCACCTCGCCGCCGTGAAATCTGCCCGCGCGCAGAAGGATGCGGCGGACCATGCCGCGCTCGCCGAGGCGCCTCGCCGGAAGCTCAGCGTTACCTGGATCACCCGCGCCGTACGACGCGAGGCAGAGCCCGAGCCGCTGAGCCGCGTGTCCGGGAAGCCCGTAGAAGGCGCCCGCTAAAGCATCGCCGGTTCGAGGACCCCCGGGTCGTCGTTCTTCACCGAGTTCGCCCGCGTCGAGACATATGAGGGGACGAGTAGCCCATCCGGCGCGGGCGAAAGCATTTCCCGAAGGGCCTGCGGTCTCGTGTTCGGCGCCAGCCAGTCGTCCACCCGGGCGGGATCGAGGATGACTGGCATGCGGTCGTGTATGCGGGCGGCGGTCTCGTTCGCATCGGTCGTAATGATCGTAAAGGTGCGTTGCCAGATGCCCGGCTCGCGCTGCCAGGATTCATACAGCCCTGCGAACAACAGCAGCCCGCCATCGCCGCGGTGGAACCAGACCGGACGGCGGTCCGTCTTCGCGCCCACCCATTCGAAGTAGCCGTCGGCGGGGACGATGCATCGGCGCTCTTCGAACGCCCCCCGGAAGGCCGGGCTTTCGGCAACGCGTTCGGCGCGGGCGTTGATCTGGCGGGCCGCCTGCTTCGCATCCTTCGCCCACGAGTTCACAAGGCCCCACTTCGCGTGGAGCAGCTCGCGGTCCTCGCGCTTCATCCGCACGATCCAGTGCTCATCCGTCGGGGCGATGTTGAACCGCGGACGGTAGTCGACGAACTCCTCGACGATCGCGACGCCGAGTTCGCGGATCAGGAACTCCTGGTCTTCCGTCGTGAGGGTGAAGCGTCCGCACATTGGCGCGGGCCTATGCCCTAGCGTCCGCCGTGGACGAGGGCAAGGAACTCGGCGCGAGTGACGCTGGAACGTTCGAACTGGCCACGCATAGCCGAGGTCACCATCCGGCTGCCCGGCTTCTTCACGCCGCGCATGGTCATGCAGAGATGCTCCGCTTCGATGACGACGGCGACCCCATCCGGGTTCAGCACATCCATGATCGTCTCCGCGATCTGGCTGGTGAGCTGCTCCTGGATCTGCGGCCGGCGCGCGAACCCTTCGACGACACGCGCGAGCTTGCTGATTCCCACCACCCGCCCATCGGGGACGTAGCCGACGTGTGCCTGGCCGTGGAAGGGGAGGAAGTGGTGCTCGCACATCGAGTAGAACGGGATCTCGCGCAGGATCACCATCTCGTCGTGCGCGACTTCGAACCCGACCTGGAGGTAGTCCGCCGGGTCGATCGTGAGGCCGCCAAAGATCTCGGCGTACATCTCGGCAATCCGGCGGGGAGTATCGAGCAGGCCTTCGCGCTCCGGGTCCTCGCCGAGGGCGAGGAGGAGTTCGTTCACGGCCGCCTTCACGCGGTCGAGGTTGATGCTTGTGTCCTGGGTCACAGTGGGCCTTTCGGGTCGCGCGGGGGAAAAGCGCGTGGCATGGGGATAGCCATCGAGGATTCGAGCAGCGACGATCGTAGCAGCGCACGAAATCCCCCGGCAACGAGGGGACGTCACGGCGCGGACAGGAGCGCCTGTGATGCAGTGGCTTTGGTGGGTCGTCCTCGCGGTGATCGTCGTGCTGGGCCTCGGGCTCCTGGCCTACCGCGCGCTGCGGGCGACGAAGCGCGGCCGCCGGTTCCTGGCGCTCTCCGTCCGAGGGAAGCTGCGCTTCGGGCGAACGCTCCTCATGGACCCGGGCGTCCCGCTCATCGCCCGGGGGATCATCGTGGTCCTTATCGGCTACCTGGCGCTGCCCTTCGACATCATCCCCGATTTCGTACCGGTACTCGGCCAGCTCGACGACCTCCTGATCGTCGCGGCTGCGATCGCACTCCTGATGCTGCTCGTCCCGCGTGACGTGTTCGAAGCCGCGCTCGCCGACGCGGAGCTGGGCGGCGACCGGGAGGCCCAGCCGGTTGAGCGGCTCAGCTAATTGGTTGTAGTGAGGCAGCCTTCGCCCGCCCGTGTCGGGATGGTTGCTACCGCGATCTCCTCGGTGATGTACACCGCGACCCCGCGGCCGCCGGGGATGGTGCCGATCCCGTTGCCGAGTGGTGAGTTGATGTGCGCGGGTACCTGACCCGGGCCATCCCCCTCCGGGAAGTGCCAGCGCCAGCGGGTTTCGCTCGCGGAGTAGTACCAGATCGCGCTCCACGAATCGCCGAGGCAGCTCACGAACTCGGCCGCCGTGATCGATGCCGATGGCCCGAGGTAGTTGAAGCCCGGATACAGGTGGCGGACGCGCGGGGCGGCGTCAGCGGACTGTGAGAGGGGAGTGAGGAGCGCGGGCGCCAGCGCGACTGTCAGGGCCGCCAGGCGAATGAGGGTGTGCATGTGAGGTTGTCCTTCGATGGTGTTCGAAGGTAGTAACGCGCCAGTGAAGTGGGTGGTGTGTGGAACGCGTAACCCGTTCGCAAAGGCTCGGCAAATTCGATCAGGTGTAGCGGCCGCGCACGAGGTTCTGCGCGTTCGCATCCTCCAGCGCAACCGTGAGGACGAGCGCGAGCACGAGGACGGCTGCGAAGACTGTGAACCCGGCGACCGCCCGGATGAGATGTCTCATGGCTGGACTCCGGACCAATCGTACCAGCCCGGGTGTCCGGGCCCTGTCAGGATTCGAGCCAGTTCACGTCGCCGTGGAGGTCAGGATCGTGGTCTTTCGAAGCGAAGACGGCGTACTCGGCCTTGCTCATGCCGATCGTGGTGGTGACGCCGTGGCCGGGGTAGATCGTGGTCTCATCCGGGAGGCTATAGAGATGGGTGTTGATCGACGCGATCTCCTGGTGCAAGAGCTGGTTCGACTGCGAGCGGCCTGGGCCGCCCGGGAAGAGCGTATCGCCGACGAAGGCGTGCGCGCCGCAGACATAGGTGACGCTCCCGGGGGTGTGCCCCGGAACGCTCAGCGCTTTGAAGACGAGGTTGCCGAGGGCGATCTCTTCCCCGTGGCTGACCGGCTGGTCGACCTGTCCGTCGCGCAGCCAGGGCTCCGCCGCGTCGGCGTAGACGATGCACTGGTAGGCGGTCTTGAGGTCGTCGATAGCGGCGGTGTGGTCCTCGTGCGAGTGCGTCAGCAGAATTCTGCTGGGGACGACACCGGCCTGTTCGGCGATCGCCATCATCTCGTCCACGCCATCCGGCGCGTCTATGAAAGCGGCTTCGTTCGTTGAGCGGTCGATGACCAGGTAGATGTTGTTGCCGAAACCCACAGGCCCGCCAACCAAGATCTCCAGGTCCCCGTCGATGATCCTGTCCACCGGCGTTAGCTCCTCCTGGGGGCTTGGGCGTCCCAGCAGTATAGGCGATCCATCAGTCCCCGCTGGCTAACCGCCCGGCAACAATCCCGATGAAAACGCCGATCACCGTCTCGATGAGGTGCGTCAGGGTTTCACGCACCTCCGGGTCCCCATCGGAAGCGCCGAGCAGGACGAGCCCGCCGAGCGACACGATCAGCGAGGCCGCCAGCACGCCAACGATGACGGTGATGAGCCTCCCGACGGGCACTTCGTCGTTGCTCATGTGAGCCTCACCTCTCCGGTGCGGCGGTTGATCGTCACCCGGCGAGCTGGCGCGAAGAGTGACAGCAGCGCCAGTGCGAGCGCAGCTCGTGTCACGATCCAGGCGGTCCGGGTTATCCAGCGGAGTGATGCCATCGCTACTCCTCCTTTCAGGCTGTTGGGAGCGATGCTCCGTCGGCCCGAAGGAAGTTCCGAGCGGAGGTTGGCAGTGACCGCGCGGGCCGATCTGGACGCCCGGACACACCACGTTCTCCGCTGTCACGCCCTGTCCACGAACCTGCAACTGCCACCCCGTAACTTGCGGGTACGCGTCGGCCGTCAATCTGTGTAGGCGGACTGCGCCCCGGGGTGATGGATATGCTAGCCAGACTTTTCGAGCGGTTTCGACGTGACGGCAACCGAGACGATGGGCAGGTGCTCGTCCTGTTCGCCCTGGGCGCCGTCGGGTTCATCTCACTCGTTGCCATGTCTGTCGACATCGGCCGCCTTGTTTTTGCGCGGACAGACCTGCAAAAGGCGGCGGATGCCGCGGCCTTCGCGGGTGCGCAGGAGCTGCCGGGCTCGTCCAACGCGGCAACCGACGTTGCGATTGCCTACGTCGGCACGAACGTTGGGAACCGGATCTCCACGCCCAACGTCGCGATAAGCCAGACCTACACCGCGAACGACACCATCACTGTCACCGCCACCCGGACGGTCGAGTATCACTTCCTCAAGGTCGTCGGTCTCGGCAGCGGGACAGTTAGCGCGAAGGCGAAGGTCACGGTCGCGGGCTACACCGGCGGCACCGGTCTTGTGCCATGGGGCTTCGTTTCGAACAGCAACAACTCGTGCTTCAAGGGACTCCCGAACGGCGTGCCGGAGTTCAAGCAGAACCAGTCCTGCACGCTCAAGGATGGCGCCCCGGGCGCGGGCGGTGACTTCGGCGCCGTCGTGCTCGATGGGAGCGGGGCCAGCAACTACCGCGACGGGATCAAGAACGGCTCGACGAAGGCCTTCAAGATCGGCGACAAGATCGATCCGCAGACGGGCAACATGGTCGGGCCAACGTGGCAGGGAACCCAGGATCGCTTCGGCCGGGCTGCCCCCGCCGGCTGTCCGGGGAACGACCGCGACGACGTGCTTATCGACAACGCCGACAAATCCGTCTCGATCCGTCCCGGCTGCGAAACGAGCGCGCGAATCGTGCTCATCCCGGTCGTCGACAAGATCGACAACCCGAACAAGTCCACGATCCTCGGGTTCGCGTTCATGTTCCTGGAGGAAGTGAAGAACCAGGGCGGGCACACCAACGTGACCGGCGAGTTCGTCCAGTTCGTCACCGAGATCCCGGGCGGCCAGTACACCGGCGCGGCACAGGACGGCGTCGCCAGCATCATCAAGCTGACGGAGTAGGGACCCCTACCCGAGCCGGGCGCCGGACTCCCCGTCGAACAGGTGGGCTCCGGTCAGGAGCGGACTAACCTGGACGCTCTCGCCCGGGACGACGGTGAGGTCGGGGTCGACGCGCGCGGTCAGGCGTGATTCGCCCAGCGCGATCGTGACGAAGAGGTCGCTTCCATGCGGCTCGACAAGTTCCACCCGGCCTGACGCTGATGCGTTTTCGTGGTTCGCCAGCCGGCGGTCGAACTGCTCCGGGCGAATCCCCAGCGTGACGCGGGTTGCCCCGTTAACCCGGTACACGAGCTCGCGCGGCAGAGGGAGGTTGAGCGCGGGGTTCACGAAGCACACGGCATCGCCGCTGCGGACCAGTTCCCCCTCGAGCATGTTCATCGATGGGCTCCCGATGAAGGTGGCGACGAACGTGTTGGCGGGCCGTTCGTAGAGGGTCCGGGGCGTGTCGAGTTGCTGCAGGATGCCGTCCTTCATGACCGCGATCCGCGTCCCCATCGTCATCGCCTCGACCTGGTCGTGGGTCACGTAGATGAAGGTCGTCGCCAACCGCCGGTGGAGCGCGGAAAGCTCGCCGCGCGTTCGCACCCTGAGCTGGGCATCGAGGTTCGAAAGCGGCTCGTCCATCAGGAAGACCTTGGGCTTGCGGACGATGGCGCGCCCGAGTGCCACGCGCTGGCGCTGACCGCCGGAGAGTTCGCGCGGCCGGCGTTTGAGGAGCTGGCCGAGGTCCAGGATCGATGCCGCCTCGGTGACGCGCGCTTCGATCTCGGCCTTTGGCGTCTTCCGTTGCTTCAGGCCGAACGCCAGGTTGTCGAACACGGTCATGTGCGGATAGAGGGCATAGCTCTGGAAGACCATCGCGATATCGCGGTCGCGCGAGGGGACGTTGTTCACGCTTTGCCCGGCGATCCGGATGTCGCCCGAGGTGAGGTCTTCGAGCCCGGCGATCATGCGCAGCGCGGTCGTCTTCCCGCACCCGGAGGGCCCGACGAGCACGAGGAACTCGCCTTCTTCGACATCGAAGGTGAGGTCGCGGACGGCGTGGACATCGCCGAACTGCTTGTTGACGTGGGCGAAAGCGACACCCGGCTCGGGCACCTGCGTACTCCTGTGGTGGTGGCACACGCCCGGCGCGAGGGTGACGCCGGGCGTGTGCCTGGAGGCGGGGGCTCGTTAGATCCCGAGCTGCTTCTTGATGGGCTCGGCGGCCGTGTCCATCTCCTTCTTCACGTCCGGCCATACGTTCCGGGCGTCTTCGTTGTTGAGGAGCATTCGCTCGAGACCCTTGCCGAGGATGGCATCGCCGCCCGGCACGTAGACGCGCGCCGACTCCTGGGAGGTCGTCTTCGGGAGCTGGTCGACCGCCGTCTTGAACTGGGGCTTGGTCTTGTAGACCTCGGTCATGATCGGCCCCGTCGCGGCGGACTTGCGGACCGGCATGTAGCCGACGTTCTCGGAGTAGTACGCCGTGTTCTCGGGGTTCGTGATGTAGGCGATGAAGGTCATCGCGGCGATCTTGTTCGCGTCGGGCTTGTCCTCCGGGATGCAGAGGCCAGCGCCGCCGGTGGGGCAGCCGAACTGCTCCATCTCCGGCAGGAACGCCGTCCCGACCGGGAAGGTGGCGTTCTTGAGGACGCCAGCGAGGCCTCCCGTCGATGACATCATCGAGGCGACTGCGCCGGCGGTGAAGTCCGCCGTTTCGCTGTTCGCGGTGACGTTCGCGTACTTCTTCTCGAAAACCTGGCTGCGGATGTAGTTACCCGCATCAATGCCCGGCTGCTCGCCGAAGAGCATCTCGAACTTCTCGTTGCTGTAGTTGCCGCCCCACTGCCAGATCATCGCGTGGAACGTCCAGGCGATGTACGAATCACCCTTAACGTGGGTGAAGGCGTACTCGTTCGCGCCCGCCTTGCCCATGAGCTCAACAGCCCACTCGTCCATCTCGGTCCAGGTTTCGGGGCCGCGATCCGGGAGGCCAGCGGCGCTCCACTTGTCCTTGTTGTAGTAGAAGAGCGGCGTGGAGCGGGCGAACGGCATAGCCCACTGCTTCCCGTCGAACTGGTAGTCCTTCATCAGGGTGTCCACGTAGTCGTTCTTCTCGACCTTGAGTTCGGTGAGCAGGTCATCGACCGGAGCGATCGTCCCGGCAAGGTAGTACTTGAACCACCAGACATCGGACAGCATGACGACGTCTGGCGTGCTCTTCGCGGCGAGCGCGGCATTGAACTTCTGGGAGACTTCCGCGTAGTTCGCGCCAGCCGTTTCCAGGTTGACCTTGATGTCCGGGTACTCAGCCTCGAAGCGCTTGATCAGCTCTTCTTCGACGGCCTTGGAGTTCGCCGGGTGGACGCTCCAGAACGTGATTTCAGAAGCAGGCTTCACGCTGCTGGTGGTCGGGCTGGCCGCTGCGGTGGCGGAGCCACCTGACGATGGCTGGGGTGTTGGGTCGGTGTCATCGTCGTCGCCGCCGCAGCCGACGACTCCGAGCGCTGCAGCGCCGCCGGCCATGCCGAGGACGTGCCTTCGAGTGAAGTTGGGCATTGTGTTTCCTTCTTTCCCCTTCTCTGATTCGTGAACGCAGGCTGGTGATGCGCCGCCCCCGGTGGGGCGGAGGTCATCCTTTGACGGACCCGGCCGTGAGGCCTTCGACGATGTGGCGCTGGGCCCACAGGAAGAGCCCGAGCACCGGCAGGACAACGAATACCGCCCCGGCCATGACGATCCCCCACTCCGTCGACCCTTCGGAGTCCTGGAGCGCGGTCAGGCCGACGGGCAGGGTCCGCATGTCGGCGGTATTCGTGACGAGCAGTGGCCAGATGTAGTCGTTCCACTTCGAAACCACGGAGATGAGGAGGAACGTCACGACCGTGGGCCGGGACATCGGCAGGACGATCTGGAAGAGCAGACGAAAATGTCCGGCGCCGTCCATCCGCGCGGCTTCGATGACTTCCTTCGGCAGCGTGAGGAAGTGCTGGCGGAGGAGGAACGTGCCGAACGCGACCGCCGCCCCCGGGATGATGATCCCCTGGTACGTGTTCACCCAGCCGAGGTCTGAGACGAGGACGTAGTTCGGGATGAGCGTCACCTGGAGGGGCACCATCAGAGCCGCGATCACGAAGAGGAAAACGAGGTTCTTCTTCGGGAACTGGATGAACACGAGGGCGTAGGCCGTGAGCACGCCGTTGATCACTTCGAGTCCGCTGCCGCCGAGCGTGGTGATGAAGCTGTTCAGGTAGAAACGCTCGAACGGCACCGCCGTCCAGGCATCGGCGTAGTTCGTCCAGCGGAGCGTTTCGGGGATCCACGAAACGGGGAGGGTGTAGAGCTCCTGCCGCGTCTTGAACGACGCCGTAACCATCCAGAGCAGCGGTGTGCAGATCAGGACGACCGCAACGACCATCCCCGTGTAGCCCGCGATCCGGCTTCCGAGGCTGCCGAACCGGACGCGGCTCCGTGCGTGTGGTTCCATCGCAGATGGTGTGGGGAGCGTGCGGGCCATCAGGCGTGCCTCATCCGTAGTGCACCCGGCGTTCGATGAACCGCACCTGCAGGAGCGTTACCACCAGCAGCATCACGAACAGCACCGTCGCGACGGTCGACGCATCGCCGACCTGGAAGCGGACGAACCCGCGGTCGTAGACGTCGAACACCATCGTCTTGGTCGAGTCGAGCGGCCCGCCCGCTGTCATCACCTGAATGATGTCGAAAGCCTGCATCGAGCTGAGGAAGCTGGTGACGAGGAGAAAGAACGTGACCGGGGAGAGCTGCGGGAGCGTCACATGCCGGAAGCGGCTGATCACCCCTGCGCCATCGACCCGTGCCGCTTCGTTCAGCTCCTTCGGGATCGCCTGGAGGCCTGCGAGATAGACCACGACCGCGTAGCCGAGGTTCTTCCAGATGTAAACGATGATGATCATGGGCATCGCCCAGTCCGGGTCGTTGTACCAGTTCGGCGATGTGGCGCCGAGGCGATCGAGCGTCGCGGCGATGAGCCCGAAGCGTGGATCGAAAATGAAGAGCCAGATGATCCCGACAGCGGCCCCGCTGACGACATACGGGGCGAAGAGCACCGTCCGCGCCACATTCCGCCCACGCAGCTTCTGGTTCAGCAGGAGCGCGATAGCGAGACCAAGCGCCATCGTCCCTGCGACCGTGGCGGCCGTGAAGACAAGGGTGTTCCGGATGATGTAGCGGCTCGTCTCGTCGCCGAAGTAGTCGCGGTAGTTCTGGAGGCCGACTGATGTCTTGATGGGCGAGATGAGATCCCAGTCATAGAACGAGAGGCGAAAGCTCTCGACCAGCGGGCGGTAGGTGAAGACAAGCAGAAGGAGCAGGTTCGGCGCGACGAACAGGATGAAGAGTCCGTAATCGCCCCAGGGGATGCGACGCCGCCGCGCTGCCGGAAATGGGAGTGCCACGGCTCGACTGTCGAGCGGGCTGGTTAACCCGATTGGAACCGGCCGTTATCGAAAAACGAACGGCGGGTTAGCTTTCGATGAACGGCGCCCGGCCCCGCTAGCGGTCGATGAGCAGATTGAGGAGCAGGCCGAACGCGAGGACGCCGCCGAAGCGCATGTGCAGCTGGACCGTCTTGAAGAGCGCGAAGTTGAGGCGCTTCGGGCTGCCCTCCGCGGCCACGATTTTGAAGATCGGGATGGCGAGCGGCGCCGTTGCCAGCGCGATCAGCCCCGGCCACGGGATCGCCCCGACGGCCGCCGCAATGAGTAGTGAGACATAACAGCCAGCGAAGAGGAGGTACATCTCCACCTGGGCACGCTCACGCCCGAGCAGCGTCGCGAGCGTGCGTTTCCCCGTAGCCCGGTCGTTGTCGATATCGCGCAGGTTGTTCGCGTGGAGGACGGCCGTGACGAGGAAGCCGATTGGCAGCGCGGCGACGATCGGCTCCCACGCCCACGTCTCCGTCTGGACGAAGTAGGCGCCGAGCACGATCACCGGGCCCATGAAGAAGAAGACCGTCAGTTCGCCGAGGGCGATGTAGGCGAGATGGATCGGCGCTCCGGTATAGAGGAAGCCGGCCGCAACGCTCGCGACCCCGAGCCACAGGAGCGACCAGCTCGTTGTCGCGCACAAAATGAGCCCGATGGTGATGCCAGCGGCGAAGCAGAGCAGCCCGGCGGCCAGGACGGCTTTCGGCGGGACGACCCCGCGCATGAGGAAGCCGCGCGGCCCGAGGGAGTTCTCGTTGTCGGCGCCCTTCTTGTGGTCGTAGTAGTCGTTCACGAAGTTCGTGCCGCCGAGGATGGCTACGGATCCCACGACCGCGAGCAGCGCCTTCCACCAGCTGAACCCGTGTTCCGCGCCCAAAAGCGTGCCGACGATGACCGGGATGACCGCCGTCGTGAACGAGCGGTAGCGGGCGGCGTTCCACCAGAGTGAGAGGCCCTGCTTCATGACGTTCAGGCTAATTCGCGTGGGCGTTTGTACAAGTCGGCGCGCCAACACGTCGTTCCTAGGAGATCGCGGTGCTATAGTACGACGTCTCCCGGCGCCAGCGGGGTGACCCACCGGAAGGTGGGGTGCGCCGGGTCCGCGACACCCCGTGCCCATCCTGCGAGCCCAAGGACGGTCTCCGCCCTGTTGACCGAACCACTCCAGGTTGGCCAGTTCGCGATAGTGGATCACGAACCGGTCGACCGCGGCCCGAATGCCGGGATCTTCCATGGTAGAGGGCCGGCCGACGACCGAGCTGAGCTCTACCTCGTAGCCGAAGGCACAACGCCGGCCGGTGAAGCCTTCGCGGGCCACGTTGTGTCCGCCGTGGGTCACGGCTGGGGCTCCTACGACATGAGCCTTACCGGCGCCCTGCGCCAGCTCTTCCGCGAAGCGGCCCGCAACCTCAGCGACTGGAACCAGAAAAGCATCGCCCAGCACCGGGTGAGCATCGGGATCACCTGTTTCGCCCGTCGCGGCAGCCAGGCGGTAATCGCCCAGGCCGGGCCGTCGGTCGCGTTCCACCTCTCCGGCGGACGACTGATGATGTACGCCGCCGACGAAGAACATGGCCAGCCGATCGGCGCCGGCGGCCCCGTCGAACCGCAACTGACCCGCATCACCTTCGGCGCGGGTGACCGGCTCCTGCTTATCTCCACTGCCGCCCTTCGCGTAATCGACGACGAGATCTTCGCGGGCGTGATGGGCCTCCCGGCCGACCAGATCCTCCCCGAGATCTACCACCGCGTGCACGACCTGCGCGATGTGACGGTCTTCCTCATTACCGAGCCCTCTGAACAGGCGATGGCGCCCGCGGTCGCCGCTGCTGCGCTCGAGTCCGAGCCCGAGTACGTCATCGGTGCGGCGCCTCTCCCGGCAACGGACTCCGATGCGCCAGGCGATGGCTTCCAGGCGAGTCTCTTCATCGATGCCGCGGACGCGGTCGAAGTCGCGCGCAGGCGCCTGCTCGAAGTTTCGGCTGAAGCGCGCGTCCGGGTGATGACTCCGGGGCATTTCGCCCTCGACGAAGACGTCCCCATGCCGCTTCGCCGCGTCGCCGGAGACTCGTTCCTCGCCCAGCTTGCCGCGGAGCGGCAGGCGCGCGTTGCCGATTCCCGGGCACGTATGCAGGCCGCGGCCGGCGCAATGCCCGGCACCGTCGTCCGCCCCGGATATGCCCAGCCCGATACCAGCGGCGGCGGCGAAGCCCAGCGCGCGCGCCGTGGCGGCTCAAGCTTCTCGCGCGGGCTTTCGCGCGGGGGCGACGTCCCACCGATTCCCCCGGCGCCCTCGCACGGCGGCGCACCTCTCGCCGAGGACATGGCTCGTGAGTTCCGTGCCCGTGCGACATCCGGCGCCATCAGTGCCGAGGTGATCACCGCCGAATCGATGGCCTCCCGGAACGGGGCTTCGGTTGTGCGAGTCCGTGATTCAATGGGTGGACGCTGGAAGGGCAACGGCTCCGTCAACCGCCGCACCATTAACGCCGGTGGACAGCCGCCTGCGTGGCTTGTGCTCGTCCTTGGGGTCGGCCTCCTGATCGCCCTCGTTGGAGCACTGACGCTGCCGGGGCTCGTACAGGAGAAGGAAGGCCAGCAGTACCTCGAACTTGTCGATGGCGCGCGCCAGCGGCTTGCGACCGCCGCCGTACAGGAAGATCCCGGTCAGCGCCGCACCGCGCTCGTCGAAGCCCGTGAGTTGCTGCTTCAGGCGAGCGATATCGAGCCCGCCTCGAACGAAGTCCAGGGACTCCTCGATCAGGCGACCACCGGGCTGGCAACCCTCGATGCGGTCGTGGCCCCCACCGCTGTTGAGGTGATCTCGGACCTCCGCGAGTTCGGAGACAAGCCGGTCACCGTTTCGAAGATGGTGATCGGCGCCGCCCATGCCTACCTGTTCGACTCAAACGCCGGCCAGGTGATTGCGGTCTCGCTCCTCAGCGGCGAGAAGGAAGTCATCTACACGGAGGACGCGGCGGCAGGCCGCTCCCGTCCGGTGACGGTTGCGCTCGTCGAGGACGAGGCGTTCGGTGGTGAGACCGTGCTCGTCGTCTCCGCGGCCTCCAAGCTCTGGGGATACACGGCTGGCATTGGGTTGCGCGAACTCGCCTTCGCTCGCCCACAGGGGCTGACCGTTAGCGACATGACCGTCACCGGGACCACGCTCTACATCCTCGATGCGAACGCCGCGACGATTTCGCGGATGGAGGCCAGGGACGGCGGCTACGGCGTTTCCCCCGACGTGGTCATCGCGGATGCCTCGCTTGCGGCGGGCCGTCGGCTCTACAGCGGCGAGGACGAGTTCGTTACCTCCGATGCGGATGGCGCACTCCACTGGTACAGCGGGCGGACAGCGATCGACCTCCGGCAGTCCGGGATCGACCAGCAGCTGGCTGCAGCCGAAAGCCCCCAGGCCATGGGCGCTGGTGGCGAATACGGGCTCGCCGACGCGCGGGCGAACCGGATTGTCGTGGTGCAGCGAGATGGCACATTCGTGCGCCAGTATCGGCACACCGACTTTGATGGCCTGATGTCGTTCGCCGTCCGGGATGAGAAGGCCTACGTCTTCAGCGGTGGCTACTTGCGCCTCGTAACCTGGTAGGGCGACGCACGCGCGCTGAGCGCGGATACTTACGGTGCCCGGAGCCACGTAGGCGCGGTGGGGGTTCCACAATGAAGGTTCTCGTTTCAACCGATGGTTCACTGGTCTCATGGACAGCTGCGGCACACGCGGCTCGTTTCGCTCGCGTGGCCGGAGCCGACCTCGTCTTCACCCGCATCCTCGATCCGCTAATCGACGTGGGCTCCGTGCTCGAGATGGACCTGAAGGCGGCAGTGGCGAAGGTTTCCGCAGAGTGGAAGTCAGCGCTCGAAGCCGAGATCGCGCGACACGGTTACTCGGGCGATGCCCGCATCGACATCCTGCCACGTGGCACCGATATCCACGACGCCCTGATTGCAGCGGCTACCGGCGTCGGCGCGGGGCTAATCGCGATGCACTCTCGCGGACATGGCGCCCTGCGCCACGCGATCCTCGGGAGTGTCGCCATGGGCGTGCTCGGGCGCACCACGCTTCCACTCATGCTGACCGGCGCTGCAGCCGCTGAGCCCGATTATGGCGATGGCTATCGCGTGGCCGTCATGAGTGATGGGTCCGAGTCGGCGACCTCGATCGCGACCGCGGTAGCTGGCCTGATCGCAGGGACCCGGACCGCCGTCACGCTTGGCCAGTGCGTGGACCGCAAGACCCCGGTCGCGGCCGCGGAGGCTCATCTCGGCCAGCTGCAGGCAGCTCTCCCGGCCGGCACCCCGGTCGAGATCACCGCGTACGAACGCGGCGATCGGCAGGATCTCCCCGGCGCGATCATCGCGGCTGCGGCGGAAGCGGGCGCACAGGCCATCGCACTCTCCAGCCAGGGCCACGGCGCGCTGCGCCACCTGATCGCGGGGAGCGTGGCGCTAGATGTCGTCAGCCGGTCACCGCTGCCAGTCATCCTCGCCCGCGCCTGACCCGGTTGACGAAGTCTCGCCCTGGCGGGGTCCTCCTTGCCGCCGCCGCGGCTGTTATCGCGGTGCTGGGCGTTGCCGTCTACTCCCTGACCCGGTCGGGCAGTTTCGGCGAGCGTGAGCCATCGGTACTCCCGCCGGTGGCGTTTCAGAAGCTTCCCGGCACCGGCGGGGTCGAGGACATCACCGCGATCGCGGCCGTTCCGGATGGGTCGGGCCGCCTGATCATCGCCCAGAAGGATGGGCTTGTCCGGACGTATGCCGATGGTGCGCTCCTTCCCGAGCCGCTCCTGGACATCCGGCCGCGGGTGAAATCGGACGAGACGGAGCAGGGGTTCCTCGGCATTGCGCTCTCCCCCGACTTCGAAGTCGATCAGAAGGTCTACGTCTCGTACAGCCGGCTCGACGGCGACACGGTCTATGCAGAGGTCACCGTCCGTCCGGGCGCGGCGCCTGCCGAGCGGGCCTTCTTCATCGTGCCGAAGGAGACGATCTGGCACCACGGCGGGATGTTGCGGTTCGCACCCGATGGTTCGCTCTTCGCCTCGACCGGGGATGACGCACGTGCCGGGACGTCGCGCGACCGCGAGGGGCCGTACGGCAAGATCCTTCGCTTCGACGTCTCCGCTCTCGATGTTCCGCCGGAAGTGGTCGCCTGGGGGCTACGGAACCCGTGGCGCTTCGAGATCGATGCCGCGAGCGGGACGCTCTTCATCTCGGACGTCGGGCAGGACGGGTGGGAAGAAGTGAACACGATGCGCATCGACGAGCGCGGCGTGGATTTCGGTTGGGACGAGATCGAAGGCGACCAGTGCTACTCGAATACCTGTTCCGCGCCCGGGAGCCGGCGTCCTTCCGGCATGTACCCGCGCCAGTCCCGCTTCGCGGAGCACTGCGCGATCGTGGGCGGGGTCGTCCTCCGCGGGATCGAACCGGGCTTAGATGACACGTATATCGCGTCCGACTTCTGTTCGGGATGGGTGTTCGGGTTGCGCCGGGAAGGCGTGGACGGTTGGCAGTGGGGCACGCTCCTCACGCCGGCGCAGGAGGACGCGCTCCACATCACGAGCTACGCGGTCACCGCGGATGGCGACGTGCTGGCCGCAACGATCGACGGTTCGCTCTACCGGGTGGTCGCGGCGAGGCCGTGAGCGTGGGCGCTGGTATGCTCCGACGATGATCGACCTCGAACACCTGCTGGCCGCCCGCACGCGGAGGATGGAAGCGAGCGCCGTCCGCGAGATCCTGAAAGTCGCGACCTCCCCGGGCGTCGTTTCGCTCGCTGGTGGGCTGCCCGCCTCCGAGAGCTTCCCCCTCGAGATCATGGAAGAGCTGACGGGCTCGGTCCTTGCCCGCTACGGCGCGGCGGCCCTCCAGTACGACGCGAGTGAAGGCTTCCTCCCGCTGCGCGAGGCGCTCGTCCATCACCTCGGCGCCCGAGGCGTCGCGACGACAGCCGCCGAGACGCTGGTGTTCAGCGGCTCCCAGGGCGTCCTCGATGGGCTGGGCAAGATCCTTATCTCGCCGGGCGGCATCATTGCCGTCGAAGCGCCGACCTACCTCGGCGCGTTGCAGGCGTTCAACCCCTACGAGCCCGAGTACGTCGAGCTCGAAACCGACGAGGACGGCCTCGTCCCCGATTCGCTCGACCGTGTCCTTTCCACGCACGCCGTGAAGCTGGTCTACCTCGTCCCCACCTTCCAGAACCCCACGGGCCGGACGCTCACGCTCGAACGCCGCCAGCAGGTCGCGGAGATCCTGCAGCGCCACAACGCGCTCCTGCTAGAAGACGACCCCTACAGCGACCTGCGCTACAGCGGCACGCCGGTGCCGCCGATCAAAGCGCTCGCACCGGAGAACGTCGTCTACGTGAGTACGCTTTCGAAGACGTTCGCGCCCGGCCTGCGCGTCGGTTTCTGCGTCGCGCCGGAACTCATCCGCAACTGGATGGTGATCGCGCGGCAGGGCGTCGACCTGCACACGAGCACATTCGCCCAGGCGCTTTCTGCTGAGTACATCCGGCTCGGCTATCTCGAACGCCAGGTGCCGCGGATCGTCGAACTCTACCGTCCCCGCCAGCACGCGATGCTGGATGCGCTGGCGCGGCACCTGCCGGAAGACTTCCGCTGGACGCACCCGGAAGGTGGGATGTTTGTCTGGGTGCGCGGGCCGGAAGGGCTCGATACCGAGGTGGTCTACGGGCGGGCAGTTGAGCGCGGAGTCGCCTTCGTCCCCGGTAAGTTCTTCTACGTGAACCATGAGGAAGGCGCGCCGACGCTGCGTATGAACTTCACCGCCGCAGACCCAGAGACCATCGACCGCGCCGTTGGTGTGATCGGTGAAGTGCTCGGCGAGTTCCTTGTGGGGCGGCGCGACTAGCCAACGCGACGTAATGGGGACAGGAAGGCCCATTGCGGGGGCACGACCGGACGTGGCAAGGTGTTCGTCCACAGTTCATCGTTGCTGTGCGCCAGGGGATCGGCGCGGAGGCAAGCGATGATCTGGATGGAAGACGTCGAACAGGCCCGCCGGGAAGCGCCTCGTTCCGACGAGGTGTGCGGGCACGGCCGGGAATGGGTCGTTGACCTCGGCACGCGCCGGGTAAGCGCTCGTCCCTGCCAGGTCTGCGAGATGGGCGCATTCGATGCGTCGGTCCCGCGCCAGCCACCCCGGAGGTAGGCATGGTTAGCACGGCCCACCCTGGCGCGCGCGCACGCGCGTCCCTCTTCGATGCGGCGCTGAGCCTTGAACAGGCGTCGTCCGGCCCCGCCGGGCGCTGGCAGACGACCGCCGCCGACGCCCTGAAAGTCGCTTCTCACGCGGTTGAAGGCGTCCTCGACGACCTCGGCGTTCCCGGAGGCGCCCTCCACTCCGCCGGGAGTGACCTCCCCCAGCTTGCCCCTCGCCTCCGCGCCGCCGAGCGCTCGCTGGGCGCGGTTCTTGTTGATGTCTGGGAAGCGGAGGCGTCCGCCGCCGGGCCGATTTCGCCCTCGTTGAGCGCGCGCCTGCTCTCCCTTGCGGGTGAGCTGCGCACGCTCGGCGACGAGACCTTCGACCTCGTCCATCAGTCCTCGGACGCGGACGGGCCGGGCGCGATCGACTAGCTCGCCGAGGCGGCCGCCCAGCTGTTGGTGCTGAAGATGTCTTCGTCCAGCGGGCTGCGTTGCCCGAGCGCGAGACGGTGCCCGCCGGCAGCGCCGATCATCGCGGCGTTGTCCGTGCAGTAGCGCGGCGGCGGGATGCGCACGGGGACGGCGCAGCGCGCGTGCAGCTCCTCGCGCAGCCTGCCGTTTGCGGCAACTCCCCCAGCAACGAGGACTTCGGCGGCGCCCATCTCCTTCGCCAGCGCGGCAGTCTTCCCGGCGAGTACATCGACGACCGACTCCTGGAACGACCACGCGATCTCACCGGTGCTGTGTTCGCCGCGCTCCACGATCCGCAGGACGGCGGTCTTCAGGCCGCTGAAGCTGAAGTCGGCCGTGCCCGGCAGCCATGCGCGCGGGAGGGTGAGCTTCGCGGGGCCGTGTTCGGCGGCGGCGCGGGAGACGTGCGGGCCACCCGGGAACGGCAGCCCGAGGAGCCGCCCAACCTTGTCGAACGCCTCGCCGGCGGCGTCATCGCGGGTGCCGCCGAGTCGCTCGTACTTGCCGTGCGCTTCCATCCAGACTAGGTCCGTATGCCCGCCGGAAACCACGAGGCAGAGCGCCGGGAAGCGTGGCGCTTCTTCGTCTTCCATCAGCCAGTTCGCGTAGATGTGACCTTCGAGGTGGTTCGTCCCGAGGAACGGGATGCCGCGCCCGTAGGCCAGCGCCTTCCCCATGTTGTAGCCGACGAGCAGCGACCCGGCGAGCCCCGGCCCGCGCGTGGCGGCTACCGCATCGATGTCGTCGAGCGTGCAGCCCGCCTCTGCCAGGGCCTGCTGGATCACGGGGACGATGACGCGCAGGTGCTGACGGCTCGCCACTTCCGGGACGACGCCACCGTACTTCGCGTGCAGGTCGACCTGCGTCGCGACGACGGACGACTTCGCGATCCGGCCATCGACCACAACAGCGGCTGCGGTTTCGTCGCAGGAAGATTCGATAGCGAGGACGTTCATGGGTTCCTTCGGGTGGCGATGCGCTACGGGTGAGTCTTGCCTTCGGATACGGCCTTCACCGCGGGCTCGAGGATGTTCGCGGCGACGGGCCCTTCGAACCGATCGTAGATCGTGCCGCCCTTGTCCACGATGTAGACGACCGGCTCGACCACTGTGCCGTCGGGCTCTTCGATCCACTCTTTCGCGGTGGGGTTCAGCTGCTTGGCGGCGAAGTCCCGCCAGATCTCGATGTGGACGAAGTCGACTGTGTCCTTGTATTTGTCGTGCAGGTCCTCGACCTCTTCGTTCACGGGGCCACAGAAGCGCGAGGCGCAGAAGGCCGGCGTCGAGAACACGATGACCACCGGGCGGCCGTTCGCGATCGAGTCCTTGATCTTCACGTCGTGCATGTCGTTCGGTGGGTCGCCGGAGTCTATCTCGCTGATATTCGTGACGTCGGCCCTCGTCAGGTTGTCGCTGGGGATGGCCGGTTCGCCCGGGAGCGGGATCGGTGGCTCGGCTTCGACCGTGAAGAGGACGTTGCTGACTCCGCTCGTGCCGTCTTCCAGCGTGGCCTGGACGGAGACCCCCCAGTTGCCCGGCTTATCGAACGCGACCGCGGCGTAGTAGCCGACCCGGTTGTCATCCTCGCCGCCGTGGGTGTGTTCAACGCCGCCCTCGTGGAGATGGACGACCTCGGGGCCGACGCCCGGCGCGCTCTGTACCGCGTTCACGGTGAAGCGCTCCGCCTGGTTCGGTGTGTTGGCGTTGTCGAAGAAGACCATCGTGATCCTGGCGCCGCCCTGGGGCTCGTCTTTTTCGTCCGTAAGGCCAATCACGAAGTTGTTGTTGCCGACGACCCAGTGGCCCCCGGCCGGGATTGCGTTGACCGCGCGAACCTGTGCGGTCGGGATCGGGCGGTCGGGGCTGACCGCCTCGCCGAAGACAGTCGGAGAAGCATCGGCGTCATCGTCATCGCCTCCGCCACAAGCGGCGAGGGCGAGAAGGAGCGGCGCGGCGAGAAGAAGAAAGCGAGGCATAGAACTCCAAAGTAGCGGGGCGCGCGCTTAGATCCCACGTCCCGGGGCGACCACGACGATACGCCGCACCCGGTCAACGCCGCGAAAGGCCCCGCTGCCCGACTCAGAACTCGCGTCTCAGGCCCACACGGCGATAACGACCGCGTCCCCCGGGTCACCGTGATCCCCCAGGTCAACCAGCACGTCCCGCCCGCTCGTCAGCGAACCGCTCGAAAGCCCCCGGCTCACCTTCACCTCGTGCATCACCTGCGGCGACGACCCAGCCAACCGCACTTCCGCCAGCCACGTTCCCGTCCCCGCAAACGACACCAGCTTTCCTCGAGCTAACGCCATCTCACCCTCCCCGGTGCAGATTTTGCACCGCGCTCTTCACTTAAGACCCAACTTGAAGCACCCGGTTCCGATTTCGCCGCATCAGATGATGGCAAGGAATCGGAACCGCCCGCCGCCAACAGCCAACGGCCAACAGCCATCAGCGTGCGCCAAGCACAAGCACGCTGTCATACCGCGCCCGCGGCC
>JBPPMX010000087.1:0-9213 GCA_051306275.1 Tepidiformaceae bacterium
CGGGTGATGACGGCCTGGGAGACGCCGTGTCCGGAGGTTGCAGCTACCTGGAACCGGAACCCGCGGTAGTCGACGCTGTCGCCGATCTCGGGGGGGCGGCCGAGGAGCGAGAGGATGAGGCCGCTGACCGTGTCGATGTCGTCGTGCTCGAGTTCGGCTTCGAAGCGCTCGCCGACTTCGTCGAGGCGGACGGTGCCCACGACATGGAGGCGGCCCGCGCCGTCGTCGACGATGTCCGGGAGGTCGGCGATATCCTCCTGGATCTTGCCAACTACCTCTTCGTAGAGGTCTTCGATGGTGACCACGCCCGCAGTGCCGCCGTGCTCATCGAGGACAACGACGAGCTGCGACCGTTCGCGGCGCATGACGTCCATGATGACGTCGACCGTGGTCGTTTCAGGGATGTAGGGGACTGGCCGAACATCAGAGCGGTCGATGAGCGCGCCTTCTTCGAGGTGGGCGAGGATGTCTTTGATGTGGATGACACCGATGATGTGATCCATGTCGCTCTCGTACACGGGGTAGCGGGTGTGGCGGTTGGAGACGACGATGGTCGCCACGTCGTCACGGTTCGCGCCGACGGGGATGCCGTGGACGTTCACGCGAGGAGTCAGCAGGTCGCCGGCGGTGCGGTCGCCGAAGTCGAACAGCTCGGTCAGGACCTGGCCCGCTTCAGAGGCGAGCATGCCGCCTTCGAGGCTTTCGCGGACGACGTACTCCAGTTCGGATGCTGAGTAGTACTGGTCCTGGCCAAGTTGCCGACGGACGCCCATCAGTGCCAGAAGTCCGTTCCCGATGGCATTCAGGCCGAGGACGAACGGCAGCAGAAGGCGCCGGACCCAGAGCATCGGCGGCGTGATCCAAAGGGCCGTCTGCTCGGCGCGCTGGAGTGCGAGCGCCTTGGGGATCATCTCGCCGATGACGATGTGGAAGTACGTGAGGATGGCGATGGCCGCGATACTGGCGATGGTGTGCGAGGCAAGCCAGGCCGCAACCCCATCGCGGTGGAGCTGGTCGTAGATCCACGTGGCAAGAGCGTGCTCGCCGTACATACCGAGGCCAAGGCTGGCGGCGGTGATGCCCAGCTGGGCGGTCGCGATGTACTGGTCCTGCGCCCGCGGATTCTCGAGAAGTCGATGGACGATGCCGGCAACGCGATTCCCTTCGGCTGCGCGGCGCTGCATAGTCGCGCGCGGCGCACCCGCGATCGCGAACTCCGCGGCAACGAAGAGCCCGTTGAGGAGAATGAGGACGGTGACGATGACCGTCGGGACCAGCCAATCAGCCATCGAGTCCCTCCTCAGCTTCACGGAGGGGGCGAACGAGGATGCTGGTGACGGCGTGGCGTTCGACGGTCTCGACTTCGACCTCGACTCCGTCGATCACGAGTGTCTCACCGGGCTCGGGCAGGCGTTCGAGTTCCTGGGTGACGCGCCCACCGACAGTATCGACGTGGCCGGTCCAGCGAACGCCGAGGTACGGCACGGCATCGCCGAGCGACGTGAGGCCCGGGAGGCGGATGCGGCCATCGGGAAGGTGCTCGGGCCCGGGGTGCCCATGCTTGAATTCGTCGCCGAAGTCGCCGAAGACCTCGGCGAGGATGTCTTCAAGGGTGATCAGGCCAGCGACACCGCCGAACTCATCGATGACGACCGCCTGCTGGGAGCCGCGCTGGCGGAGGACGGCGAGGACGCGGTCGGCGGTAAGCGTTTCCGGGACGGTAAGGACAGGCCGGACAAGGCCGTCGATCGACGCGACCGGGCCTTCGACGACGCGGAGGATCAGGTCCTTCGTGTTCAGCATGCCGATGACGTTGTCGGGTGACTGCCTGTATACGGGCAGGCGCGTATAGGGCGCGGCCGCGACGCGGGAAAGGATCGTATCGATCGGGTCATCGGCGTTGATGGCGACAACGTAGGGGCGCGGGACCATGAGGCTGCTCGCACTTCGTTCGCCGAGTTGAAGAGCGCGACCGAGCCGGCGGCGTTCGCCGGGTTCAAGGAGGCCGCCATCCGCACTCTGGACGATGAGGAGCTCGATCTCCTCTGGCGAATGGACGTGGCTGTGGCTGGCCCCGCCAGAGCCCATCAGGCGAAGGATAGCCAGACCGCTCCCGTTGAGGACTGCGATGACGCCGCGGAGCGCGACCAGCGACCAGCGCATCGGGATCGCCGTGAGCAGCGCGACGCGTGTCGGGTACTGGAGGGCGAGCGACTTGGGGACGAGTTCGCCGACGATTACCTGGGTGACCGTGAGGAAGAGCAAGACGAAGACAGCCGAGACGGACTGGGCTGCAGCATCGAGACCGCCGAGCGATTCGAAGAGGGGCTCGATGTGCGCGGGGATAGTCGCCTGGCCAAACGCGCCGAGGACCAGGCTCGATATCGTGATCCCGATCTGGCAGGCAGCGATGTAGCGATCAAGGCGAACGCGGTCTTCGAGAACCGGGAGCAAGGCGGCGGCGAGCTTGCTACCGTTCTGCGCCTCTTCGACGACTTTGCTGCGGCGGACACTGACGGCGGCGAACTCCGCGGCAACGTAGAGCGCGTTGACCGCGATGAGTACCGCGACGATGACGATGATTAGCGCAGGGCTCAAGAGCGACCTGAGCCCTTACGTTGGTGTGGTTCCATCCGTGGGGCACTTTATCACACGGGCCAGCGCCGATTGGGTTACGAGACGGGCATAGCCTCGTACTCCTCGGCCTTTGCGACCACCTCTGCCAGGCGCGCGGCGAGGGCGCGGGCGTCGACGAGCGAGAGTTCGACGGCGATGCGAGAGCCGGTGGTCTCGTTCACGAAGTCGAGGTTGAGGGCGTGCTCAAGCTGGATGTGGTACGGGTGATCGTAGCTGAGGTAGAGGTGGTCGAGCTGCCACCACGGGCCATCCCCGCGGGCGGAGCCGGCAATCTCGGTACGTTCGGCGATCATGGTGCACATGTGGGCGAGCCTCCTTCAGGCGTGACGTCGTTCCGGGCGTTGTGGCGAGAGCTCGCGGCCGCGGGGGCCGCGACCCGTTGGACGGCGCGTTATGAGAGGTGCTTCTCGAAAAACGCCATGACCTTCTGCCAGCCGTCGTTCGCCTGTTCGGCGCGGTAGGCCTGCGGGAAGTTGTGATAGAAGAAGCCGTGTCCGGCGCCGTCATAGCGGTGGAACTCGTACTCCTTGCCGTGCTGCTTGAGGGCAGCTTCGTGGATGTCGACCTGCTCGGGCGCGGGCGCACGGTCGTCATTGCCGAAAAGGCCCAGGAGCGGGCAGTCGAGGTCCTTCGTGAAGTCGACCGGTGAGACCGGGCGCTTCTCCGTGAGATCAGCTTCGGCCATGACGACGCCACCGCCCCAGAGGTCGGCCGCCGCATCGAGGCCGCTCCCCTGGCAGGCGGCGAGGTAGGAGTGGCGGCCGCCGGAGCAGGTTCCGATCATGCCGGCCTTGCCGTTGTTCGTGGGCTGGGCGCGCAGGAACCGGACCGCACCCTGGAGGTCGCCAACGACCTGGGCATCGGGGACACCGCCCTCGGCGCGAATGCGTGCGCCCACATCTTCAGGTGTGCCCTGGAGGACACGCCCGTAGAGGTCCGGGCAGATGGCGGCGTAGCCGTAGTAGGCGAACTTGCGTGTCCACTCCTTATACCAGTCGTCCCAGCCGGGGGCATGGTGGACAAGGACAAGCCCGGGGAACCGTCCCGGGCCGCTGGGACGGGCGTAGTACGCGAGGACCGTGTCGCCGTCGTGGCCTTCGATGCCGACGGTCTCGGCGACCATGCCCTGGAACTGGTCAGTGGTGTACATGCGAGCCCTCCTCTGTTTCGTGCGCGGGAAGGTTAGCAGAGCGCGAAGGCGCTTTCGCGGTCAGCGGGTATCGAGCGTGGGAACGGAGCGGAAGCGGGCGAGCAGGAGGAGGTCGTAGAGGATCTTCAGGACGCCGCCGATGATCAGGGGCCATCCGAAGGTCGTGCGGCTCAGGAGCGCCCCGGCGATGAGCGGTGCGAAAGCAGATGCCAGGCTCCGGGGTACGTTCGTAACGCTGGCGGCGGCAGCTCGTTCGGCCGGCGGGACGATCGCCATGACGTATGACTGGCGCGCAGGGACATCCATCTGCGCGAGCGCGGTCCGGAGCAAGAGGAACGTGATCGCCAGTGGCGCAGCCGGCATGAGCGCTGCAACGATCAGGAACACGTTGGCCGGGAGGTGGGTGTAGACCATCGTCTGAATCAGGCCAATGCGGCTGGAGAGCCAGGAGGCAGCAAGCTGGGAGAAGGCGCTCAGCAGCCCGGCGACGAAGAACACCGTCGCGACCACACCGGTAGAGAGGTCGAAGCGCTGGTGCAACCAGAGGACGAGCAGCGCCTGGACGACGAAGCCACCGCCAAGGGAGTCGATGCTAAAGATCGCGCTCAGGCGGAGGATCACTCCGCGGGATTCGCGAAGCGGACCACCAGACGAAGGAACGACCGCGGGCGTGCGCATGGGCAGGTAGATGAGCGCGATCAGAACGCCGACGGCGCCGTAGAGGAGGAACGCAGCGCGCTCCAGCGCCAGCACGTCCCAGCCGGCGGAGTGCGCGACGAGCTCCGGGATGGCGCTCGCGAGTGCGCCGAGCGCACCCGCGAAGACGCCGCCGAGGTTGTAACGGGCGAATAGAGCGGTGCGCTCTGCCGGGTCGACCTTCGAGGAGAGGAGGGATTGCTCGACGGGGAGGAAAACGCTGACGTCGCCACCGGTGGGGTTCAGGGTGCCGACGAACGCGACGACGAGCAGGGGCCAGAGGTCCGAGAGGGCGGCGAACCCCACGCCCGTCCCAGCCATCAGAACGGTCGCGGCCAGGAGGATGCGATGCGGGGGAATCCGGTTGCTGACAAGCCCCACGGTGAGTGTCAGCGCGGCCGACCCGAGGAGCGTTGCCGTGATGATCGCGCCGGTTTCGAAGGCGGAGAAGCCGAGACGGGTGAGGTAGGCGGCGAGGAGGACGCTGACGAAGCCATCGGCGAAGCCGCGGAGGGCACGGCCCGCGACGAGGCGTCCCGCGCCATCACGAGCGGAGCGTGGCAGGAGTCGCGCGCGAAATGTGGAGGCGGACAGGGTTCACCGCCGGGATGGACTGCGGGGATTGTGCGCAGGGAGCGTGGGCAGGGGATAGCGGCAAGCCGCAGGCGCGCTAGCGAATGATGTCGAACCCTGCGAACGCCGGTGCAGGGTCAAGCGACTCGATATCGAGCGCAGTGACCTCTCCGGTGGGAGGACCGATGCGCAGGGCGGCGAGGAAGCGCTCCATCGTGGCCGGGTCGGCCTGGGCGATGGCTTCGACCGCGCCATCCGGGAGGTTTCGGACAGTACCGGCGACTCCAAGTGCGGTGGCGGCGCCATGGGTGAAGAGGCGGTAGCCAACGGCCTGGACGCGGCCACGGACGACGATTCGATAACGCTGCAGTTCGGCTTCGGTCATGGCGGATAGGGTAGCGGACGCTGATAACGGACATATCACGTTGTGCAAGATCGGTAGGCAATCACGCTCCGGAGAAAAAGGCGAGGACGGCTGCGGCGGTCTCGGCGGGTGCTTCTTCCGCGAGGAAGTGGCCGGATGGGATGGGAGCGGCACGGATATCGGTCGCCCAGTTCGCCCAGGTCTCGATGACGCCGGTGCGACGGCCGGGCGCGACGGGCCGCTCACCCCACATCGCGAGAAGGGGGCAGGTAATCTTGCGCCCGGCGGCGAGGTCGGCGGCGTCGAGGTCGAAGTCAATCGTCGGGCCGGCGCGGTAGTCCTCACAGGTGGCGCGGATGACCTCGGGGTCGGAGAAAGTACGCTCGTACTCGGCGAGCGCGGCGGGGTCGAAGACGAATCCGGGCGCAGCCCAGCGAGCGAGCAGGTGATGGAGCCAGGCGAGCGGCGCCGCGCCGATGAGCTGCTCGGGCAAGGGGGCTGGCTGGGCGAGGAGGAACCAGTGGAACGCGCCGAGCGCACCACGGAAGTCCATCGGGGCGAAGGTGGCGTGGGTGGGAGTGATGTCGAGGGTGGCAAGGCGAGTAACCCGCCCGGGGTGGTCGAAGGCGAGCCGGTAGGCGACGCGACCGCCACGGTCGTGCCCGGCGAGGGCGAACTGTTCGAATCCGAGGGCGGACATGACCTCGACGAGATCCTGGGCCATGACGCGTTTGGAATAGGCGCTGCCGCCGATGGACGCAGGCTTCGAGGAGTCACCGTAGCCACGGAGGTCCGGGGTAACAACGGTGAAATGCTCAGCAAGGAGCGGCGCGACGGCGTGCCACATCACGTGCGACTGCGGATAGCCATGGACCAGGAGCACCGGTGGTCCGCTCCCGCCAACGCGGAGGTTGATCGAGGCCCCGGAGGTCCTGATGGTGCGCCAGGCGAAGCCGTCGAACATGTAACCTCCGCGCCGGGAACCGGCCCGCGAGGTATATCAGGATACCGGCGGCTCTGCATCTCCCTGGGCAGGGTTGCGGACGACGCGGCGAGTGGTGAGGTCGACAACCCACGGCGAGGCAGGGGCCGGAGGGGGCGTGGCCGGGGATTCGGCCGGTGTGCGCTGATTGGTTGACCTGGGTTGAGCCGACATGTGGTCCTCCTATTGGCGATGCGGATAGACCCGGTGGCGGGCTACGCATTGCTCGGTGGTGGAGGCAGAAGACAGCTGCCTCCCGATCGGCCTGCGGAGTTAGCTGACGGGTTCGGCGTCGGAAGTCGCCTACGCGCACGGTGCGCGATTCACCCCAGTTGTGTGGTTCCCCCGCTCCCGGCGAGGCCGGGATTCGGCATAGAGGCCACGGTACGCCGGGTTTGCGATCAATTGCGCAAACCTCGGGTTATCGGTGTGTAAAACGCATAACAGTCAGGCGCCCGCAGAGACGGGGACCGCGAGCTCCCCCGAGGCGAGGGGAGTGGATGCAGCAGCGCGTAGCCCGGTACCGCCAAGCAGGGTGTGGAGTGCGGTCTCCGAGAGCGGGTCGTCGTCTTCCGGATCAAGGATGAGCCAGGCGACGCCGTCCTGGGTGCCGCTCACGATCCAGCGGAGGCGTTCGAGATTGCCGGGCTGGAGGAGTTCGCGGCTGGTCCACCAGGCGATGCGGGCGGTCGGCTCGGCGACGAGGAGGGAGGTGGCGACGGACGGGCGAGGGCGCATGCGGGAGGCCTCGGCGAGGACATCGTCCGGCGGGGTGATCAGCATGATCGGGGCGTCGTCGGTAGTCAGGCCGAGTTCGGCGAGGGTGGACATGGGAGAGAGGGTAGCGGTTGGAGGGGGAACGGTAACGCGCCGTTAGCGGGTCGCGAGGGCGCCGGGGGGCGGTAGCTTCGCGACGAGCATCTTCGGGGCGATGGCGCGGTAGCTTTCGTCGACCCATTCGCGAAGGAGGTCCAGGGGCACGCTTTCGCCGGGGGAGTAGCGGACGTTCACCCAGCCGGACTTCCCGAGGCCGTAGCCAGCGGGGACGACGCCGGGGATGGTGAGGGCGGCGGGGGCAGACTCGGGGAGCTTCACACCGATGCGGAGCTCGGTCTCGATCAGGCCGAGGAACACGAAGATCTTCTTGCGGACCTTGATGACGCGCTCGTCCCAGGGGAAGTCTTCCCACGCCTCCGGGTAGGTCAGGGCGAATTCGCGAAGGCTGGCCTCGGCCTCCTCGAGCGTCATTCCGTCCCGCTAGCGGAGGTACTTACGACGCTTGGCGGCGGTCGATGAGCCACCCTGTTTGCGCTGCCCGGGCTGGCGGGCCGGGGGCGCGTCGCCACCATCGTCGCGGTTGACGCGGAGCTGGCTGACCGAGGGGGCGGTGGAGCCTGTGAGCACGGGCTCGACCTTAGGCGGCGCGGGCTGGTCTTCGGCTTCCTGCGAATCGGAGGTGGTGAGCTGGGGCTGCGGCGCGGGCCGGGTCTCAGTGACGCGCACGCGGAAGATCGTGCGCGCGAGCTGACGGCGAATGTTGCGCTGGAGCTGCTGGAACATGTCGTAGCCTTCACGCTTGAAGGCGACGAGGGGGTCGATCTGGGCGTACGCCTGGAGGCCGATGCTCTGGCGCAGGTCTTCGATCGCCGTCAGGTGCTCGCGCCAGTGGTAGTCGATGGATTCGAGAAGTACCCAGCGTTCGACGCGGCGCATGTTCTCATCGCCGACAAGTTCTTCGATCTGCTCATAGCGGTCTTCCGCGCGGTCGAGGAGTTCGTCCTTGAGCTCGTCGCGGAGCTCCTGCATCTCTTCGATCGTGGGCAGGTCTTCGGCGAGATAGATCTCGCGGAGCTCGTTCTGGAGGAGTTCGATCTCGTCGTAGCTCCGGTTCGGGGCGAGATCGGCGATGAGCGCCTCGATCTCTTCGAGGAGGAGGCCGACAACGTTCGCGCGGAGGTCGGCATCGGCGAGAACCTTCTCGCGTTCTGTGTAAATCACGCTGCGGTGTTCGTTGATGACGTCGTCGAACTCGACAAGGCGCTTTCGGACGTCGAAGTTGTGCGCTTCGACCTTGCCTTGCGCCTGCTCGATCGCCTTCGAGACCATGCCCGATTCGAGCGGCACATCTTCGGTCATGCCGAGCTTGCGCATCATGCCGGGGACCCAGTCGGGGGCGAAGCGCTTCATGATGTCGTCGCCGAAGGAGACGAAGAAGCGCGTGGAGCCGGGGTCGCCCTGGCGGCCTGAGCGACCGCGAAGCTGGTTGTCGATGCGACGTGACTCGTGCCGTTCGGTACCGACAACATGGAGGCCGCCGAGATCTGCGACGCCTTCGCCCAGCTTGATGTCGGTACCGCGCCCAGCCATGTTCGTGGCGATGGTGACGGCGCCGCGCTGACCGGCATCGAGGATGATGTTGGCTTCGCGTTCGTGCTGCTTGGCGTTCAGGACTTCGTGCTGGACGCCCTTACGGAGGAGAAGGGTCGAGAGGTATTCCGATTTCTCGATCGAGGTGGTGCCGACGAGGACCGGTCGCCCGGCCTGGTTCATCTCCACGATCTCTTCGACGACGGCCTCGAACTTGCCGCGCTCGTTGATATAGACGATGTCCTGGAAGTCTTCGCGGACCATCGGGCGGTGAGTCGGGATGACGACGACATCGAGGTCGTAGATCTTCGAAAACTCTTCTGCTTCGGTTTCGGCGGTACCGGTCATGCCCGCGAGCTTGTGGTAGAGGCGGAAGAGGTTCTGGAAGGTGATCGTCGCGTACGTGACGGACTCGCGCTGGATCTTCACGCCTTCCTTGGCCTC
>JBPPMX010000088.1:0-7430 GCA_051306275.1 Tepidiformaceae bacterium
AATCCACGCCGAGCTTCGACAGGATCTCCCGCACATGCCACTTCGCCCCGTCGATCGAAACGCCCAGCGCATCGGCGATCTGTGGGTTCGTGTACCCCCGCGCGATCAGGTTCAGCACTTCGCGCTGCCGCCCAGTCAACGGTTCCACGTCTAGTTCCGCCATGTGAGGAACTCCGGACTCACCCAGCCCTCGTTCCCGTCGGGCATGCTGAGGTGAATCCATGGCTCGAAGTCGGTCCCCGGCGCCATCGCCCCGAACATCGCTGGTTCTTTCGACGCGGTCGTCCAGTTTGGATCCCGCCCGCTGGTGATCTCCGCATGGGTGCCGTCGGGATAGCAGGAAACGGCCGTGGCGGCTGTGCTGGCCGCCTCACGGACATTCAGGCAAGAGCCGGTCCCGACGACAGAGACGGCCGTGAGGCCGCCCTCGTGGGGATCATGCTCGATCAGCAGCGGCATGAGCGGGACATTCCTGCTGTACCCCTTTCCCCCTGCAACAGTCGAGAAGCGGATCTCTGCGCTGTCTCGCCCCCAGGCCTCGAGGCCTACGGACCAGGCCCCCGACCCGATATCGACATCCACCTCGACCGGTTGACCGTCCCGTCCCACATACCCTGCGAACCCCAGCGCGAACTTGTCCGGGTCGTCCGGCGAGGGGACGGGCCAGCCGAATCGGAAAGCAGGCGGGAGGTCTCGTGTCACCACTCCATCACGGGTCATCACTCGGAATCCGTCGCCCGTCTCAATGACCAGGCCGGAACTGTCGGCGAGCCAGTGCGTCGATCCCGGTGCGCCCTCTGCGAGCATCGCTCCCCGCGCGCGAAAACGAACCTCCCCGGATGCCCTGTCGGTAACCACCACCATCGCGAGTTGAGGGTATTCGCCCATGCCCCAGCCACCACGCACCGCGGGTGCTATCAGTTCTGTGCGAGCGATGAGCGTCCCGTCCGGCGAGACCTCCCCCACGGGTGGCGCGACAGCATCCCGCACGGCTCCATCCCACCCGATGCGCTTGTACCGCTCGCCATAGTTGAGAGACACGAGCACGCCACCCGACTCCGGTCGGAGCGTTCCGACGGCCTCGAACCACGGTAAGACGAGTTGAGCGGCCGCGTCGCCGACATTCGCCCAGTAGACCTGATTCCCGAGGAGGATGACGAGCGAGCCCCCGTCTGGCGAGATCAACGCCTGGGTCTCCTCGGCGATGCCGTTGGGCGTCACGACGGTATCCCACGTCGTTCCTGTGAGCGCGTCGAGCACGCGGACGGTCAGCGGGTCACGTGAATCCGCGCGGGTGCCCGTGAATACGAATCGGTTGCCCTCCGACGCGGCCAGCGTCAACCTGCGAACGTCGATCGTCTGCGTGTTCCCCGTCGCACGTTCGATAAGAAACAGCGTGTGGTCGGGCTCGTGGCGCAGGGCTGCCACGTATCGATTATCGGCGGATGGGCTCAGTGCGATGTTCCCCACCCGCGCATCGTCACCGAAGCTCCATTCCTCGACGGCGCCAGAGTTCGTGTCTACAAAGAACAGAGCGGGATAACCGCCCACTGTCTCCCCTGTCGAATATGTCTTGCGTATCGGCGGAGCCCCAGCCGCAACGGTCGGCTCGTTGGTGGCACTCGCCCCCACCGTCGCAGTCACCTCCGGCCCGACCACCTCCTGCCCATCGCCCCGCGCCGCCATCACCGCCACCACCGCGAGCGCACCCACCAGCGCGACCGCCGCCCCGCCAGCCACCCACCGCAACACCCCCAACCCGACCGCGCTCCTCGTCGCCCGGCGCACACGAACACCGACGCTTCGCTCACTCCGCCACCACTCCGCCGCTTCCTCACGCGAATCCACGCCGAGCTTCGACAGGATCTCCCGCACATGCCACTTCGCCCCGTCGATCGAAACGCCCAGCGCATCGGCGATCTGTGGGTTCGTGTACCCCCGCGCGATCAGGTCCAGCACTTCGCGCTGCCGCCCCGTCAGCGGCTCAATCTCGCGTCCGACGTCGCTCTTGCCTGACATATCCCCACCCTACTACCGCCGCATACGTCCGTCCCTACTCCATACCCTCCATGACAGAACCCAATCCCGGCCCGCGCACGGTAAGCTTCATAACGCCGGACACACGCCCCCGCGAAGGACGCCGCAGTGAAACAAGACCGAAACCCCGAAATGCTACCGTCCCAACCGATGGCGGGCATCTTCGACGGCTACGACGCGGGCGGCGAGTACGACGAGATGTTCGAATCGCCGGGCGTCCCACGCGACCACTACCGCTCGGTCGTCGAAGCCCTCGCCAGCTTCAGCTTCGAAGAACTCGCCGACCGCCAGCGCCGCGCCGACCTCGGCTTCCTCAACTCAGGCATCACCTTCACCGTCTATTCCGAAAGCTCCGGCACCGAGCGCATCTTCCCGTTCGACCTCGTGCCACGCGTCATCCCTCCCGCCGAATGGGCAAAGATCGAGCAGGGTCTTCGCCAGCGCGTCGTCGCCCTCAACCACTTCCTCCAGGATGTCTATAACGAAGGCAAGATCCTCAGCGCCGGGCTGATCCCGCGGGACCTCGTCTACGGCTGCCCGTCCTACCAGCCGCTCGTCCGGGGCTTCACCCCGCCCGGCGGCACCTGGATCCAGATCTCCGGCATCGACCTCGTCCGCCACATCGACGGCACTTACTACGTCCTCGAAGACAACTGCCGCACGCCCAGCGGCGTCTCCTATGTCATCCAGAACCGGCTGATCTCGACCCGTACCCTCCCCCGCGTCTTCAGCCAGTCCGATGTCCAGCCGGTCTCCGACTACGCGAACCGCCTCCACGACACCATCCGGCGCTCCTGCGGTCGCGGCACCGTCGCCGTACTCACCCCTGGCCCTTACAACTCCGCCTACTTCGAGCACACCTTCCTCGCCAAGCAGATGGGCACCCAGCTCGTCGAAGGCCGCGACCTCGCCGTCCACGATGACCGCCTCGTCATGCGCACCACGCGCGGCCTCGAGCCACTCGGCTCGCTCTACCGCCGCGTCGACGACGAATTCCTCGATCCCAAGACCTTCCGCGTCGACTCACAGCTCGGCGTCGATGGCCTCTTCCAGCTCTACCGCGATGGCAAGGTCGGCCTCGTCAACGCCATCGGCACCGGCGTCGCCGACGACAAGTCGATCTACCCCTTCGTCCCCGAGATGATCCGCTACTACCTCGGCGAAACGCCGATCCTCGAGAACGTCCCCACCTACCACGCTGGCGACCCCAAGGCCCGCGAGTACATCCTCCAGAATCTGAAGGACCTCGTCGTGAAGCCGACCGGCGCTTCCGGCGGCTACGGCGTCGTCGTCGGCCCCTCCAGCAACGAGAACCAGCTCGACGATGTCCGCGAACTCATCGAGGCTGACCCCTCGAACTTCATCGCCCAGCCCCTCATCCGGCTCTCGACCTGCCCTACCGTCATCGATGGCGCAGTGAAGCCCCGGCGCATCGACCTCCGGCCCTTCGTTCTCTACGACGGCATCGACCCATGGGTCCTCCCCGGCGGCCTCACCCGCGTCGCCCTCCGCGAAGGGTCATTCATCGTGAACTCGTCCCAGGGTGGCGGCAGCAAAGACACGTGGGTGCTCAATGGCGCTCCTTAGCCGCGTCGCCGAAAACCTCTTCTGGCTTGGGCGCTACGTCGAACGCGCCGAGAACACCGCGCGCCTCCTCGACGTCACGTACCACGGCCGCCTCGAACCCACAGCCAGCGAAGTCGTGGGCGCGACAAACACGTGGGAGGCGCTCGTTGCCACCCTCGGTCTCGAAGCCGAATATCGCGCCCTCCACAACGACGCCCCCGAAACGACCGTCATCGAGTTCCTAACGGTCGACAGGCGTAACGCGTCATCCATCGTGTCCGCCATCGTCCACGCCCGGGCCAACGCTGGCAGCGTTCGCGACTACCTCTCCAGCGAAAGCTGGGTCGCCATTAACCGCCTCTACCACTCCATCGTCAGCAGTAACATCTACCTCATCCTCGCCGATGGCCTCTACGACTTCTGCGATACCGTCCGGCTCGGCTCCCACCTCTTCAACGGCGCCGCCGACGCCACCTCGCTTCACGACGAAGGCTGGCACTGGATGCGCGTCGGCATGTTCGTCGAGCGCGCCGACATGGTGACCCGTATCGTCGACTCCAAGTACCACCTGCTCATGACCTCGCCCGAAGAAATCGGCAGCCCCGTCGACCGCTTTCAGTGGGTCGCGGTCCTCCGCTCCGTCTCCGGCTGGGAAGCCTATCGCCGCTCACACGACGAAGTGGAGCCTGCGGGCGTCGTCGAGTTCCTCATGCTCAGCGATACCTTCCCACGGTCTCTCCGCCGCTCAATCGACTCACTCGCCGACTGCCTCGATCGCGCCACCCTCGGCGCCGAGCGCAAGCTTCGCAACCCGCCGATGCGCCGCATCAGCGAACTCCAATCCCGCCTGGAATTCGGTACCGCCGAGACACTCATCCTCCGCGGACTCCACGAATTCGTGGATGATATCCAGGGAAACCTTGCCGGCCTGACCACCGAAGTCGCCGATGGGTTCTTCTGGCTCGGGAAGGATTGAGCCCCAAACCGTTTGCGCCTCCCGCACCCCCGGGGTACCGTGCAGCGACCCTCACTGCGGTAGCCGGCTGGCGCGCACCATTGTCCCAAGGAGCCCCGCGTGACCTTCTGTCTCGGTGTCAAAGTGCAGGAAGGCCTCGTCGGTATCGCCGATACCCTCGTTACCTCCGGGATCGAAGGCATCACTGCCCGGAAAGTCTCAATCTACCAGAACGGCAACCACAGCATGTTCCTCATGACCTCCGGCCTGCGCTCCGTGCGGGACAAGGCCCTCACCTACTTCGATGAGGTCATGGACGAAAAAGGCGACACCTTCGACCGCCTCTTCAAGGCCGTAAACGCCCTCTCCGACGCCATCCGCCGTGTTGCGAAGGAAGACGCTCGCGCCCTCAAGGGCAGCGGCCTCCGCTTCGACATCAACTGCCTCGTCGGCGGCCAGATGGAGCACGACAAGGAGCACAAGCTCTACCTCGTCTATCCCCAGGGAAACTGGGTCGAGATCGGCGAGGCAACCCCCTACCAGATCGTCGGCGTCGGGGGCTATGGCAAGCCCATCCTCGACCGCACCCTCAAGTACACCGACTCGATGAAGTTCGCCCTCAAGGTCGGCATGCTCTCCTTCGATTCCACCCGCATCTCCGCTACCGATGTCGACTTTCCCGTCGACGTCATCCTCTACCGCGAGGGCACCTACAAGATCATCGAGCACCGCTTCCAGAAGTCGGATCTCGCCTACGTCTCCGACTGGTGGCAGGAGAATCTCCGCCAGTCCGTCGGCAATCTGCCTTCTGATTGGGTCGATGTGGCGCTGAACAAGCTACCCTGAGGGGTATGCGCTTCGAGATCCGGCATCGCACCACGTACACCTTCGACTCCCCGGTCTTTCTTGAACCCCACACCCTCCGCCTCCGACCGCGTTCCGGCCCCGACCAATCGGTCGAAGCGTTCGACCTCTCGTTCAACCCCCAGCCTGCGGGCCTGTCGGAGGGACTAGACTTCGAAGGAAACCACTTCGAGATCGCCTGGTTCGATGGCACCACCGAAAGCCTCATGGTCGAACTCGCGCTGACCGTACACACGGCCCTGGCCAATCCCTTCGATTACCTCCTCCTGCCCGCCGGCCTGGACCCGCTCCCCTGGACGCTCACCGAGCCCGCCGCCCAGCCCTACCTCCGCCGCCCCGTCTCGCCCCCGGATGACCCGGTCGCAACCCTTGCCCGCGACCTCGCTGACCAGACCGGCTCCGTCGTCCCCTTCCTCACGGCGCTCAACCACTCCCTCCACCGAATCATCGCCATCGACCTCCGCGAAGACGGTGACCCGTTCGAACCCGCGCACACCCTCGCCATCCAGCACGGCTCCTGCCGTGACCTCGCCGTCCTTTTCGTCGATGCATGTCGTGTGGTTGGCGTGCCCGCTCGCTTCGTAAGCGGTTACCAGCAGGGCGACCCTGAACAGGACCGCCGCTACCTCCACGCCTGGCCCGAGGCCTGGGTCCCCGGCGCTGGTTGGCGCGGCTACGACCCCACCCTCGGCCTCGTCGTCGCTGACGCCCATGTTGCCGTCGCTGCCGCCGCATCGTCCGCCGATGCCGCCCCCATTAGCGGCTCGTTTCGTGGAAGCGCGCGGTCCACCATGACCGTCGACCTCGTCGTCACCACCTCGCCCGACTGAACTACTCGGCGGTAAACGGCTCCCCTGAGTACCGCTCCCGCGTCACGAACGTCTCCACCGGCCGCCGCTTCAGCTTCGTCACGGATTTGGCTGGCCGCCCCACCGGCAGCAGCCCCGCGATCGCGAACTCCTCGGGGATCCCGAGGAGCTCCTTCACCGCCGGCTCCTCCGGGCAGATTAGCGTCGTCAGCACGGTCCCGTAGCCTTCCGCCCGCAGCCCCAGCATCACGTTCTGCACGAACGTGTACACCGACCCACCGCCGATGATGCTTGGCCGGTCGAGGTCCTTGTCCGTGATCGCCATCGCGTTCACATCGACCAGCATGAGCAGGAACAACGGCGCCCGGTCGAGCTGCTGCCCGGAGAACGTGTCCGTCCGCGAATACTGCTCGATTGCGCGCTCGTTCCCCGCTGCCTGCGCCTTCGCAAGCTGTTCCTTCCGGTATGCCTCGGCGCCCGGCTGATACAGCTCCCACAGGCGCGTCTTCGTCGCCGGGTCCCGCACGACGATCACCCGCCAGCCCTGCCGGTTCCCGCCGTTCGACGCGAACCGGGCCTTGTCGAACACGCGGTACAGCGTTGCGTCCGGCACATCCTCCTCGGTGAACTCGCGCGTCGCCGGGGTTGTCGTCATCGCCTCGTACAGGTCCATTCGCTACGCCTCCTTCGCGATGTCGCCGAGCACCTCGATCGTCCGGTCGAATGACCCGGGATCCTGGTCGCCCAGGTTCACGATCGAGCACAGGATCTCGTCCGCACGATGCTGGCGCATCTCCCCAACCCGCTGCCGCACGGTGTCTTCGTTGCCCCAGATCACGAGGTTATCCAGCAACCGGCTCGAGAACTCGCCGCCGGCGGCCTCCGGGTACCCGGCGTCCCGGAACATGTTCTGGTACATGATCACCTTCAAGTAGAACCCGAACTGCACGGGCACCTGCGCCCGGATTGCCGCCTCGTTCGTACTTACCACCAGCGGTACATGCGTCACCAGCGGAGGCCGCTCACGCCCCGCGTCCTTCGCACCCTTGGCCAGCGCTGGTGCTGCCACGTCCCGGATATACTGGCGCGCGCACATCCACGAGATCGCCCCGTCCGTCAGTTCCCCTGCGAGTTCGAATGACTTCGCGCGCAACGCCGATGCCAGCACCTGGACCTTCGTCGGCGCCGCCAGCCGGACC
>JBPPMX010000089.1:0-3973 GCA_051306275.1 Tepidiformaceae bacterium
CACAGGCGAACGAGCACCCGATGGTGTGGAGATGCTGCAGTATGTCGAGAATGACGGTGCCGTGCGTTGGGCGCGCACTTACGAGGATGTCTTCGGCGTGGGTGCGTCCTCAGACGGAGGCTGGTATTGGCCCAACACGGCAGGTGGCCCCCCTTTGCGGACGGCCCCCATAGGCGGCATCACGCGGGGTTCGCGGGTTGACATCGCCGCCCCTACCGTGGGTGTCTCGCCCACGGCAGGTTCCGAGCGGCCTCGCGCATGCCCCGTCTAGCGCTGGTGGGGCCAACGCGACTCTCACCGAGCACGGCAATTGGAGACCAGGTCAGAGTCAGAAGTCCGGGTCGGGGAAGACCGGGTCGCGACCTTCGGTGTACGCCTTGATCCCTTCAAAGCGGTCGGGGTGCACCACGGAGCGCCAGTGTTGGTCCATCATGATCGCGATCGCCTGCTCCGCGGGTTCACCCTGGCCGTTCTGCACGGCTCGCTTGACGGACTGCACCGCGGTAGGCGAGTTGTCGGCGATCTTCGCGGCGATGGACAGCACGGCGTGCATCAGCTCGGCCCGCGGGTGCACCTCGTTGACCATACCCAGCCGGTGCGCCTCCTGGGCCGTGATCGGCTCCCCGGTCATCAGCATCTGCATGGCCTTGCCCGGCGGGAGCAGGCGGGGTAGGAAGACCGGGGAGCCGGCTCCGGCGGACAACCCGACCATGGCTTCCGGTTGGCCGAAGACCGCGTCGTCGGCGGCGATGATGAAATCGGTGCTGATCGCGAGCTCGCAGCCGCCGCCGTAGGCCATGCCGTGGACGGCGGCGATGATGGGCCTGCGCAGCTGCCGCACCAGGTACACCAGCCGATCGAACACCTGCCGCTGACGCAGCCACTGCTCCTTGGTCATCTGCTTGCGCTGGTAGAGGTCTCCGCCAACGGAGAACGCCCGGTCCCCCGCAGCTGCGAGGACCGCCACCCGCACCGAAGGACGGGCGGCGATCGTCTCGAGAGCCTCGATGAACTGCACCGCAAGCTCGGTCGTGATCGCGTTGTCCGCATGAGGGCGGTTGAGCGTGATCACCGCGACCCGGTCATCCAGGACGAACTCGAGCAGCACGAGCTGCTCGGGTTCGGGGACGTCCGCAGGGGGCCGGTAGCCCAGGCGCCCCATGCGGGTTTCGTTGTGGTTGTCCATCATCGAACCTGAGCGCTGATCGGGTTCAACCGAGACGCGCGTGGCCCATCTGGAGTTCGGTGGGCTCGGGCAGCTTCGAGGTCGTGATCATCTTCCACTCCTCCTCGAGCAGCTGCTTCGCCGCTTCCTGCAGGAACTGAGGTGCAGCCCACTCGTTGACGTCGTAGTCGTTGTGGATGTAGCCGTGACTCAGCATGAAGTCCTTGGCGATGTCGATCGAGACGAGGTTCTTGGGCGAGAGGTTCGGCACGAGGTCGACATCCTTGATGCCCTGGTAGGTGTCCTCCACGTCCCGGTAGAACGTCTGCCGGTTCAGGATCCCGGCAGCGGCGTGCTTGTCCGCGTTTGCCCAGCGCCCGACCTTGATCATCGCCTTCATGTACGCGACGACCAGCTCCGGGTGCTCGTCTGCCATGACGTCGGTGCAGGTGATCACGGCGGGGCAGTTGGCCATCTGGATGGTCCAGTCCGGCCGGAGGGAGAGGTCCTCGATCGCCTTGAACTTGCCGGTCGCTTCCTGCAGGTGCTGGAAGACCTTGCTCTGTGTGTAGATCGCGTCCACGGTGCCGTTCTCGAGAGATGTCTCGAGGGGACGGAACGCGAGGTCGTGCTTGTGGTCGCGTCGCAGCCACAGCTCGGACGGGTTGTTCATCGCGACCTGGAGCATTTCGGGCTTGTCGTACCAGTCGTCCGGGTAGGGGAACTCGACGATCTCGACATCGTCGATAGTCATGCCGTTCAGTCGGAGCATCAGCTCGATGCCCGCGTGTTCCTGCACCCGCCACCAGTCGTTCTTGATCGTGTTCAGGCTCTTGGTGAGCCCGATCTTGCGGCCCTTCAGGTCTGCCATCGTGTAGATGTCATCCCGGGCTCGGACCATCATCGCCCCGCCCTCACGCACCTGCGTCGCGCCGAGAAGCCGCGTGCGCCGGATGTCGGCGTTGACGTGGATCGTGGGGTAAAGACCCCCGAAGCGGACCAGGTTGTCGAGGTTGTGCACGTAGTGCGGGTACCAGTTGTTCTCCGGCGAGTGGCGGAAGTAGGCGTACTCGACGCCGATCTTCTTGAACTCCTCGCGGCACCACCCGAGCTCCTGGTCGATGTTGTTCGCCGAGACCATCGGGCAGTTCGTGAACCACACCTCGTCCCAACGGAGCGGCGCCGTGGTGGCCACCTTGGTTGTCATCGTGTCGGTCATGTCGACTCTCCTTGCTGTTTGTGGAGCGGCCTCCGCCCCGTTGGATGTGGCGGCGACCATGCGCCGCGGGGCTCAGATGCCGGCGAACTCGTGCTCTACCAGCGGCAGTCCGGCCGCCTGCCATGCGGTGATGCCGCCCTCCAGCAGGGCGACATCGGTGTAGCCGAGCTGCTGCAGGGTGTGCCCCGCGAGCGCAGCCCGGGTTCCGGTGTGGCAGACCATGATCACGCGACGCGTCGGGTCGAGTGCCTCCGAGTGGCGGGGACTCGAGGGGTCGGCGAGGAACTCCAGCAGCCCGCGGGGCGCGCGGATGGCGCCGGCAATGTGGCCGTGCTGCCATTCCTCCGTCTGGCGTACGTCGACGAATACGGCCTGACCGGACTGCGACTCCTTCGAAGCTGCCTCCGGGGCGACCAGATCGAGATCGGCACGAGCGGCCATGACCATTTCTCTCGCGGTGATTGCCATGATGGTTCTCCTTCTCCGTCGTGGGGCGCACAGGCGCAGGACACGTTCTGCCTCCGACAGTGCCCTCATCCCGATATGCCGACGTCATCCCGGCTGGGTGATCTGGCGTACCGGGCTCTCGGATCACCCAGCGGGGGTGACGACCGTCGTCGCGGAGCACGCGAACCACAACCGACGGAGAGAGGTGCAGGGTGTCCTCGCGATACGAGATCGTCGTGGCTGGTGAGGCCGGACCCATGCTGCTTGCGGCGTTGGACGGACTTACCGTGCAGCCGGGGACTTCCGGGTGGGTCAGCATGGTCGGCTCGGTGGCTGATCAGGCTGCCCTCCACGCCGCGCTGCACCGAATGCACGATCTGCACGCCGAGATCCTTCAAGTACGTCGACTGGATGTGACGAGCTGAGACGGCGGGACCAACGGCCCTGCCCAGTCACTGCCAGTACTGGGACCCTCTGAACATGGGCCTCTCGTCAAGTGACCTCGCCGACTTGGCGTTGCCGTCGACCATTGTGTCCGCGAAGCAACGCCGCCCGCGCTTGGAGGCCGCATTGGACCAGGTGCCGCCTGCCGGCGTTGGGGTGATCGTGGCACCGGCAGGATCGGGAAAATCGGTCCTCCTGAGCCAGTGGGCCAGCCGATCCGAGGGCCGCGTGTGCCGGATGAACGTCACGGCGAGTCATGACGACCCGGTACATTTTGCGCGGGCGCTCGTGTCCGCCATCGCGACCTCCGCTCCCGAGTTCGATCCGGCAATCGCCGACCTTGTCGCCGGCCGTGCTCTCGGCCCGGCCTTCGTGAACCGGCTGCGCACCGAGCTGGAAGACCTGAGCCACCCGTTGGTGGTCGTGATCGACGATGTCCACCTGCTGGGCAACGAGTCGATCTGCGCCGACCTCGGCCGCGGCGCCGCTGACCGAGCGCGAGCGGGAGGTACTCGACTACCTCCCGACGCGACTGTCGAACGGCGAGATCGCACGCACCCTCTTCGGGACCGGGGCCGGATTCGCATTCGAGCATCCCCGACTTGCGAGGCGCGCTCCCTCGGGCATGACCCGGTCAGAGCTCTTGGGTCGGCTCAGTACAGCTGGTAGAGCTGCGAGGCGATCGCGCCGAGGTCGTT
>JBPPMX010000090.1:0-2629 GCA_051306275.1 Tepidiformaceae bacterium
AATCGCGCGCAGCACGGGAGTGGCGGCTGATCAGGGAAAACGCCGCCACAGCTATTCCTTTGCCCCTTCCACCCCCTGGAATACCCAAAGGAACACTTGGAAGGTTCGCCGGGGCCATCACCAGATCGAAATCGCCTTCGAAGCATTGCCGTTCGCTGCAAATTCCGAAGCACGACGAAGTGCTCAAGTCAAGTTGCCCGCGAAATGGTGACCGCGTGCCTCAGCGAGTTTGCCCGCGAAACGGGCCCGGGTGTGGGGGGTTTAGGCGGCGGCGCGCCCGGCTTGGGTGCGGGCTTTGGCTGAGGCGATCAGCTGTTGCTGGATCCGGTTGACGCGCCTGGTGATCTCGGCCGGGTTGAGCGGTTCGGCGACCTGGTCGAGTGCCGCCGCGGAGGCGTCGTCGAGGGTGCCGGAGTCGATCAGCCGCTGGTAGGGGGTGGCGGGCGTGTCGTAGATGCGGGCCTTGCGCCCAGCCTTGGTCTGGCGCCATCCGGTGGCTTTCACGGTCGGCAGCAGGTAGTTCTTGCGCAGGTTCACCAGGTGCCACAGCTCGTTCAGCAGGCCCATCTCCTCGGCGGTCTCGTATCGGTAGCGGAACGCTTCCCGACGCACCACGGCACCGTTCTTATGCTCCACGTGGGCGTTGTCGTTGTGCTTGTATGGCCGGGCGCGGGTCATGGCAATGTCGCGTTCTTCGCACCAGGCGACCAGGTCGTAGTTGATGAACTCGCTGCCGTTGTCCATGTCGAGTCCGGTGAGCGGGTAGGGCAGCACGGCCGCCACGTGGTCCATCGCGGCGATCACATGTTTGGAGGCACGGTTCTTGATCGCCACGTTGATCGTCCAGCCCAGGAACACGTCGGTGGCGGTCAGGGTCCACAGGAACTCACCCTTGAGGGTGTGTCCGCAGTGGGCGACGAGGTCGATTTCCAGGAACCCGGGGCGCTGTTCCATCTCGTCGCCGGCCTTTCGGACCTTGATCTGGGAGCGCAGCGTGTTCCCGGCACGAGTCGCGGACTTCGCCTCCGGATACCGGGCCGCCCGGGTTGGGGCCAGATACCGGTCGATTGTCGCCGGGGACATCGCGATCAGCTCATCCCACACCTGATCTGTGAGCCGGTCGGAGACTCGCTTCAGCTCGCCGTGCCGCACCAGCCTGGTCAGAGAGTCTTCCATGATCGCCGAAAAGTACTTCCCGCACGGTTCCCCGACCAGCGTCCACACCTCGATCAGGACCTTCAACGCGCCATAGGAATACTTCCTGCCCCGCGCCTTGCGGGTCTGCTGTGACGCCGCACCGCGCCGGACGGACGCGTTCCTGATCGCCCGACGCGCATTGTCCCTGGACCAGCCGGTCGCCTGACATAGCCCGTCCAGCAGCACTCCTCTCTGCTTCTTCGACGCGCGCTGATACTCCCGCGCGTACTTCTTCGTAATCTCACGCCTGGCGGTCATTGATAGCTCCGAACTCACACACCACAGCACACCGCATTACGCGGGCACTTCCTATTTGAGGCACGCGCCCACGTTCGCGGGCACATTACGTGAGTCTCGTCGCCCTGTACTTCTTCTTGTCGACGCGAGTAACATGATGATCAGTTGGTGGCAACTCAGAGTGGAGGAGCATATGTCAGGAAACGACCGTGAGCCGGTGGGCTCTGGCGGCATTTGTCAGTGGGATTCGACCCGTCGGTGGGATTCGATCGGGGCGTGCTGGGCATGAGTGCGGATCGGGTTATCCGGAGCTTCCATGACGACACTGATGCTGCCCGGTTCCTCGCGGAGGGGGTGTGGGGCGAGCAGACGTTCGCGGAGATCGTAGACGGCTGGGCGGAACTGGATGGCCAGAAGCTGGCCGTTGCCGACCAGACGGTGCGCTGGTCCTATGCGGAACTGCGCGATCGTTCACGTCGTCTGGCGAGCGTTTTCGTCGATCTGGGTGTGCAGCCCGGGGATCCGGTGGTGGTGCAGATCCCGTCGTCTGCATGGCTGCCGGCGATTCACCTCGCCGCTAATCGGGTCGGTGCCATCTTCGTGCCGATGAGTTCGACATGGCGGCATTCCGAGTTGAGCAAGCTGTTGCCGGCGGTCGATCCTCGCGTGATCATCGTGCCGCCCGCGAACAAGGAGTTCGACTACGCGGAGGTGGTGAACGGCCTGCGGCCGCTGCTGCCGAGCCTTGCGGCCGTGCTCATGCTGGATGCCGACGACGAGGCCGGTGTCGAGTCGCTGCTGACTGCCGCCGAACCCATCTCTGCTGCGGAGCAGTCGCGGCGTCGCACCGGACCGAATGCGCCGTCGCATGTGATGTGCTCGTCCGGCACCACCGGCACCCCGAAAGCATCGATCTGGAGCGACAACAACCTGATCGCGTTGCTCGACCGTCAGTTCGCGTCCGCTATCAAGCTGGACCGGTCCGACATAGCCGCGGGTCTGGCGCCGGCGAACACCGGGTCGACCGGTTACGGCTTCCCCGTAGTCGCCCCGCTGCTGGTGGGGGCATCCGGAGTGCTGTTGGAGACGTGGTCCCCGCAGGCGGCGTTGGATCTGATCATCCAGGAGCGCTGCACCTTTGCTACGGCGATTCCGACCCAGATGGTGATGCTGCTTGATCTTGACCTCGAAGCGG
>JBPPMX010000091.1:0-18672 GCA_051306275.1 Tepidiformaceae bacterium
CCGATTCTGGCACGGCCAGCGCCCTTGCCAGCGATTGGCTTACTCGCGCCCCAAGATCCACTGCCGTCGGCCGCGTCGCAGTGAGTGCGGCAGCCGCTCCCCCCAGCGATTCGTCGTCTACCCCGCGCTCCCGCCCGGCGACATACAGCCCGTAGGCGCCCACCAGCCCGAGAAGCGGCGCGCCCCGCACCCGCAAAGCACGAATGGCCTCGCACGTCGCGTCGAGGCCATCCAGCTCAAAATACCGTGTCTCGCGTGGCAGGAGCGTCTGATCCAGCGCCTCGATGCGGTCGCCGTCGACGCGAAGAGGCATGACGTCTGCCATGCCTCTTCGATTCCCCAGCCTAGTTCGAAGCCGCCTGGACCGTCCGCTCCAGCTCGTCGAGCATCTCCTGGAGCGAGGCCAGCTTCTTCGCATCTGAGCCGGCAACCAGCTCCTTGATGTAGCGCTGCAGCTTCGAGCCGACATCCTTAACGAGCTTCTTGCCGCTGTCGCTCAGCTCAAGACGTACCGCTCGGCGGTCTTCCATGTCGCGTACGCGGATGACGTGTCCCGCCCGCTCAAGCCGGTCCAGCACGCCTGTCACCGTCTGCGACTGCTGCGACAGGAAATCCGCGACCAGCCGCGGCTGCGGTCGCTCGAAGTTGTTGATCGCAATGAGCGTAATTGCCTGCACGAGCGTGATGTCGTGATCTCGCGCGAGCTTGCGGTCGAGTTCCCTTACCACCGCGTTGGTTGTTCGATAGAGGCTTGATACGAGGTTCAGTTCGGGGCTTGTGCTCATGATCGAATCTATACCTGCCGGTTCTCGTGCTACCGTCGCTCGTATTGCGTCCCGTCAAGCAACTGCGACAGCGCCTGTCGCGATCATCATGCTCTTCGCGCGGATTGGTGTCTACTTACCAATCATGAGTACTGGATTAGACTCCGAACAGCATACCCATCAAGCATTCCTCGTCCACCAAGTTGTTCCAACTCAATAACGAAAATAACTCCAACGACGTGCCCCCCGGCAAGCTCCACCAGCTTCGCTGCCGCCCTCGCCGTGCCCCCCGTCGCCAGCACATCGTCCACGATCACAACTCGCGAGCCCCGCTCGAGGGCATCCGCGTGGATGTCGAGTTGGCTCTGCCCGTACTCAAGCGAGTACTCCACGGACATTCGCGCGGCCGGCAACTTCCCCGGCTTTCGCACTGGAACGAACGGCGCTCCCAGCCGATCCGCGACTGGCGCACCAAACAGAAATCCCCTCGACTCGATTCCTACCACTGCTTCCGCACCGACCCGCTTCGACTCCCCGGTTAGCTCGTCGATGACGAATCGGAATGCGGCAGGGGTCTTCAGGAGCGGCGTAATGTCCCGGAACAGGATCCCGGGTTCCGGGAAGTCGGCCACATCTCTCACATACACGTGTAGGTCCATCGCAGGGATTGTACCCTGCGCGGCGGCCAACTTCTGCGTGCGGTAGGCCGCCCGGCTACCGGGTCAGCCAGCCAAACTCCTGCTCCTTCCGCTGGCTCCGCGCATCGATCATGACGTTCACCAGCGTCGGGACATCGGCCGTCATCGCCTCATCGAGCGCCTTCGTCAGCTCCTCGGGTGTCTCCACGTAGTACCCCTTCCCGCCAAACGCCTCGATCACCTTCTCGTACCGCGCGTTGGGTGTGTACGCGGACGGCGGGACGTTCGCCGGATCCAGCTCCGAGGGCCCGCCGCCGATACCGTTGTTGTTCACGATGACGAAGGTGATTGGCAGCGCGTACCGGCACGCCACCTCCACCTCCATCCCGCTGAACCCGAACGCTGAGTCTCCCTCGACCGCGACCACTCGCTTCCCCGGGTTCACCGCCGCCGCCGCGATCGCGAACCCGAGCCCGACGCCCATAGTCCCGAACGTCCCCGCGTCCAGCCGGTGTCGCGGCTCGAAATTCGGAAGCACCGTCCGTCCGATATCCATCGTGCTCGCCCCCTCGCTCACAATGAATGCGTCACGCGGCAGGCGGTCTCGGACCTCACCGAGCACCTTGTAGTACCCCATTGGCACGCTCTCATCCGCATACCGCGGCCCGACCTGCGCCTGGTTCTCGGCGATCTTTCCCTGCAGTGCGGTCCACCAGGTCGTCTCGGCCGGGTACTGCCACGGATCGCGTTCAAGCACCGCGTTCACCTGTGCCATCACCGCCTTCGCATCGCCTACTAGCCCAACCTCCGCCCGCACATTCGTCCCGATCTCCTCAGCTGCCAGGTCCATCTGGATGATCTTCACGTCCTTCGAAAACCGTGGTGGCATCCCGAAGTGCAGGATCCAGTTCAGCCGCGCCCCCATCAGGAAAATCGCATCCGCTCGCTGCAGTGCCGTCGAACGCGCCGCTGATACCGCCAGCGGATGGTCATCCGGGATGACCCCTTTCCCCATCGGCGTCGGCAGGAACGGGAGCTGCGTCCGCTCGATGAAGGACCGTACTTCATCCTCGGCGCGGGAGTACGCGGCCCCCTTTCCAACGATCACCAACGGCCGCTCCGCCGCCTTCAGGACCCGCACGGCCTCCTCGACCGCGGCCGGGTCAGCCTGTGTCCGTGGCGGCTCGGCGCAGCGCCCCGGGTACACCACAGTATCCGCATCAACTTCCCCCGAGATGATGTCCCCCGGCAGGTCCAGGTAGACCGCACCCGGCCGGCCGTAGATCGAAGTCCTTACCGCCTGCTCGATGTAGTACGGCAGCCGCGCGATCGAATCGGGCCGCGCCGCATACTTCACATACGGCCGCGCCGATTCCACCTGCGGCGCCTCCTGGAACGCGCCTTGCCCGTTCTGGTACGAATCATTCGCCCCGCCCAGCAGGATCATCGGCCAGCAGTTCGACCACGCGTTCGCCAGGCCTGCAATCGCATGGATCATCCCCGGCCCAGAGACCGCGAGGCATCCGCCCGGTCGCCCGGTCATGTAACCGACCGCCCCCGCCGCGTAGCTCGCCGCCTGCTCGTTCCGCATCCCGTAGAACTTGATCCCAACCTTCTGCGCCTCGACGGCGATCGGGATCACCGGCACACCCACCACCCCGAACATGTACTCCACCCCCTGCCCCTTCAGACTCTCTGCGATCACCCGCGCACCTGTGATGTTCGCCATCGCCGTCCTCCTGCCTCGTCTGCGGCGCATCATACAAACCCCGGCTATCTCCGGTGCTGCGCCATCCCTGCCCTGTTAACAGATTCCGTTGACCCTTCATAAGCCCCGGCGTACGTTCGATCATGTGCCGGTCCCGGCGCTCCCCCACTCCGCTCGAAGGGTCGGCCGATGGCTGAGACTGCGTCCGCCCGCGACCTCCTCGATACCGTTCGTGAACTCCTGAACTCGGGGGAACGGTCGAAGCTTCTTGCCCTCGTCTCCTCTCTCCACCCGGCAGACATCGCCGATCTTGTCCTCGACCTCGATCAGGATGATCGCCCGAGCGTCCTCGAAAGCCTCCCGACCGACATCGTCGGCCAGCTCTTCGAATTCGTCGAAGATGACGAACTCCGCGCCCTCATCCAGGGCATCGGCATTCTCCACCTCCCTGCCGTGCTCGACGAAGTCGACGACGATGTCGCCGCCGACGTCATCCAGCAGCTCGACCGTGGCGAACAGATCGAAACGCTCGCCGCACTCGACCGCGGGGACGAAGTCGCTGAGCTCCTCCAGTACGACGACGAATCGGCCGGCGGCATCATGTCCCGTGGTTTCGTCGCCCTCAATGAGGACATCACCGTCCAGCAGGCCATCGACTATTTCCGGGTGTTTCGCCCGCCCTCAGACCGTGCGTACTACCTCTACGTCATCGACAAGGATCGCCATCTCAAGGGCACCGTCTCCGTCCGCGACCTCCTCGTCTCCTCACCCCGCACCACCCTCGACGAGATCACAAACCTCGATATCCACGCCATCACGACCGGTACCGACCAGGAAGAAGCTGCGCGCACCCTCCAGCGCTACAACCTCCTCGCCGTCCCCGTCGTCGACGAGGAGGGGCGACTCGAAGGCGTGACCACCGTCGATGACCTCATGGATGTCCTCCAGGAAGAAGCCACCGAGGACATGTTCCGCATGGTGGGCGTGGGCGATGACGAGCGCGTCTTCAGCCCAGTCGGCACGAGCGTCCGCCGCCGCCTCCCGTGGATGCTTGTGAACCTCGTCACTGCCTTCATCGCTGCCGGTACCGTTAGCCTTTTCGACGACACCCTCGCACGCGTGACCGTCCTCGCAGCCCTCATGCCCATCGTCGCTGGCCAGGGAGGAAACGCCGGAACGCAGACCGCGACGATCGCCGTCCGCTCAATCGCCCTCGGTGACCTCGATGTCGCTGACCTGGTCCGGGCCTGCAAGAAGGAGATCATGGTCGCGATGGCGAACGGCGTCGTCGTCGGCGTCATCGCGGGCCTTGTCGCCTTCATCTGGGAGCAGAACCTCGCGCTATCTCTTGTCCTCGGCGCCGCCCTCTTCCTCAACATCTGCGCCGCAACCATGGGCGGCATCCTCATCCCGCTTGGGCTGAAATCCGTGCGCGTGGACCCGGCCCTCGCCGCCAACATCTTCGTGACGACGATCACCGACGTACTCGGGTTCTTGTTCTTCCTCGGGATCGCTTCAATCGTGATTGAGCGGCTCGACTAACCTCGGTCGAGTGCTACCGCCGTGGGGAGGGATGGGGCGAACGGTGGGATTTGAACCCACGATCTTCTGGGCCACAACCAGACGCGTTAACCACTACGCTACGCCCGCCATCCGGCTGCTGATCGTACCGCCACCGACCCAACCGGCAAAGTCCGCCTAGTACTTCGAAACGTTGATTTCTTCCATCCGCCCGGTGACGAGGTAGATCACCCGCTCGCAGATGTTCGTACACCGGTCCGCGATCCGCTCCAGGTTGTGAGCGGTCCACAGCAGGTACGTGTTCCGCTGCACGCTCGAAGGGTCTTCCATCATCGCCCGGAACGACTCGTCGTACACGCTGTCCTGCAGCCGGTCGACCTCGTCGTCCGCGTTGCAAATCTGGCGCGCCGCATCCACATCGTGCGTGATGTAGCACTTCAGGCTGTCCCGCAGCATTGCGACCGCCCGGTCCGCCATCGAAGGGATGAACCCGAGCCGCCGTGGGAGGGGCTCATCCGCCAGCAACGTGTTGATCCGCGCGATTCCCTCGGCGTGGTCAGCGATCCGCTCCAGGTCCGTAATCACGTAAAGCGCTGTCACGAGTGCGCGAAGATCCGCGGCCATCGGCTGCTGCGTCGCGATCACGAAGATGCATCGCTCTTCGATCGCGAACCGCTTCCGGTTGATCACGTCGTCTTCCGCGATGATCTTCTCCGACCACCGATGGTCGCCATCGCGCAGGGCTTCCATCGCGTCCAACAGCGCCTTCTCCGCCATCGACCCGAGCACCAGCACATCGTCCTGCAGCTGCGTGAGCTCTCGCTGGAACAATTCTCGAGTCACAGAAGAAGCCTTTCCCCGGGGCCAGCCAGGATTCCCCGAAACAAGAACCCCCGCGGCGCGGGGGCTCTCGGTGTGCGAAATATACCGCTCAGCGCGGTCCGCTCATAGCTCCGCGAGGTTAGCCGAACCGCCCACTGATGTAGTCCTCGGTTCGCCGGTCGCGCGGGTTCGTGAACAGGTCCTCAGTCTTCCCGTACTCGATCAGCTGGCCCGTGATGTGCTCGTCCGTCAGCATGAACGCCGTGTAGTCCGAAACGCGCGCCGCTTGCTGCATGTTGTGCGTCACGATGATGATCGTGTAGTTCTGGACGAGCTCTCGCATCAGATCCTCGATCTTCAGCGTTGCAATCGGGTCCAGCGCCGAACACGGCTCGTCCATCAGAATTACGTCCGGTTCATTCGCGAGCGCCCGCGCGATGCAGAGCCGCTGCTGCTGCCCGCCCGAAAGCTCAAGTCCGGACTTCTTCTTCACGTCGCCTTTGACCTCGTCCCAGAGCGCCGCCCTTCGGAGGCATTGCTCCACCAGGTCGTCCGCGTTCCCCTTGAAGCCGTTCACCTTCGCCCCGAAGAGCACGTTTTCGTAGATCGTCTTCGGGAACGGGTTCGGCTTCTGGAACACCATCCCGATCCGCCGCCGCACCTCGACCGGGTCAACGTCCTTGTCGTAGATGTTCGCACGGTGGTACTCAATCGAGCCTTCGATCCGGACCCCGCTGATCAGGTCGTTCATCCGGTTCACAGACCGCAGGAGCGTGCTTTTCCCACACCCCGAAGGCCCGATCAGCGCCGAGACCTTCTTCTCAGGGAAGTCCAGGCTCACGTTCGTGAGCGCGCGCTTGTGCCCATACCACAGGCTCAGGTCCTTCACGCCCACCGCGATGTTCTCGTCCGGCTGGACGATGTTCCCGCGGTCGGCAAGCGTCGGGCCACCCTGTGATCCGAACGTATCGTTGGCGCTCGTGACGGCGCCTTCCTTCTTCTCAAGTGCCTGCTGGACGTTGACCATGGCTCAGTTCTCCTTGGTATCCGCCTTAATTGTGGCGGAAGCGGTTGCGGATGACGATGGCGATTGCGTTAAGGCTTAGCACGAACACCATCAGCACGATGATTGCTGCCGAGGCCTCGGTCTTGAAGAGCTCACCGGGCCGGACCGTCCAGTCGTAGATCTGGCTCGGGAGCACCGTGAACCGGTCGTTGAAGCTCGATGGATCTCGCGCGATGAAACCGGCCGCGCCAACCATGATCAGCACCGCGGCTTCGCCCGCTGCTCGCGACACCGCCAGGATGGTCCCCGTCATGATCCCGGGGACCGCGCCCGGCAGGACGTGGTTCCAGACTGTCTGCCATCGCGTTGCGCCAAGTGCGAGCGAACCATCCCGGATCGACGGCGGGACCTGCCGGATCGCCTCGGCGGATGCGATCACGATCATCGGCAAGACCATCAGGGAAAGCGTCAGCGCCGCAGCGAGGATCGTCGCGCCCATGTCGAGCGCCCGCACGAACAGCGCCAGCCCCAGAATGCCGTAAATGATGCCCGGGACGCCGGCGAGGTTCGCAATGTTCAACTTCACGATCCAGAGGAAGCGGTTCTTCGGTGCAAACTCCTCCATCCAGATTGCCGTTGCTACTCCGATTGGTACCGCCAGGGTGATCGTGACGCCCACTACCCAGATTGTCCCCAGCAACGGCGACCTGATGCCGGCCCGCTCCTCAAAGCGGGAGGGATAGCTCGTGAGAAATTCCCAGCTCAGCCGCGCCGCCCCGTTCGCGATGATGTCCACCGCAAGGAACCCCAGCACGAACAGGCCGAGGACGGTCGCCCCAAGGAGGACGTAGGTCGATGCTCGCGACGTGGCCTGCCGGCGCGCTACCTGGCCCGTGGCTTTCAGGATAATCGGTACTGGTGCTTCAGAACCCGCTTGCAGTGCCATCAGTCGTACTTCTCCTGGAACCGCTGCACGATCATCTGTGCCACGAAGTTGAGTGCGAACGTAAGGACGAACAACGACGCCCCGACCGCGAACAACGCCTCGTACTGCGTCGTTCCGCGCGAAACGTCACCCGAAGCCACCTGTAGCATGAAGCCCGTCATCGTCTGGATGCTTTCAAGCGGATTCAGCGTGAGGTTCGGCGTCGAACCCGCCGCAATCGCTACGATCATCGTCTCGCCGATAACCCGCGAAATTGCGAGCAGAACCGATGCGATAATGCCGGGCAACGCCGCTGGGAAGACCACTCGCCACGCAACCTCCAGCCGCGTCGACCCGAGGCCGTATGCCCCCTCGCGCAGCTCCCGCGGCACGTTCGACATGGCATCCTCGGACACCGACGCGATCGTCGGAAGGATCATCACCGCCATGACCACGCTCGCCCCTAGCGCATTCTGAAACGCGATCCGGTCGCCGAGCACCGGCCGCAGGATGTCCTGGGTGATAAACGTCAGCGCGAAGAATGCGTAAACCACCGTCGGGACGCCCGCAAGGACTTCCAGCAGGGGTTTCAGAATTCGACGGGCGCTGGGTGCCGCGTACTCGCTCAGATAAATCGCGGCCATCAGACCGATCGGCAAGGCAAACACCATGGACCACAGGACGACGTTGGCCGTCCCCGCCACCAGTTCCCAGATGCCGAAGCTCTCCGGCGCCTGGAGCGCCTGCCAGTTCGTCTGGAACAGGAACTCGTCGATCGGAACGTGTTCGAAAAACGGCTCAGCTTCGCGCACCAGGGTGAAAACAATGGCGGCCGTCGTGAGAAGCGTGATCGTTGCTGAAATCCCGAGGAACCCGAGGATGGCGATCTCCCCGGGGTGCTTACGCCAGCTTTTCCTTAGCTCCCGGCTCAGTCCGGCCGGCCCATCAGGCGCAGAGATGGCCATCTTCAGCGTTCCTCCCCAGCGTTCAATCGAAAGGCTAGGGCCGCGGGATCGTATCCCGCGGCCCTAGCGATGATGCCAGCTAGTGCCTACTCGAGGTACGGCTCGAGCTTCGCCACCTGCTCCTCAAGGAGGTCATCCGGCAGCGTGATGTAGCCCGATTCGGCAACCAGTCCGATGTTCTCGAACAGGAAGTGCATGAACCCAACAGCAGCCGGGCTGTCCGCAAGAATAGGGTCGCTCGAGTAGATGAAGAGCGGGCGGCTCAGCGGATAGTCCCCCGCCAGCGCATTGTCGAAAGTCGGCTCGACACACCCATCACCACCGTCGACCTCGACGGCCTTCAGCGAATCGCCTGCCTCCTGGAAGTAGGCGAAGCCGAAGTAGCCAATCGCGTTCTTGTCCTGTTCGACGCCGATAGCAAGGACATTGTCGTCCTCCGAGGACGTCCCGTCGGTCCGGTGCGCGTCGTCTTCGTTGACGCCTTCGATGGCTTCCTCAACGAAGTAGTCGTACGTCCCTGAGTCAGTGCCCGGGTAGTAGAAGACGATCTTCTGGTTCGGCCACGACGGGTCGATGTCCGACCAGTTCGTTGCGCCGCCATCCTTGAACGCCATGTTGAGCTGCTCAAGGGTCATACATTCAGCCCAGTCGTTGTCCGGGTTCACCACAATGCTCAGCGCATCGATCCCAACCTGGAACTCAACGAGGTCATCGACAGTCTCGACCTCAGCCGGGTCGCACCCGTTCTTAAGGTCGGTTTCGCGAGCGGGGCGTGATGCGTCCCACAGCTGGATCTCGCCGCGGCAGAACTTCTCCGCCCCGCCACCGGTGCCGACAAATCCAACCGTCACTGCGACGCCGTCAGCGACGGCTTGGAACTCTTCGGCGACCGCCTGGGTGATCGGGAACACAGTCGACGAGCCGTCGATGTCGAGGTCGCCATCGAGCGCGCCGTAGTCGAACTCGTCATCGCCTCCTGCAGGCTGCGTCGCGCCGCCCGTAGGCGGCGTCGGGTCTGCGTCATCATCATCGTCGTCGCCGCATGCTGCGCCGATAACCAGGGCTGCGGAAAGGCCCAGCATCATTAGCAAGGAACCCCGCCGCTTCTTCAGGATTGACATGTGTACTCCCTATTCTCTCGTGTTCGGAGAGCCCCTTCTCTCATGGGCCTGCCTCGAAAGTAGGTCTCGACCTTTAACGAAGGTTTAACGGCGAATCTGTCCCGCGACGCCGCTGTCACCATCTCCCGCGCGGATTTACATCCCGTTTTCAGAACCCCTATCACGCCGTTACACCCGTACCCCATCCTCACACTCAGGAAGTGGGTGGAACGACGGCCCCACCCGCAGGTACCCCTCGAACTTGCTGAGGGCTCCAGGTAAATTCCATCACCTCCCCAGATGGTATGCCTGGAGCCCTCAGCGCATACTGGATCTAAGGCAACCGGGAGCCCGGAACGCACTATGGCCCAGCGCATCCTCCTTATCGACGACGAACAGAACATTCGAGACCTCGCCGCGCTGTACCTCGAAAAAGAAGGGTTCACCGTCGAGCATGCCCCGAATGGTCCCGACGGCATCGCCCGTTTTGACAAAACCCCCCCGGCCCTCGTCCTTCTCGATGTGATGATGCCCGGCATGGATGGCTTCGAGGTCTGCCGCGAAATCCGCAAGCGCAGCGACGTCCCCATCCTCATGCTCACCGCCCGTAACGAGGACATCGACAAGATCGTCGGCCTCGAACTCGGCGCCGATGACTACATGACGAAGCCCTTCAACCCCCGCGAGATGGTCGCCCGCGTCAAGGCCATCCTTCGCCGCTTCGAAGGCGGCCGGAAGCCTCAGAACGCCATCACCGCCGCAAACCTCTCCGTCGACAAGGCCCGCCGCGAAGCCCGCATCGACGAGACCGAACTCACGCTCCGCACCAAGGAATTCGACCTCCTCGTGGCCTTTGTCGAGAATCCCGGCATCGCACTGACGCGCGATCAGCTCCTCGAATCCGTCTGGGGCTACGACTACGCTGGCGAAACTCGCACCGTCGATGTGCACGTCCAGCATCTCCGGTCGAAACTTATAGGTGCAGGGGTCCAGATCGAAACGCTCAGGGGCGTCGGCTACAAGCTCGTCGAAGCACCTACGTCAGCAGCCTGACCCCGGGAAGGCCAGCCCGTGGCCAGCCTCCAGTACCGCCTTCTCTTCACGTACCTCTTCGTGATCACCGTCACGCTCCTTCTGGCCGCCGTCTCCCTCTTTGTCCTCCTCGGGGGCTATCGCGACTCCATCACCTACGACAACCTCGATGACCTCGCCCTCCTCGTGAATGCCCAGGCCGGCGTCGAACTCCGTGATGCCGCCGAAGCCGACGCCGAGCCACAGGACGCCGACCTCCTCCTCGCCCTCCGCGCCTTCCTCACCTCCGGCGCCTACGACGCAGCCTCCACCAGCGACATGTATATCGCCGTCGCTGATGCCAACGGGGCGGTCATCGCCGGTCGCGCGGTCGGCCCGGCATCTCTCGACGGCGCCGTCATCGAAGACTCCCCCGACGCACCCTCCCCCGCATCCGGCGAACCCCGCCAGTGCGTCGTCAAGATCGATGGCAAGACCGAACTCCTCTGCGTTGCAACCCCGCTCAGCGCCGAAGTCATCGCCGCATTCCCCAACGCCGGCGCCGTTAGCCTCGTCGTCGCCAAGCCCGCCACCAGCCTCGGCGAGATCGTCCGCGACCTCATGCCGCGCCTCTTCTTCGCCGGGCTCATCGGCACCATCGCCGCGCTCGTCCTCGGCTTCGTATTCGCTCAGAGCATCGTGGCCCCGCTCCGCAGCATCGCCCGCGCCGCGCGCAGCGTTGCGCGCGGTAACTTCAGCCAGCGCGCCCCGGTCACCGGCCCGCGCGAAGTCCGCGAACTCGCCACCACCTTCAACCGCATGACCGAAGAGGTGCAGCGCTCCCAGCAGACCCTCCGCGACTTCCTCGCCAACATCTCCCACGAACTCAAGACCCCGCTGACCTCGATCCGCGGCTTCAGCGAAGCCATGCTCGACGGCACCATCGACGACCCCGAAGGCATCGAGCGTTCCACTCGCGTGATCAGCAACGAGTCCAGCCGCCTCCTCCGCCTTGTCCAGGAGCTCCTCGACCTCTCCCGCATCGAAAGCGGCCAGGTTTCGATGCAGAACGAGGACATCGACCTCGACGACTTCCTCGCCCACATCAACGACGTCTTCATCCTCCGCAGCGAAGAGTCCGGCGTGAACCTCGAGATCGGGCGCTCAGGCGGACTCCACATCCGCGGCGACTTCGACCGCCTCGAACAGGTCCTTAACAACCTGCTGGACAACGCCTTCCGCCACACGCCCGAAGGTGGCACGGTCCGCGTCACGGCCCGCCCGCTCAGCGATGGCATCGCACAGGTCAGCATTAGCGACACCGGGAAGGGCATTCCTCCGTCCGAACTCCCGATGCTCTTTCAGCGCTTCTATCGCGGCAGCACGAACGGCAGTGGTAGGGGACACGGCCTCGGTCTCGCGATCACGCGCGAGATCGTCCGTGCGCACGGCGGTGATATCTGGGCTACCAGCGAAGTCGGACGCGGAACGTCGTTCACCTTTACGCTGCCCAGCGTGGCCCCAGTAAAGCAGCGAGTTCGCGTTCGATAGGCTCCATCAGGAAGTACCCGGACGTATCGCCCATCCGTCGCCCCCACCCCGCCGCTATCACCGCCATCCGATAGAGCCCGAACGCCGCGTAGTACTCGAGCGAACTCAGCTGCGTCCCGGTGACATCAGCGTAAGCCTCCGAAAGCAGCGTCCGCCCGCCTCGCATCCCCGCTCCACCGAAGATCGCCAGCAATGCCGCGTAGAACCCGAGGTCTGACCGCGGGTCACCGATCGCCGCCAGCTCCCAATCAAGCACCGCCGCCACCCGGTCGCCATCGAACAGGTAGTTCCCCGGGTTCGGGTCGCCATGCAGGACGGCCATCCGCGCGTCCAGCGGCTCGTTTCTCTCGAGCCAGCCTCCGAGCCTGATCAGCAGCGGATATGCCTCAATCCCTGCAGCCGCTGCCTTCCGCTGCCACGCCTCGTACTCCGTCTCCGTCCCGAACGCCGCGGCGACCGCTCCAGCCTTCACTTCGTGAATCCGCGCGAGCGTCTCGGCGCATGCCTCCAACCGCCGCGATCGCCCGCCGTACCAGTACAGCGGCAGCGTCTCCCCTCGGACACGCTCCATCACAAAGAACCGCCGGCCGAGGACCTCCCCGCTCTCCTCCAGCCAGAGTGGCGTCGCGACCCGTATCCCGGCGCCTTGAAGCGCGCGCATCACCCGGTGTTCGCGCGCGACGTCATACGGCGCGAGGATCCCGTCCGCACGCTCCATCCGCAGCACCGTCGCCAGCGTAAACTCGTGCCCGTCGCACGCCATCCGGATGTCGAGGCTCGCTGTGTCGTTGCTCGCCCCCGCCGGCATCGGCCGCACCGCCCCGATCGAAACCCGCTCAGCCGATGGCGCCTGCGCGGCGATGAAGCCCGCGAGAGAATCCCGCCAGTCCGTCAGCCTACCTCGTGCATCGCCAGGTCCAGCAGGCGCATCACGTCGGCCTCGCTGTACCAGGGCTCGCTCGCGTTGAACGCCACCCAGCCGTGGTAGATCACCGCCAGCTCGAACAGCCACCGCGCCCGGAAGTACGCCATCCCCGCGAGCTCCTCGCCCGATTCCGCCTGGTACATGCGGACGAACGGCATGTCCAGCACATCCACGAACGGCGCGCCCTTCAGGTGCGAAAGCGCCACCAGCTGTCCGATGTCCGATCGCCGGTCGCCGATCCGCGCGCGCTCCCAGTCCACCACCCCAACCACCTCCCCTTTCCTGAAGAGGTAGTTGAACACGTTGATGTCGCCGTGACAGAGGCTCGCGACGCCATCGCCGGGCGCCTGCGCGATGAGCACGCGTGCCGCTTCCGCCAGGTCATGCTTCCCGCCGCACCCGAACGCGACCATCCGCCGCGCGACCTCCTCGACCTCCGCCTGCACACCGGCACGCGCATTCGTGGGAACTCCCAGGAATCCGAGGCCAGCCGCGTTCCAGTCCACCTGGTGTATCCGCACTACCATCTCGACGAACGCGTCGAAGTTCGCTTCGGGGCCGGCTTCACCCATGTGTGGGGCGTCGATCCACTCCATCACCAGGAACCGCTCCCCCAGCCACTTCTTGCTCGCCTCCCATCCGTACACGCTGGGCACCGGGATTCCGCTGCCCTCGAGGCAACGCATCACCGTGCTCTCCCGGAGGATGTCGTACGGCTCGAAGATCCCCCGCGCTCGCTCCAGCCGCAGCCCGATCACTTCCCACGGTGCACCGTCGAGCTCAACGCGGCAGGTCAGGTTCGATGCCCCGCCCTCCACCGCCACCATCTTTCGCACCCTGGCCGACGGGACATCCGCCCGCTCACGCAGCCATGCCTCCAGCTTGCCAGCCTCAGGAAGTGTCATACTCGCCCTCGCGGCGCATCATACCCGCCAGCGCATTTCTCACACCCGCTGATCAGTTCGCGCCCGCCCGCCGTACTCCAACATGCAACCGTGACCGAATACCGACTCGCCGAAGACACAGAACTCATCACCGCGATCGCCGCGGGGCGGGAGCCTGCCCTCGATGCGCTCTACGAGCGCCTCCATCGCCAGTGCTTCGCGTTCTCTCTTCGCATGCTCGGCTCTGAATCCGATGCAGAAGAAGCCGTCCAGGAAACATTCGTCCGCGTCTGGCGAAACGCGCGCCAGTACGATCCCGAGCGCGCAGGCGTAGCTGGCTGGACGCTGTCGATCACCCGCAACCTCTGCATCGACGAGCTCCGCCGCAGGCGGCGCCGCGCTCCCCAGGCGCCTGAACTCGATTCGAACTCCTCCCATGCCGCACCCGAGCGCACCGACGAAGAAGCCGAGCGTGCGATTCTTGGCGAACAGGTTCGCGGCGCCCTCCAATCACTTCCCGGCGAGCAGCGCAGCGCGATCGAACTCGTGTATTTCCACGGCCTCACTAGCCAGGAAGTCGGGCGTGTCCTCAGCGTCCCGGCCCCCACCGTCCGCAGCCGATTGCGTCTCGGCTTGCTCAAACTTGGCGGCGTCCTCCAGGCGCAGGGAGTCATTGCGAATGACTGAGTCTGAACAGCACCCGATTGACTTCCTCCCCGAACTCGCCCTCGGCGTCCTTCCGGAAGAAGAGTCCGAGCCGATCCGCGCCCACCTGCGCACCTGCGACGAATGCCGAACCGAGTATGCCGAGATGCGTCGCGTCGCCGACTTCCTCCCCTTCGCCGCTGAAGACCGTGTCCCCTCGGCCAGCGTCCGTACAGCCATCTTCGAACGCATCCGCGAAGAGCCCATCTCCATCGAGGCCGCCCGCCTCAGCCGCGGCGAGGCGGCGACACGCCGGCCCGGTATCAAGTGGCTCGCATCTGCCGCCGCGGCCGCCGCTATCTTCGTAGGAGCCGCAGGCGTTGGTGGCTTCCTCATCGGTGACGGTGGCGACGACTCCGGCGTCTCAGAGACCCAATTCCAGCGTTACGCCAGCGTCGTCCGCGCCGTTATCGAGGGCGACATTACCCGGGTCGAGTCCACATCGCCCGAAGGCGCCCACGTCGTCATCGTCGGGGATCGCGACTCCGAACTCGCCTACGCGTGGGTCGAAGGCATGCCCGCGCTCGCTGATGGCAAGGCCTATCAGCTCTGGTTGTCGCCCGACGGCGCGGAGTTCCAGCCATCCACCGTCTTCAAAGCCAACGATGGCGGCTTCTGGTTCACCGGCGACCGCGCCTTCACCGACTACGCCCTCATGGGCTTCACGATCGAAGACGAAGCCGGCGCCGAAGCTCCGACCCAGGCTCCGTTCCTCGTGGTGGACCTCTCAGGTACCGCCCGCGCGATTACGCGGTAGGCGCTGCCCGCGTTGGGTAGAGCATCGGCGCTACCTGTGCCGTGTCCAGGTACTCTTCGAGCCTCGTGATCTTCCCGTCGGCGATGTACCCGATCATGCACGTCGGGGCTTCGATCTTCGTCCCGTCCGCCAGCTCGCCCCGCAGCACATGCTGCTCAAGGAATCCGCCCGCGATCTCCTGCCGGCGTACCTCTTCGTAGCGCACATTCCGGACGTGCCGCGTGAGCCACCCGAGCATCTTCAGGTTTTCGTCCGTCGTCTGATAACGGCCGTCATAGTTGTGCCAGATCGTAAATCCGGGCGCGTACAGCTCATTCCGGATCAATTCGATGTCGCCGGCTTCTACCGCGCGGAATAGCCGATCCGCGATTTCAAGTGTGTCGCTCATTGTGTGGGAGACTCCCGCCATCACGTTGCCCGCGACAGCGGGCACGGCCCCCAGCGTCTCGCCTTTTCGGGTTGTGGGCCGTAAGCGTGATGACGTTAGTTCACCCGGCGCTCGACGCCCTCCCAGTACTTCTCCCTGATGACGAACTTCTGCAGCTTCCCAGTCGCCGTTCGCGGCAGCGAAGTCACGACATCGAACGACGTCGGGCACTTGAAGTGGGCCATGTTCGCCCGGCAGAACTCCATGAGCTCCGCCTCGCTCGCGCTCATCCCCTCACGAAAGACCACCAACGCCTTCGGGGTCTCTCCCCAGCGCTCGTGCGGGACGCCGATCACCGCGCACTCCAGCACGGCCGGGTGCTTGTAGAGCACGTCCTCCACCTCAGGCGAGCTGATGTTTTCGCCGCCGCTGATGATCACGTCCTTCTTCCGGTCGACGATGTGGATATTGCCGAACTCGTCCCACACCGCCAGGTCCCCCGAATGGAAGTACCCGTCATAGATCGCCTTCGCCGTCTCTTCGGGCTGCTCCCAGTACCCCTTCAGCACCACGTTCGAACGCGCGCAAACCTCCCCGATGCTCATCCCGTCCATCGGCACCGGCTTCCCGTTCTCGTCCAGCACCTGGACATCGACTCCGATCGCCTCGGCGCCCGCCCGCGCTCGCCGCTGCCAGTCCGTCCGCTCCGTGGCGAAGTCGGGCTGTGAGACCGTGAGAATGGGCGCTGTCTCCGTCAGCCCATAGATCTGGATGAACTCCCACCCAAGCTCGTCCTCGAGCTTCTCAATGAACGCCGCTGGCGGTGGCGCGCCGGCCACCGTGAACCGCGGCTTCGTCTTGAACGTGTGCTGCGCCCGGTCTGGGTAGTTGAGCACCATGTTCAGCACCGCGGGCGCCATGCACGCGAACGTCACCTCCTCCTCCTCGATCAGCCGATGGATCTCACCGGCGATCACCGCGCGGAGCACCACGTGTGTCCCGCCCATCGCCGTCAGTGCGAACGGCCCGCCCCACCCGTTCGCGTGGAACATCGGCAGCGTCCACAGCTCCACGTCGTTGTGGTGGATCCGCAGGTGCGCGATGAAGTTGTAGGCGTTGATGTAGCAGTTCCGGTGGGTCAGCATCACGCCCTTCGGCCGCGCCGTCGTCCCGGAGGTGTAGTTGATGGACGTAACGTCGTTCTCGTCCTGCTCGACGAATGGCGTCGCTGTCGTCGGCATCCCCGCGATCATCGCCTCCCAGTCTGTCCAGCCAGCTGGCGCCTCGCCCGCGTCCTGCGCCACGATCCAGTGCTCGACCTTCGGCAGGTTCGGACGGATGTCGTCCACCACCTTCGTGTACTCGTAGTCCACGAGCACTGCCTTCACACCGGCGTGGTTGATGATGTACTCGTGGTCGGCCGCCACCAGCCGGTAGTTCAGCGGGACCAGGATCGCGCCAATCTGTGTCACCCCGTAGTAGCTCTCGAGGAAGAAGTGCGAATTCGGGCTGAGGATGCACACCCGGTCGCCCTTCTGGATGCCGAGCTTCAGCAACGCATGCCCGAGCTGGTTCACCCGCGCCTGGTACTCCCGGTAGGTGTACCGGTTGTCCCCGTCCACCACCGCCGTCTTGTTCGGGTAGAGCTTTGCCGCCCTCCGCAGGAAATCGTTCAACAGGAGTGGGACTTCCATTTCACCCTCCGCGTGCCGTCGCAGTGCGCGGCATTCTATCGTCTGCCCGCGATGCGTGTGCCATCTGCCCACCCACGGCCATCGCCCGGCTACCCGGGGGTTGGCCCCGGCGCCTCTGGCAAACTCGCCGGCCGCGCGAAGAAGATCGCAGCGGCGGCCGAATACGTCACCAGCGCGGACACCACAAACGCCAGCGAATAGCTGCCCGTCTGGTCCTCCATCCATCCCACCGCCAGCGGGCCGAACCCGCTCCCGATCTGGCCCGCCATGCTTACCACCCCGAAGATCGCGCCGAACGAAACCATCCCGAAAATCTCGCCCACCAGCAGCGATTGCATCATGTACACGTTCCCGATCGTGAACCCGAACACGAGGATCAGCAGGTACGTTGCCGCCCGCCCCTCAATCGGGATCAGTAACAGCACCGCCGTCCCCTGGATCGCCAGTAGTGCAACCGTCAGCACGCGCTTGTCCACGGCATCGGCGAATGTCCCGACGATCAGCCGCGCGACGATGCTCCCGATGGCCGTCACGCTCAGTGCGAACGCCGCCGCGCTCCGGGACCCCAGTCGGTCCTCCAGGAAGGAGATTTGGTGGATTACGAATCCGGTCTGCGCGGTTAGCACCAGCAGGAACGCAATCAGCACGCCCCAGAACGCTGGCGTTTTCATCGCCTCCCGAAGCGTCCAGCGCCGCAGCTGCACGGCCTCCGCTAGCTGTCCGACACCGGGCACGACGGTCTCGTCTGCCCGTAATCCGTCCGGCCGAAGCCCCATCTGCCGGGGATCCCACGCGATCACAAGCGTGATCACCGGCAACGCCACCGCGAGCACCAGTAGCGCCATGACGGGTGTTGCCAGTTCGAGGCCGCCCGCATCCACGAGCCCCGCCGCCAGCGGGCTCAAGATCGCGCCACCGGCGGAGACCCCCGTCGCTGAGATGCTCATCGCCCGCGCGCGCCTGCGAACGAACCAGCGCGTCATAATCGCGTTCGTGGCGACGCCACTCGACATCCCGAACGCAATCGCGAGCACGGAGTACACGGCGTAAAGCTGCCAGATCTCGTTCACGTACCCGATACACGCTGCGGCTGCCGCGCTTATGAGCACACCGGTGATCATGAACCGCGTCGGGCCATGCCGGTCGATCCGCGGACCGACGATCGCGGCGCTGATCCCGGAAAGCGAGAAGTACAGGCCGGTCGCGCCGCTCACCACGCTGTTCGACCACCCGTGGTCTTCTTGCAGCGGCTTCAGGAACACCGCCAGGCCGTAGTACCCCACCCCCACCCCAACGAACATCAGGCACGCGCACGCCCCCGCGATGTAC
>JBPPMX010000092.1:0-6867 GCA_051306275.1 Tepidiformaceae bacterium
AGCGCGCAGTCGGCCCGCAGGGCGCAGTGCTCGGCCTCATGGTCGTGGGTCTTATCCTGCTTGTGACCGCGCTCGCGACGCTGAGCGGGCCCGCGCGGCCAGCGGGCGCAAGCTGCAATCCCGACGACTACTTGGACTACAGCCCATGGAATTCGACGGCAGGCCCGCCCACAGAAGGCCTGAGTCCACTGACAGTGCCGGTCCACTTTGGCGGCGACTACTATCCGTATGGCCCCTACTACACGTGGTGGATCTCGTGGGGTGACGGGACCTATGAGGAGATACCGTTCACGGATTGTCAGAACGACGGCCTCTTCACCTGGGCGGACGACACGTTCACGCATACGTACGAGTGGAATGGCGGGATAGAGGCCCAGAACACCTACGACGTCTATCTTCTCCAGTGCTACTACGGCGCGACTCCGAATGACCCCTTCCCCAACTGCGATGGGGGGGGAGGAGAGCCGTGGTTCTACGCCTTCATCGAGGTGACCGGGCCTGAGCCGGCCACCCCGACGCGAACGCCGACAAACACGCGGACTCCACGCCCACCGACGAACACGCCGACGAGTACGCGCACGCCAACCGCGACAGCGACGGCGACGCCAACGTTCACCCCGACGAATACGGCAACAGCAACGCGAACGAATACGGCGACAGCGACGAGCACAGCGACGCCGACGAATACCTCCACGAGCACGCCTACGAATACAGCCGTGTCTCCGACAAACACGCCGGTCATCTTCCTCCCGGTCGTCCCGACCTCGACGCCGCAGCCTTCGTCTACGCCGAACCCCACCTCGACCGGGACCGTCACCGCAACACCAACGCCAACGCGCACGCCAACGCGCACTGCGACAGTTACCACTTCACCGACCGCGACCGCGACGGGGCAGGTCCTAGGCGAGGGCGAGGGACCCGGTGGCGATGACGGAAGCGGCTCCGACGGCTTCCAGCGGGTGGCTGGCGAATCGGTCGGGTATGTGCCGGCGATTGTGGCGATGGTGCCGGCGGTCGACGAGGTTTCCGATAGCCCATCGGTGCTGGCAACAAACGCGGCGATAATGGGCGGGATCCTGCTGCTCATCCTGTTCGGCAGCGAACTCTTCAACCAGACGCTGCAGCACTACCGCGACGACGTGATCGACCCCTGGTGGCACCGGGTAGCGGCGCCCTGGAACAACCTGGTGAACGGAATCGGCGGCGCCAGTGGCGGGTTCGGGCAGATCGCTGCCTTCATCGGGGTGCTTGGCCTGACAGGCGTGATTTACACGTTCCTCGAGCCGGAGGTGGGGTTCAACTCGCACACGGCCGTGCTCTTCGTTTCGATCGTCATCGGGACGGGGATCCTGACGTACGTCTACTCGGGCCTTGAAGTGAACATGCTAAAGCGCCTGTTCGGGGCGACGGCCGCGGTCCGCGTGTTTGCGCCATCGTTGCTGATCGCGCTTGCGTCGGTGATCGTCTCGAAGCTGATCGACCTGAACCCAGGGATTGTGTACGGGTTCGTCGCTTCGGCGGTGCTGCTCCAGAACGCAGACATTCCTGAGAAGCAGGAAGGGAAGATCGACTTCGTCCCACTCACGGCGTGTCTCGTCCTTAGCATCGGTTCGTGGCTGCTGACGCCGATCGTGCGCGATGCGAACGCCGACGGTGGCAACTTCTTCCTTGCGGTCACGGAAGGCGTGCTGATCATGACGTTCATCGGCGGGATCGAGGCGCTCATCTGGAACATGATCCCGCTGCGGGTGATGGACGGCGGAAAGATCCTGCTCTGGAACAAGTGGGTCTGGATCGGGCTGACCGCCGTCTCGGTGTTCCTCTTCTGGCACGTGCTCCTTAACCAGGAGCGATCCGGGTTCGATGCGCTCCAGGAGACGGCTTCGATGAGCGTGGTGCTCGTCTGCGCTGCCTATGCAGCGGTCGCGGTGGGGACCTGGGCGTACTTCCGGTCGAAGTTCGGAACGTAGGTCTACAGCCCAGATCTGCCCGGATCTGGACACGTTTGTTACAGTGGATATCAGACCTGCATGGGCAGAGCATAGGAGTCCGTATCTTTGGCATTCGCTGATAAGCAAATCGCCTGCCGCGACTGTGGGACGACGTTCGTCTTCACTGGTGGCGAGCAGGAGTTCTACGCAAACAAGGGGCTGATGAACGAGCCCACCCGTTGCCAGTCGTGCCGCTCGGCGCGGCGGGCCAGCCAGAGCACGCTTGAGGCGAACGACGGATACGTCCGCTACGGGAACTTCGCGAGCTTCGGCGGGAAGACCCCGCGCCAGATGCACCCTGCGGCCTGCGCCGAGTGCGGGCAGATGACGGAAGTCCCGTTCGTCCCGCGCGGGGATCGGCCGGTGTACTGCAGCAACTGCTACAACAAGATCCGGCCGCCGCGGGAGACCGTGCCGCCGCCGCGTGGCAGCTGAACAACAGCTGATCCAGCTCCGCCGGATGCTGGGACAGCCCGGCATTGATGCGGCGGAGGCCGCGAGGCGCATCGCTGACGACCCGGGAGGGTTCGCGGCCTCGCTCTTCGCGGAAGCGGCCAACAACGACGACGTAACAAGCACGGAGGCGGCCCTCGGGTATTTCGAGGACCGCCTTCGCTATTTCAACGGGATCATCGAGCACGGCACGGCCGAGGCCCTTCGCGTCGAGTTCACGCGCCGGCTTGCAGCCTGGGGCGACATGGGAGAACAGCAATGAGCGAATCGGAGCAGCAGAAGTCATTCGGTGACCAGGTGAAGCGCATCTGGCAGGAAGGCAAGGTCCGACACGCGGTGGTGACCGGGAAAGACGGGCACCGGTATGTGGACGTCCCCCTCACGATCGTCATCGTCGCGGGGATCCTGGCGCCGTGGCTTGCGGCGCTGGGGGTCGTGCTGGCAGTGGTGATGGGGTGCCGGCTGGAGGTCCTCCGCAACGAGCCCGCCGGCCTCGACCTTCCGCCTGAAACGCCGGACCTTACCGAAGCGCTGCCGCCGCCGGACGCTGACGCCGGGACAAGCCCCGCGGTCTAGGTCTCGACGAGCGCACGCCAATCGGCGACATCGACGGGGTCGAGGCGCGTGATCTCGGGGAACGCATCGAACCCGCGATCTGCGGAGACGATATGCGTGCAGCCGAGGCGTTCCATGACGGCGACGTGGAGAAGATCGCGGGCGCTCGGTCCTGTGATCCAGTTGGCGAGGTGAGCGGCTCTTTGAACGTCCCTGCCGAGGACCGGTTCGATTCGACTGCTGGTGAGCGCCCAGAACCGCTGGAAGATCGCCCATCCGCGTTCCCACTGGTCGATCGCGCGGTAACGGTGGAGGATCTCCTGGAAGATCTCGGCGTCGGTGAGAAACTCGGCACCGTTCCGTGCGACCAGATCCATCACCGCAAGCGAGGGCTCCCGCAGTGGATGTGGTGCGCCCGCGGCGTACATCGGGACGTTCGCGTCAAGGAAGATCAACGTCGTACGCGGAGGCCAGCTCCCGGCTCAGGTCATCCGGGTCCGGCATCGACTCGGTCCCCATCGCAGCAAGTTCGGCGACGATCGCGAGCCGACGCCGGATGTCGAACTCTTCGAAGGCCTGGTCGATGAGCGACCGGACGAGGTCGGCGACGGTGCTATCCCGGGCGTCGGCGAGGCGTGCGAGCTTCTCGCGGCGGTCGGGGTCGAGGCGAACCTCGAGCTTTGGGCCGACGGTATGCGTTGTCATACGGGAAGTGTATGACAGTGAGCGTCCGACACGCTACCCCGAGAGTCGTAGGACAGGCAGGCAGCCGAGCGAACCTGACACGCCTGCGGAGGTTCGGCTCAGGGTTGGGTCACGCGCTTCCAGCGGCGGGGAAGAGTTCATCGCGTTCGAGACAGGCCAAGCCCTCGACGAGGCAGCATTGCATATGAACGGCGACCCAGAAGCCCAGTGTCCCGGCTTCCGGCTCCAGCCCACAGGGGACACAGAGTGCGAATGCCAGGCGTGACAAGCGATCACGAACCGTCTTGGGATCGAGGAACCATAGAGGCCCGAGGTTCCGGGGCCGCCCGTAGAGGGCGCGAGTCAGTAGCAAGCATTGGTCGTCGAGTTTGAGGCCTTCGAAGTGATGGCGCCGTACGCCGTCCAACAGTTCTTGTGGCATGAGCAAGGTGGCCGCCCCCCCTCGATGCGGGACGCGTCACTCGGCGTCCGAGCAGGATGTTACCCCCCCGTTGCCCTGTCAATGAGTAACGCACGCGCGATGCGGCGGCCGAAATGTCCGGTACAAAGCCGCGCACAAGTACATTGTTTTCATCGATCAGTGTGCGCCACCATACCGCCCGAAGCTTCGACTCATCACGCAGCACCCTTGGAGGTTTTTCCAATGAAACTGTCCCTTCGGAATCAGATGACATCCCTTCTCGCGGCCGTATCGCTCGTCGCCATCGCACTCTTGCCATCGCCAGCACTCGCTGTCGATTACGACTCAACCACGCTCTCCGGGGGCATTCCTGGTGGGAGCTGTATCGGACATGGTTGGTCAGATGCTGACTACTACACGACCGGATCGTCCCACGGGACGTCCATCACCTCCGGATCTGGGTGTATCATCCGGGCGACGGATCGAGCACTCTACTCGGGGGGTTCGTGGACGCGGCAATCGAACACCGGATGGCAGACCTCGAACATCTTCTACGCCAACCATACTTACACTGGGGCCCGATCCTGGCACTACATTGCGGATGTTGGGCCCACCGGGATTGACTCCGACAACACATACGCCGTTGAATAGCTCATGGCCTGCTTGCGACTGAGCGGCCTACTGCTACTCCCCCTGGTTGTCCTCGCGTGTTCAGGCGAGGACAACCAGGATCTCGCGCCGGAGCCGCAGCCCGGCGCCTTCGGGAACCGCCTTCCGGACTCGATGCTGGAGTTCATCGCAGCCGACGCGACCGCCGAACAACGTCCTGCGTTCGACGACGGAATCATCTCGTTCGAGGAGTACGAGCGGGCGGTGCTATCCACCGCTACCTGCCTCACCGAAGCGGGGGTTCAGAACGGGCCGAAGCTTGAGGCGGACGGTTTCACCTACAACCTCGGGATCACGACCCCGGATTCGCCGGAAGGCGAAGCGCAATACGAAGAGGCACGCAGGTGTCAACGAGTCCACATGTTCGCGATTGAGGCTGCATGGCTCACCCAGCATCAGCCGACGGAAGCCGAGATCCAGGCGGCGCGCGAGGCCCTCGCGGTCTGCTTGCGAGAGCTGGGAATCGACGTCCCGGACAATCCGTCCTCGCCGGACTTTGCAAAGCTCACCCATGAGGATGGGTTCGCAGAGTGCGCACGGAAGATATCGACCGAGTTCGACATCCCAAACTTTGGCGGGTGAGACCTAGCGTCGCCGGTCGGACTCCATGCGGTCGAACGCTTCGTCGATGAGGGCGCGGAGGACTTCGGACGGACGGACACCGCGTGCCTCCGCGAGCGCTTCGAGTCTCGCCCTGCGAGCGTCGCTCAGCCGCACCGTTACGAGAGTCGCGGGCGGCGGAGTCACTGTTCGGCGCGTTGGGTCGGTCATGGCGTTACCCCGTAAAGCGGACGACGGGCGCGGTACGGCCCCAGAGTTCTTCGAGCCGATAGAAGGCGCGCTGTTCGGGCGAAAAGACGTGCACGACGATGTCGCCGAAGTCGAGGAGCATCCAGCCGCTCTGGGGTGAGCCTTCCTTGTGGCGGATGTCGTGGCCCTCGGGCTTCAGCTCTTTTTCGAGATGTTCGGCGAGCGCGTTAAACTGAAGGGGCGAAAGCGCCGTCGCGATGACGAAGTAGTCAGTGAAGGTTGCCGTCCGCGAGATATCGACGAGGACGATGTCCTCCGCCTGGCGATCCGAGAGGATATCGACCGCGCGGTTGGCCAGTGATTCCGAATCCAGAAGCTCTCCATGGGCGCCGTACGTGGGCCCGCAGTGAAAGGATAACGCAGGACGATGAGCCGCGGCAGGGTTGTAGTCGGGATGTCCGGGGGAGTGGATAGCTCCGTGGCGGCCGCGCTCCTGCATGAGCAGGGCTACGAAGTGATCGGCGTGACGATGCGGCTCTGGACGGAAGAGCGCCCGGAAGAGCTCCAGGGCCACCAGCAGTGCTGCTCGGTGGAGGACATCGACGACGCGCGCCGGGTGGCGGGGCAGCTCGGGATCCGGCACTACGTGATGAACTTCGAGCGCCAGTTCAAGGAACACGTGGTCGACGACTTCGTGGCGGAGTATGCCGCCGGGCGGACGCCGAACCCGTGTGTGCGCTGCAACGAGCACATCAAGTACCGCGCGCTGCTCGACCGCTTGCCGGGACTGGATGCCGACTACGTGGCGACGGGCCACTATGCACGTGTGGTCCACGGCGCGGACGGAGAAACGCATCGGCTACTGCGGGCACTCGACCCGGCGAAGGACCAGTCCTACGTGCTCTACATGCTCGACCAGGAACAGCTCGGGCGGCTTCTGCTGCCGGTGGGTCACCTGGCGAAGGACGCTGTGAGGGCGGAGGCTGCGCGGCTGGGGCTCGATGTCGCGGCGAAGCCGGATAGCTACGAGATCTGTTTCGTCCCGGGGAACGATTACCGGGCGTTTCTTGATGGGCGGGTGGCGATGGAACCGGGCGAGATGCGTGATACGGAGGGCAACCGGGTGGGCGACCATGCCGGGATCGCGGCGTACACCCTTGGCCAGAGGAAGGGGCTCGGCATCGCGACGGGCGAAGCGCGCTATGTGACCGCGATCGACCCGGTCGCGAATATCGTGACGATCGGGAGCGAAGACGACCTGTTCGCGGACACGGTCGAGGTTTCGGGGGTGAGGTGGGTGGCGGGGAGCGCGCCGGCCGAGGGGGCGGAGTTCGAAGCGAAGGC
>JBPPMX010000093.1:0-4509 GCA_051306275.1 Tepidiformaceae bacterium
AGCAAGGGTGACGACCTCACCCTCGCGCTGAGCCCCACCGCCGCAGGAGCTGGTGCAGCATGGCAGGAATGAACCCCTCGCTTCCGCAGACCGCTGCCGGGCGCATCCCCGGCACGAGCGTTCGCGTCCCCCGGGTCCTCATGAGCTGGGAAGACTGGCTGACGTTCTCGGCGGTCGTCATCGCCTTCCTAAGCGTTGCCTTCTCCCTCGAGCAGGCGAACTGGGTCGACAACATGCCGCGCCTCGTCCCGACGGCCCTCGCCGGGCTCATCGTCGGGCTCGTCGCCGCCCGCATCCGCGTCAACGCCTTCCTGATTCAGCCGTTCGTCCTCGCGATCGGCGCACTCGTCGTCGTCGCGGCCGCCCAGAATTTCGCCGACGGCGCCTCCTGGACCGACCGGGTCAGCGACTTCTGGGTCCGCATGCGTGAGTGGTTCGCGATCGTCCGCAACGGCGACATTAGCAGCGACAACCTGCCCTTCGTGACCCTCGTGCATAGCCTCACGTTCGTCGCCGCCTACTTCGCCGCCTGGTCGATCTTCCGCTGGCACAACCCGTGGCTCTCGCTGGTCCCGGGTGGTTTCGTGCTCCTCTCTAACATCAGCTTCCTCGATGGCAAGCCCAGTACCGCATTCGTCATCTTTCTCTTTGCAGCGATGCTCATCGTCTCGCGCGCCCACATCCAGAAGAACCAGGCTCGCTGGAACCGCGAGGGCGTCGAGTACCCGGAATACATCAGCCTCAACGCACTCAACCTCACCTTCTGGCTGGCGCTCGCGCTCATCATCGGTGCCTGGCAGATCCCGCTCGGCACCCAGGCGAGCGCCGCAGAGGGCGTCATCAGCATCGCCACGAAGCCATTCTCCCCTCTCACCGACGACTTCACACGACTCTTCCACAGCGTTGATTCGCGCAAGGGAGCAAAGCTCCACAACTTCGGCGACACGCTCCCCATCCAGGGCGAGGTCGAACTCGGCTCGAAGATTCTCCTCGAAGTCAGCGCCACCGAGCCCGGCTTCATCCGCGGCGCCAGCTACGACGAGTACACCGGCGCCGGTTGGAAGGCGACCGGTCGCGAAGTGACCCGCGTCGAAGGCGGTACTGCGACTGACGAGTCGTCCGCCTACCAATCCCGCGTCGCCAGCATTCTCCGCGTCACCGTCATCGACAAGGAGAACACGATCTTCACGCTTGGAACTCCGCTTGGGACGAACCAGACCGCCACATTCGCCGCGCCCGAAGGTCAGCTCTCTGATATCGAGCATGTACGCAGCACCCGTGGCCTTGACGACGGGGATGGGTACAACGCTATCGGGTCGGTTAGTCGCGCGACAGCTGATCAGCTTCGCGAGGCTGGTACCGACTACCCCAACTGGGTACTCGAACGCTATCTCCAGACCCCGGACGATCTCCCCGTTCGCGTGAACAACCTCACGCTAAGTCTCGTTCGAGAGACCCCGCGGAACCCTTACGACCAGGCCGTCGCGATCGAGGACTACCTGCGCGAGCTTCCCTACTCGCTCGATGTCCCCACAGCCCCACCCGGTCGCGACACCGTGGACTACCTTCTCTTCGACCTCAAGACCGGCTACTTCGACTACCAGGCCACGGCCATGGCTGTCATGCTCCGCACGCTCGGCATCCCGTCGCGGATCGCCGTTGGCTACGCGCTCGATGCCGACTCCGCCGAGGAGACGAAGTACACGGTCCGCAAGAGTGACGCCTATAGCTGGGTCGAAGTCTTCTTCCCGGGCTACGGCTGGGTCCCCTTCAACCCCACGAGCGACCGCCCCGCTGGCGGCGCCTCCTCCCTCGGCGAAACCCCGTTCCAGCCCGGTGGCGACACCAGCGGCCTTGGCCCTGACGAGATCCCGGTGGACGAACTCGACTTCGGCCCGGTCGTCGACCAGGGCGCGCTCGACGCCCTCGACGAAGAAACGATCAACACCAGCGGCCCGCCGTGGATCCTCATCTGGTCGATGAGCGCCATCCTCACGGTCCTCGTTGCAGTCACCATCGCGGGACGCATCACCTGGAACTGGGGCCTCGCTGGTCTCGAAGGGCGCTCCCGCGCGTGGGCACGCGTCCAGCGACTCTCCCGCTGGGCCGGTCTCGATGGGGCATCCTCCGAGACTCCGCGCGAATGGTCCCGGCGCGTTGGCACGGCAGTCGAGCGCCCTTCCGACGCGAACGTCCTCGCGTCCGGGTACCAGGAGTCGCGCTACGGTCGCGCAGACGCCCGCCAGGTCACCGACGCGGAGGTCGACCAGTCCTACCGCTCGCTGCGCGGCGTCCTTTTGAAGCGAATCCTTCGATGGAAGCGCAAGGCGCCTAAGTGACCGTCAGGTCCGCGCTCCTCGTCGCCGTCGCCACCGAGACTGCGATGGGCGCCGCTGGGGTCGCCCTCAGCGAGTGCGGCATCCGCTACGCCACCCTCTTCCACCGGTCCGTCGACACCGCTCTCGCCGAACTCCGTGCGTTCGGCGCTGAGCCGCGCGACGACCCTCGCGCTGCAGAAGTCACGCGGCTCCTCCAGGAATATGCGGCAGGTCGCGGCGCTTCGCTCGACGACTATCCGGTCGACCTCCCGCCCTCCGACACCTTCCAGCGCGAGGTTTGGCTCGCCCTTCGCAACATCCCTCGCGGCGAAACCCGTAGCTATGGCTGGCTCGCGCGCCACGTCGGTCGTCCCGTAGGCGCTTCCCGCGCAGTCGGTGCCGCGGTTGGCTCGAACCCGATCCCGCTCTGGCTCCCCTGCCACCGTGTCATCGCCAGCGACGGCAGCCTCCACGGCTTCGGCGGCGGACTCGCGATGAAGCAGGCACTCCTCGAACTCGAAGGCGCCCTCCCGGCGCGCCTCGTATAGCCCGGCGATGCACCCCCCGATCAACTGGCCCGCACTCCACTCCGAGGCACTCGACCTCTTAGTCGGCTACCTCCAGGTAGACACGTCCAACCCACCTGGAAACGAAGCCGAGGCCACCCGCTTCCTCGCCGGCATCCTCGAAGCGGAAGGAATCCCCTTCGAGGTCATCCCAATCCTTCCCGGTCGTGATGCGCTTGTCGCCCGGCTCGAAGGTGACGGGAGCAAACGTCCGCTCATGCTCTGCAACCACACCGATGTCGTCCCCGTCGAACAGGCCCAGTGGACGATGCCGGCCTTCGAAGGCGTCGTCCGCGAAGGCCGCCTCTACGGGCGTGGCGCCGTCGATATGAAGGGCTGCGGCGTCATGCAGCTGATCGCCTTCGTCCTCTTCAGGCGCCTCGGCATCCCCCTCAAGCGCGACCTCGTCTTCCTCGCCGTCCCCGATGAGGAAGCTGGCTCGGTCTACGGCATGGAGTGGCTCTGCAAGCACCGCCCGGATGTCGTCGACGTCGAGTTCGAACTCTCCGAAGGTGGTGGCGGCATTACCCAGTGGTCCGGCCAGCCCATCCGCCTCTTCAACATCGCTACGAACGAGAAGGACATCTGCTGGATGCGGCTGACTGCCGTTGGCACGCCCGGCCACGGTAGCCGTCCGCACGAGGACAACTCCGCGGTCCGCCTTGCGCGGGCGCTCGTCCGCCTCAGCGAGTGGCAGCGCGGCCTCACCTTCACGCCCGAGACCACAGCCTTTCTCGAGCGGATGGTTGCCGCAGGTCGCTTCCCGTCGCTCGACCAGGCGGACCTCGTCGAGTCCACCATCCTTGCCCAGCCTGAACTCCACGCGATGTTCGTCAACACGCTCAACCTCACGATGATCGACAGCGGCATCCGCCCCAACGTCATCCCCGCGAAAAGCGAGGCAGTGATCGACTGCCGCCTCCTCCCCGGCCAGCTCCGCGATGACTGGCGCGAGCAGGTCATCGCCGCGATCGACGACCCCCGCGTCTCCGTCGACTACTACCTCCCGCCCCAGGATCAGCCCGAAGCCGTGCCCTGGGACACCGAGCTCTTCCAGGTGATCCAGTCGGTCGTCACCGAAGCGTTCGAAGACGCGCTCGTCGTACCCGGGATGACCGTCGGTGGCACCGACAACCGCTTTCTCCGCGCTCGCGGCATCCCTGCCTACGGATTTATCCCCTGCCTCCTCAGTCCGGAAGAACGCGCCGGCTTCCACGGCAACGACGAGTTCCTCACCATTGACAACCTCAACATGGGCTGTGAGCTCATGTTCGAGATCGTCTATCGGATGTGTACCTGATTTATCCGTGCTGAACTCTGTCACTAGACCCCGGAGGCGCGGTACCCTCCCTCTCTATGCTCGCGTTCGACGCCCACACCCACATCTTCGCGCCCGGCCAGGTCGCCACGCGTGAAGCTCTCGCTGAGCGCGGCCCCACCTTCGCCGAGCTCTATACCGATCCCGCCGCGAAGCTAGCCACCGGCCACGACCTCCTCGCCGAACTCGATCGCGCCGGGCTCGTCGGTGCCGCTGCCGCTGGCTTCGCCTTCAGCTCCCAGCGCGACATCGACGAGCAGAACGCCCACATCCTCGAAATCGCCGCCGCCGCCCCCGGTCGAATCGC
>JBPPMX010000094.1:0-5255 GCA_051306275.1 Tepidiformaceae bacterium
GTAGCCGGTGAGCTGGCGGCCTTCGTCGTCGCCGCGCATGCTGCGAGCGATGGCGTAGCCGTGAAATTCGTCCTCGCCCCCGGTGCGGAGATCAATCGCAGCGGAGAGTATCGCGAGCTCGATGGGGATGAGCGTCCCGGGTTTGCGTCTCATGCCCGAAAGAATACGCAGATAGGGTAGATTGTCAATAGGCAGATAGGGTATCGGCCGAATTGTGGCGACAACACTCGAGGCCTGTACTCCCGCCGCCGCTCAAACAGGGCGACTTCCGCGCGGGAAGCTGGGCCTGGTCTTCAAAGCGCATCACGCGGTTGTAGGTCGCGGTGATGATCGCGGTTGCGCCCGCGATCGAGTCCTGGTGGATGTAGAGGTGCGGAGTGCCCTGCCATGCCCAGCGATAGAGGCCGCCGCGCTTCGGCCGGGCACTGGTGTCGGTGGTCGGTTGGGAGATGGAGGCGGTTGGGTCGGCGTCTCCGCCGTCGTCGTCGTCGCGCAGCCGACGAGCGCGAGACCTGCGAGTCCGGCGGTGGCCGCGCCTCCAGTGCGAAGGGCCGTCCTTCGCGAATAGCGATTGCGAACCGTGCGCGTCCAATAGTTGTCTGCCACTGGTGAATCCCTCAGCTCCAGCCGATAGATTTCCGCCCATAGGCCGTGCCTATGCACAGTATTGATTCAACCACAAGGCCAATGGGAACCTTGCGAACCGGGCGTGCTAGGCTTTCGCCATGCCTGAGATTCCGGAGCTTGAGGCGATCCGTGGGTTCTTCACGGAGCAGGTAGCGGGCAAGCGCATCGTGGCGGTCGAGACGAAGCCATCGGCGGTGTTCCGGGTGCCGGCGCAGGAGCTACGCGAGTCACTCCCGGGCGATGTGTTCGGGGACGTGCTCCGCCATGGGAAGTTCGTGCTGTTTCCACTGGCCTCCGGGCGGGTGCTGGCGATCAACCCGATGCTGACCGGGCGTTTCCAATACGTCCCGGCGAAGACGAGGCGGCACACGCGGGCATACCTGTGGATGGACATCGAGGGCGGGCAGCAGTTCCGCTACGTGGATGAGCGGGTGATGGGGAAGGTGTACCTGGTGCCCGGGGAATCGCTGGGGATTATCCCGAACTGGGATGCGAACGGGCCGGACCTGCTCGATTCGAGCCTGACGGAAGAACGCTGGCTGGCGCTGATCAAGAAGTACCGCGGGCGGATCAAGCCGATCCTTGTGAACGCGGAGTTCGTCCAGGGTATTGGGAACGCGTACAGCGACGAGATCCTGTGGGAGGCGCAGATCAACCCGTTCGCGACGCGGATGGAGCTTTCGGATGACGACCTGCGGAAGCTCTACGGGGCAGCGCACGCGGTGATGGCGTGGGCGACGCCCCTTGTGCGGGAGAAGATGGTGCGCGGCGATGTGCTCGACTACGAAGAGCGGCGGGAGTTCATGCGCGTCCACCGGCGGGGAGGGCAGCCGTGCCCGAGATGCGGCGCCGCGATCTCGGAGATCACGGCGAACCAGCGGGTGACGAGCTTCTGCCGGACGTGTCAGCCCGGCTTCGTGCACTAGGCCGTTAGCGCGAGCGGATGGGCTTGCGGCGTGCCTGCGTCCGGCGGCGGGTTGGAGCGGCGACGGCAGTCCCGGCTTTTTCGCGGTCGTACCACCATGTCCCGAGCGCGACGGCGGCGACGGCGACCCAGGTAACAAACGAAGCCTTCTGGATGGGTTGAGAGATGTTCATGTCGACGACGATGTTCGACTGCCAGTTCGCGGCAAGGACGATCAGGAACGCGCCGAAGGTGAAGACGATTGAGGCGCGAGTGAGCCAGCGGACCCCGGCAATCATCGCGAGTGGGAAGAACCAGGCGATGTACCACGGGCGGTAGCCGGCGTAGCCAACGAAGATGAAGAAGAAGAGGAGGATCGCCGCGGCTGCAATGAGCTGTTGCCCGTTCCGTAGCGGAGCACGCCAGGTCATGTAGGCGGCGATCGCCATGAACGTGCCGTAGGCAGCGCCGACGATCCAGCGGCGGTCGACGTTATCGGAACCTCCGAGCCAGTCCCAGATGACGGCCCAGCCGCCACGCGTAATGACGGCGGCTGGGCCAACGCCACGCGGGGGGTCGAGGACGACGTAGACGAGGGCCGCCCCGCCAACGAGGACGAGTGCGGCGAACAGCAGGCGAAACCTCGGGAACCAGTAGGCGCCGACGAGGGGGGCGGCGGGCGCGAGTGCCCATTTGGAGAGGACGGAGGCGGCCCCGAGTCCCGCGCCGACGGCGCGATCGCGCCAGGGTTCGCGCACAAGGAAGAGGACGGCCGCGACGGCGAAGGCGGTCATGATCGTGTCGTTATGTCCGTTCCCGGGGAACTCCCAGAGCATGAGTGGGTTCAGGCCGATTAGCGCCGCGACGACCGCGGGGTCACGGCCGATCTGCCGCGCTGCGAGACCACCGACGAATGCAGTGAGCACCAGGAAGAGGCCGGCCACCGCCTTCACGCCCGCGATATTCGCGCGGAAGTTGTCGCCGACGAAGGGGAGGGAGAGGCCGCCGGCAAGGTAGGCAACCGGGCCATAGCTCGATGGCGCGTTTTCGAAGTCGTTCACGAGAGCCGCAACCGGGTCGCCGGTTTCCGCAGCGACGACGGCCGGGACACCGTTGTCGGCGGTCGGATAGCGGCCGTGGAGCCAGAGCGCGCGAACATCGGAGGCGAGGTGGGTGGCGTCGGGCGAAGTAAGTGGACTCGCGGGGATCAGGGCGATGGAGGCGAGGATCACGACGGCCATGGCGATGGGGAAGGCATGGCGGAAGCCGCGGTGCAGTGCCCAGAGGCAGCCGAAATATCCGGCGGCCCCGAGCGCGATGATGAGCGTCGTGTTAACGAGATTCTCGACGCCCGGGTCGAAGAGGAGCGGGAGGCCGGGGTCACGGACGATGGCGAGGTCGACGGAGCTGAGGGGCGCGCGCAGGGAAATGAGGACAAACCAGGCGACCAGCAGGGCGAGGGTCGAGACGGCGAAGACGATGATTGCGTCGCGTTCGCGCTTCGTGATCGGGCCGGGCCATTTGCGCGAATATGGCTTGATCGGCTCGTCGGGATCGAGGTCGTGCGCGGATGCGGTCTGTGCTTGCTTCGATTCGCCGGCCACCCGCGCCACTTTCTCGTCGCCGCGCGGTGCGCGGACCATCAGGGCGATGGCGATGATGGCGCCGACCCAGCTCCCCAGGGCGCAGGCGATCCAGGCCGGGGATTGGCGTCGATCCCCGACGACGAAGACGAGGATGACGGCGGGGACGATGAATCCGAAGAACAGAATGGCGAAGAGTTCAATTCCGCTGGGCAAGGGAACCCTCGTTTTCAGGTGATCCGGTGCGTGGCACGGGGTCCCAGGCAACCGCCCGGGCGGAGATAAGTCCCCAGAGCCCGATAGGGAACCAGAGCAGGTTAAGCACGCCATGGCGCACTGCGAGGTTCACCCCACGCATGTTCGCCGGAACGAGCCTTTCGCGCAGCGCGATGGCGCTTGGCAGCACCCATTCGCCGACGAAACCAAGCACTACGGGGAAAAGTGGCAGGGCGCCGGGCGCGCGGATGAGCGCCCAGCCGAGGGACCCGGTCACCGCGGTGCGGGTGAGGACACGCGTCGGCATGACGAGGTAGATCGCGATATCGAAGGCGCGGAGGTCCCCGCGTGCGGACTGGCGGAGGAGGGAAGGCCAGGCATCGTGGATGACGGTGATGTGGCCGCGGGCCCAGCGGAGACGCTGCTTCATCGAGGCCGCGAGGCTGTGCGCTTCTTCCACCTGGACGTAGGTCGAAGAGACGTAGCGGACGTGCCCGCCGCCCGCGTAGAGACGAGCGGTCAGCTCAAGATCTTCGGTGAGGGTGTGGGCCTGAGCGAGGAGGTCGCGGAGGATTGCGGGCCGGATGAAGTAGCCGGAGCCACTCATTGTCGTGCCGAGGCCGAGCGCTTCACGCGGGCGCCACCAGAAGAGGTTGCGGGCCCGGCGGCCGAACCCGTAGCCAGTCGCGAGCCAGTCGTCGGTTTCGTGGGGGACGGTCTCGACCTGGACGCAGTCGCTGCCGTGCAGGGCAGAGGCGACGGTCGCGACGAGGGTGGCGGGGACGCGGCTATCGGCGTCGAAGATGCCGACATAGTCCGTGTCGTCGCCAACCGCTTCGAGACCGGCAACCATCGCGAGGGCCTTACCGCTGGCTTCGGTTGTTAGCTCTACGACCCGGGCGCCGGCGCGAGCTGCGATGGTGGCGGTCGCATCGTTGCAGTTGTGGGCGACGACGATCACTTCGAGGCGGTCGCGGTGGTACTCCTGCGCGACGAGCCCGGTAACGAGGCCGCCGATGACGGCCTCTTCGTTGCGGGCACACACGACGAGGGCGAAGCGGAGGGGGGAATCGAGCGAAGGGGCGTAGACCGGAGCGACGCGCCGCCGCCCGAGCAGGGTGATCGCGGACTGGTAGAGGGAGACCGCCAGAAAGACGAGTTGGCCGAGGGCGATCAATCCAGCAGTCGCACGGCCGATCGTTCGCATCCGGGCAGTATGGGGGTTCGGACGGTTGGTTGCAGGGAGCTCCTGGGGAGAGGTGGCGGACGGGAGCTCTGGAGAGCCCCCGTCACGCTCCGCCGGCGCTACTTCCCGCGGATGAAGCCGCCAAGGAAGATGCCGACGATGAGGGCAACCGATCCGGTCACCATAGTCGCCATCAGTCCGGCGGTTGCGGCCGCCTGCGCTGCCTGCGCGCCTGCGGTGGCGGCAGCCTGGGTCGCTTGGGCGCCCGTGGTGGCTGCGGCCTGCACCGCCTGGGCGGTCTTGAGGTCTTCGATGGCCTGGCGCATATCTTCGAGGTCGGTGCTCATGGCTTCTCCCTGGTGGCCAAAGTTTGTCGGTTCCACATAGCGAACGTATCTGGCGGCGCGCACCACGGGCATCGCGGTCGGCTCACTGCCGTAACAAAGGTCTCCCAGTTGCCGGGGCTGCCGCAGGAGGGAAAGGTCGTTCGCCGCGAGGAGCGGAGCACGACTGCACAACGGGATCGCGGCAAGGACCGCGAAGATGATCCGCCGGGGGAAGGGCTTGAAAGGGGCCGATGCGCTAGCCGAGGAGTGTCACGCCGCCATCTCCCCGGCCTTCGAGCGCGCGCATGAGGGCCAGGTTCTCCGACAGGGCATCGCGGAGCGCTTCGACATCGACATCGGAGAGGCGCTTGAAGCGGATGCAGGACTTGCCGATACTCGCCTTCGGGAATCGC
>JBPPMX010000095.1:0-3169 GCA_051306275.1 Tepidiformaceae bacterium
GGCGAACGGGTGTGATCTGGTTTGACTCGATACCGTTGGAGACATACTTTCCGCGAGAGGCCAATGGCCAACGAATGAGAGGACTCAACGTGCGGTACGAGAAGCTCAAGAAGGTCTCTATCCGTGAGCGCCCTGAATTGCGTGAAAGCTGGGTGCAGGAGCGAATAGCCGAGGACCCAGCGATCCTCGGTCTCGGCGACATCGTGGTGAAGGACAAGGAGCGAATTCATCCCGGCGCCGGACGCCTCGACCTCTTGTTGCAAGAACTCGATGGCGGTCGCCGATACGAAGTCGAGATCCAACTTGGAAAGACGGACGAATCTCACATCATCCGCACTATCGAGTATTGGGATATCGAGCGAAAGCGATACCCGCAGTACGAACACACCGCTGTCATCGTCGCAGAAGAAATTACTAGTCGGTTCCTCAACGTGATAAGTCTCTTCAACGGGATGATTCCACTTGTCGCCATCCAAATGAGCGCGGTGCAGGTCGGCGATGCCGTATCGCTGATGTTCACGACGGTCCTGGACCATGTGCGGTTGGGTCTCGTCGATGAGGATGAAGAGGTTCACGAGGTAACGGATCGCGCGTATTGGGAGAAGCGAGGCACCAAGTCCACGGTGGCGATGGCCGACGAACTGATGAGTGTCGTGAATACGCTCGATCCGATGCTTGAGCTTAAATACAACAAGTTCTACATAGGCCTCGCCAAGGATGGGCTGCCTAACAACTTCGTGGTGTTTAAGCCCCTGAAGAACGCCATTCGGGTGGAAGTCCGGCTTCCGAACACTGAGGAGCGAAGCGAGATAATCGAGTCCTCGGGACTGGACGTGATGGACTACGACTCCCGGTGGGGTCGATACCGGATCCGCCTGGTGAAGGACGATCTCCGCTCGAAGACCGAGGTGCTGACCGAACTCTTCGAGGCGGCATACCGGGAGTCCCCGCGCTCAGACGGTTGATTCGTCCAACGTCGGCGATGCGTCGGTCGGCGGCGCGTTGCTGACAACAGGTAGCCCCGCCTATCGAGGGCGCTCCATGTGCGCAAGCAGGAGAACCGCGACGCTGATCGCGAGGGCGACACCCGCCGACAGAATCTGTACGTCAAGTCCCGCACCTGACAATGCCATCACCGCGAAGCAGGCGGACGCGATCGCGACCAAACAGAGCGCGTAGAAGTTTCCAGGGGTGAGGGGAAGAGGCAATCCGAACACGACACCATCCTGCCCATGGTCGCCGCCCGACCGGGGAGTAGGTAGTCGTCGAGCTTCGTCGGCTAACGGGCCACCACAGGAAAGGTGACGTGCCCCGGTCAGCCCATCCTCCTGGGCGGCAGGAGCGGGGGGCTGTTACCCAGACGCGGATGGTGCCCGTGCTGGGTACCGAAGAATGCTCAACCCAAAAGATAATCGGCCTGCCCACCCTCAGCAACCCGTAGGCGAACCCGGCATTCTCGTTTGGGGGAGGGCGCGTATGCTTCGGCGTCGATGTTGCTGGAGGGCGCTATGGCGGGACACAGGGTGCTTGTCGCGAACCGGGGTGAGATTGCGATCCGGATCATGCGGACGGCGGCAGAGCTGGGGATCGAGACGGTCGCGGTCTTTGCGGAGGAGGATGTGGGTGGCTGCGCCGGTACAGGGCGGACGGGGCGGTCTACGCGGAGATGCGGGGTCGCTGCACCGGTACAGGGCGGATGCGGCGTTCGGGGACTGACGGAACCAGCGGTGGTGGGGGCGCGGCCCGGGGTGCGACCGCGCCACTGGGTCAGGCGGGGGCGATGTTCTGGTTCATGTGGAAGAGGTTGGATGGGTCGTACTTCCGCTTGATGTCGCGGAGGCGGGCGTAGTTCGGGCCGTAGGCGTCGCTGAGCGCGCCGGGGGCTTCGTCGTCGGGCATGTAGTTCACGTAGCGGCTGTGGGCGAAGTGGGGTTCGAGGCGGGAGTAGGTCTCTTTCACCCAGGCGATGTTGGAGGCGGTCTCTGAGGGTTCGAGCCACTGGCCGGCGATGACGAGGTTGTGGCCCTCGGCCCGGTGGGGGTAGGCGACGGCATCGACGGGGATGCGGGTAACGGCGCCGTGGAAGTTCTCGAGGACGAGGCTGCTCATCGTCGACGGTGACTTGGCGAACTGCTCGATGAGGATCGCGATGGCATCGTTCGAGAGGTTGGTGAGGAAGCTCGACTTCCAGTAGTTGAGGGCGCCCTTCGGGAAGCCGTCGTCGAGCATACCGTTGAGGGCGGCGTAAGGAATCGGGCCGAAGGCGTCCATGGCTGGCTCGCTCAACGCGTCCGCTCCCGCGAAGGCGGCCTGGCCTTCTTCGATCGTCCCCGCGTGACCGGCGAGGAGTGCGGCCAGCTTCATCCCAGAGCCATCGGGCGCGTGGGTGAGGGCGGCGAACATGGTCATCTCGTCGGGGAGCCGGGTGGTGAAGTCCCGATAGAAGGCGAGGGTTTCGGCCGCGCGGTCGAAGGGGTAGGCGCGGAGGCCGCCGAAGATGATTGGGCCGACGGGGTGAAGCTGGAACTGGAAGGATGTGACGACGCCGAAGTTGCCGCCGCCGCCTCGGATGGCCCAGAAGAGGTCGGGGTTCGTGGTGGCGTTGGCGGTCACGACCTCGCCGGACGCGAGGACGACTTCGGCGCCGATCAGGTTATCGACGGCCATGCCGAACTTGCCCATGAGCCATCCAAGGCCGCCGCCGAGCGTGAGTCCGGCGACGCCGGTGGTGCCGACGACCCCGCCGGTGGTGGCGAGTCCGTAGAGCTGGGTGGCGCGATTGAAGTCGCTCCAGGTGAGGCCGGGCTGGGCGAAGGCGACGCGCTTTTCGGGGTCGACGAAGATGCCCTTCATGGGCGCGAGGTCGATCATCATGCCGTCGTCGCAGGTGGCCTTGCCGGCGACGTTGTGGCCGCCGCCACGGACGGCGATCGGGATACCCAGGTCCCGCGCGAAGGAGACCGCGGTCAGGACGTCAGAGACTCCCGCCGGACGGACGATCAAGCCGGGGTGTCGATCGATCATCCCGTTGAACGTTCGACGGGCATCGTCATAGCCTTCGTCGTCGGGCAGAAGGACGATACCGCGGAGAGCCTGGCGGAGCTCGAGTCCCCGCTCGGCCGCGAAGATACTCATCGTGCCCTCCCGCTGATCGACCGTCGAAGACCTC
>JBPPMX010000096.1:0-2024 GCA_051306275.1 Tepidiformaceae bacterium
GCGGGCGCGTGGACGGAGGGCGAGATCGAAACGATGAGCGCGCGAACCGGTGAAACGGGAGCGATCGGGGGGGTTTCGCGGCTGCGCGAGGGCGGGGTGGTGTACCGGGGACTGTGCCGGACGCTGGGCGATGCACAGGATGTCATACGTGCGATTGAGCTATGGGCGCGTGACGCAGCATCGGAGCGTCCAGAGAAGAACGCAGCTGTTAACTTTTGTTCACATGTTCGAATCACGTTCGAAACCACTCCTGTCTAAGTTTCCGTGAATGCCCGGGCGCGCGGTGTGCAGGCACCTCGCACACGCCCGGGGCAGGGAACATCAGAAGGAGAACGAATAGCATTGACGGAAATTGAGCCTGGACTACCCGAAGAACGACCGTTGCGCGGTGCGTTCTCGCGGCGCCGGATCCTCAAGGCCGGGGCGTTCCTGGCAGCTACCCCGGCGCTGGCCGCAGTAGCTGCCGCGTGCGGCGGGGACGACGATGACGACGAAGCCCCGTCGGGTGGGGATGAGGAAACGATCAAGGTCGGCATCCTCCACTCACTGAGCGGCACGATGGCCGTGAGCGAAGTCGCGGTCGTTGAGGCCGAGAAGCTCGCCATCTCCGAGGTGAACGCCGCAGGCGGCGTGAACGGCAAGCAGATCTCGTTCGTTGTGGAAGACGGCGCTTCGGACTGGCCGACGTTCGCTGAAAAGGCGAAGAAGCTGATCAACGACGACAAGGTCGCGGTGACCTTCGGCTGCTGGACTTCGGCGAGCCGGAAGCAGGTCCTGCCGGTTTTCGAATCGGAGAAGGCGCTGCTCTACTACCCCGTGCAGTACGAGGGGCTGGAGTCGTCGCCATACATCTTCTATACCGGCGCGACTACGAATCAGCAGATCGTTCCGAGCATCGAGTACCTGCTCGAAGAGGGCCACAAGACGTACTTCCTCGTCGGATCGGACTACGTGTTCCCGAAGACAGCGAACAAGATCATCAAGGCGCAGCTCGACGATGCAGGCGCGGAGACGGTCGCTGAAGAGTACACCCCGCTCGGTCACACCGAGTATTCGACCCTGATCAGCAAGATCCAGGCGGCGAAGCCGGACGTGGTTTACAACACGCTGAACGGCGACTCGAACGTGGCGTTCTTCAAGCAGCTTCGGGACAAGGGGATCACGGCGGACGACCTGACGATCCTCTCGGTTTCGATCGCCGAGGAAGAGGCGGTCGCGATTGGTGGCGACGTGATGGAAGGCCACCTGGTCGCGTGGAACTACTACGAGACGGTGGACACCCCGGCGAACAAGAAGTTCGTGCCGGCCTACCACGAGTTCACGAAGAAAGCCGGGCAGCAGCGCCCGACGTCGGACCCGGTGGAAGCGGCGTACATCGGCGTGCACCTGTGGGCGATGGCGGCGAACAAGGCCGGTACCGTCGAGGTCGAGGCTGTGAAGGAAGCGATGTCGGGTCTGACGTTCGAGGCGCCTGAAGGCAAGGTGACGGTCCACAAGGATAACCACCACATTTCGAAGACGGTGCGCATCGGAAAGATCCGGAAGGACGCCCTGATCGACACGATCTGGGAGACGGACGGCCCGGTGGAGCCGGACCCGTATCTCGAGACGTACGAGTGGGGCGAGGAATTCGCCAAGGAGAAGCAGTCCTAGCGGGCTTCGCCTGAAGAACGTTCTGGTGGCGGGCGTCTGCCCGCCACCACGGTTTCTGTACTGAGGGGACGCGCGCGGTATGGATATCTACCTTTCCCAGCTGTTCAACGGGCTGAGCCTCGGGTCGATCCTGCTCCTTGTGGCACTCGGCCTGGCGTTTTCGTTCGGGCTGATGAACGTGATCAACATGGCGCACGGCGAATTCGTCATGGCCGGGGCGTACTGCGCATACGTTTCGCAGAACTGGTTCAAGGACCTTTGGGGGACTGGGGGGATCGAGTACTACTTCATCTTCGCAATCCCGATGGCGTTCGTGGTTGGGGCGGGGCTGGGGATGGCGACGGAGCGACTGCTCATCCGCAGGCTCTACG
>JBPPMX010000097.1:0-2204 GCA_051306275.1 Tepidiformaceae bacterium
GGCGAGCGGCCCGGCAGCGAGGCGAGCGGCGAGGAGCATGGGCGAGGCTAGTCCTCCGCGATCGTGAGCGCGCCCGAGACGCGGACGATGTCGTTCTCGTTGACGAAGTTGAGGATAAGCCCTTCCATCACTCGCTCGGCGTCGTCGAGCTGGGCTGGGATTCCGCCCTCCGCAAGGCGGAGGACGCGTGCCATATCGATGTACATGTAGGAGCCGAGACTCGACGGCATCTGTGCCACCGCTTCGCGGTAGATGTCGCGCTCGGTGAGGACGGGACCGGGACGTTCAAGGACAGCGCGGACGCCTTCGACGTCGCCGAGAGCGATGTAGCCATCTTGGACCGTGATCGCGACGGGCTCGCCGTCTTCGTCTTCGAAGATGAGGACGGTCGCGCCAGCGATCTGCTCCTCGTCCGGGTTGGTGCCTTCGTTTTCGACGATGCGCTCGATGACGTCGCGGGCGGCGGCTTCGTCGTCGACCTCGGCGAGGAGGACGAAGACGCCGTCCTCGTCGGCATCGCTGGTGTACCAGCCAGCGAGAGCGGTTTCGCCGGTGAATAGCGCGATGAGTTCTTCGAGCGATTCCAGCCCGATCTCGCGTCCGGCGTCTTCGAGGGCATCATCGAGGTCGCGGTAGGTGCCGTCCTCGCGGATGGCGTCGTCGATTTCGTCGCCGGCGGCTTCGCGGATGGCAGTCCAGACCTCGGCGATCCCGGCGGTGGAGACGAAGATTGCGGTGTCCGCGGGGACGAGGGTTGCGAAGCGGGACTCGCGGGGTTCGCTCATCGGGCTGATCGTCCCCGGGTCGCCGATGGCCGCGGCCTGGAACTCGAACGCGTCGCCCTTCGCGCCGATGACCCCCGCCACCGGTTGGAAGACGAGGTCACCGACCCCGGCTTCTTCGAGGGCGTCGCGAACCTCTTCGTCGTCGAGGGCGAGGTCGCCAGCGAGCGCATCGCTGTTCACGTAGACGAAGCCGAGGAAGTTTCGTGTGAGTTCGTTGCGGAGCTCGATGAAGCCATCGACCTTCGAGAGCGGTTCGATGTCGCCGTTGTGAACGTCGATCACTTCTTCGAGAGATCCTTCATCGATGGCGACGACGACGTGGTCGCCGATGCGGGTGGCGAAGAATCCGGAGAACTCGTCGACGAAGATGTCGACGCCGGCGTAGGTGTCTTCTTCGTAGTCGCCTGTGTTATCGAGGATGACGTCGAGGGCCTTTTCGGCATCGTCGGCCTTGAGGATGACGGCGCCCGTGATCGCGAACGTCGCGAAGTCGAAGCCCTTGAGGTAGACGGACGCGTTCCCGCCCAGGAATGGCGCGACTTCTTCTTCCCAGTCGAGGTCATTCTCCCCGGCGGAATCGCGCAGGTCCTGCTCGGGATCGTCCTCGCCCATGCGCTGGATCAGGTCGAATGCGGATACCCACTGGTCGGACGTAAGGTCGGTGTTGATGGCGAAGTAGACCGCGGCATCGTCTGGGACGAGGTCAGCTGAGGTCAGGTCGACTTCGCTGGCCTTGCTGGAGGTGAAGAGGATCGCACCGGCGACGATTCCGCCGACAAGCGCGATCGCGATGGTGACGTAGATGCCGTACTGGCGCTGGGGCATGATCGACATAGCTCACTCCGTGGGGGGCAGGCGGCCTCGCCGCCGGCTCGCTCAGTCTACTATCGGCTGTCGCATACGCTCCCGGAAGGCAGTGGGAGGCTCTGGTATCCTCAGCTTGTGAGCGCAGACGAGGACGAACGACCGGAAGAAGCGACCTGCGACTGTCCGCGGCTGGAGGCCGAGGATTGGGATCGCGTGGAGAGCGACTGGAGCGACATCCAGTTCGCGAGCACATCGATCCCGGCGGTGATGGGTGTGCCACTCGGCTACGACTCGGCGCGGAAAGACCTCGCACGGAAGGCGATGGCCACGGGGGCGCTGGTACCGGAGGGGGCGATGTTGCTCGTCGGGGAGGGACGGTTCCGACGTCCGGTGATGCTGGAGGTGGAGGGGGTGCCCTCCGGGATGCGCGGCATCGAACGGCCGGGTGGCGTGGCGTATACACACCTCGTGTCGGCGCCCTGGGGCGAGATGAAGCGGCTTGTCGCGGCGTTCGAGGTCGAGGTGCGGGTCCAGTACAACCGGCCGCCCGCTGCGATCTGGGCGTGGTACCTGACGTGCCGCCAGTGCAGCTCGGAGCGGGGTTTCGAGACG
>JBPPMX010000098.1:0-5195 GCA_051306275.1 Tepidiformaceae bacterium
CGCGATCCCCACCCCGGCGAGCGCGTCGTCCCCCACGTACCGCCCCACAAGCGCCCCGTCGACCGCCGTCATCAGCCCCAGCGAGAAGCGCTCGGCCATGATCGGCCATGCCAGCCGCAGCACCGATCGCCCCGCTGGCCCCTCCCCCGCTCCCGGCGCGGCATGCCCAACTCCAATCGCCGCGGCCTCGTCCGTTGCCACTGTCCCCTCACGACCCGAGCAGGGCGTCGCCCCGCAAGCGTAAAGGCCTCACCCCGTCCGCGCCTTCCCTCCCGGCACGGCTCATTGTGAGGCCCCTCCGATTCCGCTACCGTTAGCCCACCGGGGTGCCCGTTCGCGCCCGCTGGAGGCTGCCATGCCATCACGTTTCCGCTATTCCATGTGGGATGGGACACAGGAAGTCGCGCCCCTCGGCGCCGACGAAATTCTCGACAACCTCACCGACGACCTCATGAACTTCGGTGACCTCCAGCACGCGCTCCGCAACCTCATGCAGCGCGGTATGCGCGAACCCGATGGCCAGCGAATGCAGGGCCTCCGCGACCTCCTCCAACAGCTCCGCCAGCAGCGCCGCCAGCAGCTCGACAAGTTCAACCTCGGCTCGATCTTCGACGACCTCCGCAAGCAACTCGACGAGATCCTCAACCTCGAAAGCGGCACCCTCGACCGGCGCCTCCAGGAAGCAGGCGGGCAGCGGCGCGAGCAGGGGCAGGACGGTCAGCCCCAGGCCGGCCAGCAGGGACGGCAAGGCGAACAGGGCGACGGCTCCGAATCAGGCGAGTCGGGTGAAGGCCAGGAATCTGGCGGCGAGCAGGCCGGCCAGGATGGCCAGCAGGGCGGACGCCAGCAGCGCCCCCGCGCAGGTCAGCAGCCCGGGGGCCAGCAACCCGGCGGACAGCAGGGCCAGCGCTCACCCGGTGGCCAGCAGCCCGGCGGCGGCGACGAGCAGTCCGAGTTCGCCGAAATGCTCCGCAACATCGCCAACAAGAAGAAGGACTTCCTCCAGGCGCTCCCCGAAGACGTCCCCAGTCAGGTGCGCGAGCTTCAGAACTACGAGTTCATGGATCCCGAGGCCCAGGAGCGCTTCAACGAGCTCCTCGAATCGCTCAAGAAAGCCATGACCCAGCAGTTCTTCAACGACATGTACAACCAGATCGCCAACATGTCGCCCGAAGAGATGCAGCGCATGAAGGACATGGTCAGCGACCTCAACCAGATGCTGCACGACAAGATGTCCGGCAAGGAGCCGAACTTCGACCAGTTCATGCAGCAGTACGGCGACCTCTTCGGCGACAACCCGCCCCAGTCACTCGATGACCTCATCGCCCAGATGCAACACCAGATGGGCCAGATGCAGAGCCTCATGGATTCGCTCCCCGGCGACATGCGCCAGCAGCTCCAGGACCTGCTCTCCGACAAAGTCGGTGACCCCCAGCTCCAGCAGGCGCTCAACGAACTCGCCGGGAACCTCGAATACATGTTCCCCATGCGCGAACTGCGCAATCAGTACCCCTTCCGCGGCGACGAACAGATCGGCCTCGAAGAAGCCATGCAGCTCATGGACCAGATGCAGTCCATCGACGAAATCGAACGCCAGATCGAGCGCACCCAGTACGGCGGCGACATCGACGACATCGACGCCGACAAGGTCGAAGAACTCCTCGGTCCCGAGGCCCGCGAGACCCTCGACCAGCTCCGCCAGTTCATGGAGATCCTCGAAAAGGCGGGCTACATCCGCAAGAAGGGCAACGCCTGGGAGCTAACCCCACGCGGTACCCGCAAGATCGGCCAGCGCGCCCTCACCGAGATCTACGCCGACCTCAAGAAGGACACCTTCGGCAAGCACGAGATCCGCGATTCCGGTACAGGCGGCGAACGCACCTTCGAGTCGAAGAAGTACGAGTTCGGCGACCCCTTCTACCTCGACATCCAGAAAACCATCATGAACTCGATGTACCGCGAAGGCCCCGGCGTACCCATCCGCCTCCGCCCCGACGACTTCGAAGTCCACCGCTCCGAGCTCATCACCCAGACAGCCACCGTCATCATGCTCGACCTCAGCTGGTCGATGGCCCTCCGCGGCAGCTTCCAGGCCGCCAAGAAGGTCGCCCTCGCGCTCAACAACCTCATCTCGTCTCAGTTCCAGCGCGATAGCCTCTACATCGTTGGTTTCAGCGCCTACGCCCGCGAACTCAAGGCCGACCAGCTCCCCTACGTGCGCTGGGACGAATCCGTCCTCGGCACGAACATGCACCACGCCCTCATGATCGCCCAGTCGCTCCTCGCCAAGCACACCCAGGGCACCCGTCAGATCATCATGATCTCCGATGGCGAACCCACCGCCCACCTCGAGCGGGGCCGCAGCTACTTCGCCTATCCCCCCAGCCCCGTCACTATCCGCGAGACCCTCAAGGAAGTGAAGCGCTGCACCCAGAAGGGCATCACGATCAACACCTTCATGCTCGACCGCAACTACTACCTGAAGGACTTCGTGAACCAGGTCGCCCGCCTCAACAAGGGCCGCGTCTTCTACACGACTCCGGATAAGCTCGGTGAGTACATCCTCGTCGACTACGTCGCCAGCAAGAAGAAAAACCTCTCCGGCGTCGGCTGACCGTGTCCGATCACTCGTGGTGTCGGTTCGACTGGGACCTGCCCCGGCCACTTCTCTGGTTGATTCGGACGGTTCGGGCCGCCCGAACCGCCGCGCGATCAAGCTGATCCGTTACCCTCAAGACATGGCCGTCCCCGCTGTCCTTCGCCCCATCCTCCGCCCGAAGCATCCTCTCATCGCCTGGCTCCGCGTCGCGGTGCTCATCGCGCTCGCCGCGATCACCTTCGCCGCCGAGATGTACCTCCTCACGCCGATCTTCATCCTCGTAGGCATCTGGGCCTCCGTCGAAGCGTTCCTGACTACCCAGGGCCACCGCGTCGCCCGGCGCCGCTGAACCTCGCTGTTAACGAATCGTTGTCATTGGCCCACCACCATCCGGCCCGGGAGGTCGCGCTAATGCCACGCAAACCCGGTCCCACAGGTCCCTCCGGACGCCGCCTCGGCAACGTCGCCCACGAACACGCCGACGGCAAAGACCCCCACCCGCGCTGGATCGACACCGACGCCCCCGACGACTCCGATCAGGGCCGCTTCCACCTCCCCGTCTACAATCCCACCGAACACACCGTGCCCTCGGCTGTCGCGAGCCCGTCCCGCAGCGCACCACGCACGCTCTTCTATGGGGCGGTCGCAGCCGGCGCCACCTTCGCCGCCATCTCCGCCCTCCTCCACTCCCTAACCCGCCGCAACTGACCTCACTTGCCTTCGCCCATCGGCGCCGTTCCACCACATCCGGCTCCGCACCACCGCCGCTATCACCTCTAACCTCTAACCTCTAACCTGTCACCTACTACGGGAAGTCACTGCCCGGGATCGACTCCGGGTCGCTAACGAGCTCGTTCCACCGCTTTGAAAGAGTCTCCATCGGCGATGCTGGCGGCGCCCACGGTATCCCGCGCACCACCACCCCGCGATTCGGGGCGTGTTCGACCAGCCCTTCGCTCTCGAGCCTTCGGAACGCCTCGCGCACCGGCGTCTGCGAAACCCCCCACTGCTCCGCCACCTCCTCCTGCCGCAGATGCTCGCCCGGCTCCAGCCGCCCCGACAGGATCGCTTCCTGCAGCGCCGCGTACACCACCTCCGCCTTCGTTCGCCCCGGGGACTTGTCGATCGCCATCTCCTAAGGATACGCCATTCGTGCGCCCGGCCGGGAACCGCGCCCTCATATACTGGCGGCATGTTCTCTCGCTGGGGCAGCGGCAGTCCGATCCAGGCGCCCCTCGATGCGGACGCCATCCGCGCCGAGGTTTCGCGAGATGTCGCCGCGTCCCGCGCCAGCCGTCGCCCCTCGCGCATTGTGGCAATGCTCCGCCGCATCATCGCTCGATTCCGCTAACGGCGGCTCCGGTCCGGGCGCTGCCTACGCCCCCACGGGCGCACCTGCGAACACGTCGTCCACCATCGCGTGTACTTCGTCGTCGGCCAGGCTCGTCACCCGCCCGTCGTCGAATTCGCGCGTCACGATCTCGAGCAGTCGCGCCACCCGAGGGTCGCGCTTGTCGATGCCCGCCGCTTCCAGCGGCCGGTGCTTCTGCATCCACATCAGCAATCCCGCCGCGCCGCTCTTGTCGGTGATTGCCACCCCGGGCGGTCGGTTCAACAATGCCGTGGTGTCGAACGGGTTGTAGATCTCCTCGTCCTTGATCATCCCGTCGGCGTGGATCCCCGCCCGCGTTACGTTGAAGTTGTCGCCCACGAACGGCAGCCGCTGGTCGATCACCTCACCGATCTCCCGGTAGTAGTCCGCGATCTCCGAGATGACCGTCGTCTCAATCCCGTGCGTCTCCCCCGTCAGCCCGATGAGCCAGAACACCAGCGCCTCGATTGGCGTGTTCCCGCTCCGCTCCCCGATGCCGAGCAGCGTCCCGTTGTTCGCGCTCGTCCCGTAGAGCCACGCCGCGACCGCGTTCGGGATGATCGCGTTCAGGTCGTTCTGGCCGTGGTACTCCAGCGCCTCGCTCGGCACCCCGCCCTCGTGTCGCAGCAGGTATGTCAGGCGCGGGATCCCTCGCGGGAGCGCCGCGTGCGGGTCCGGTACTCCGACCCCCATCGTGTCCGGGTATCGCACCTTCACCTCGATGCCCGCCTGCTTCCCGCGATCCATGAGCGCCCGGACGAACGGCAGCACGACCCCGTAGAAGTCCGCCCGCGTGCTGTCCTCGATGTGGCACCGCGGGATCACGCCGTCCGCGAGCGCCGCGTCCACCACCTCGAGGTAGCTCGCCATCACCTTCTCCCGCGTCGACCCCAGCTTCTTGAAGATGTGGTAGTCCGAGAGCGAGGTCAGGATCCCCGTCTCCTTCAACCCTGCGGAACGCACCAGCTCGTAGTCGCCAAGCGTCCCCCGGATCCAGCCCGTGATCTCCGGGAACCGGAACCCGTACTCCTGGCAGCGCTCGACCGCCTCGCGGTCCTTCCGTGTGTACAGGAAGAACTCCGACTGGCGCACCATCCCCCTCGGCCCGCCCAGCCGGTGCAGCATCTCGAACAGCCGCGCGATCTGCTCGACCGAATACGGCGAACGGCTCTGCTGCCCGTCCCGGAACGTCGTATCGGTGATCCAGATCTCCGGCGCCGGTTC
>JBPPMX010000099.1:0-9631 GCA_051306275.1 Tepidiformaceae bacterium
CGCGGCCCAATCGCGGTCCGCCTCGCCAAAGAGGCGATCTGGCGCGGGCTCCCCCTCGACCTTGAGCACGGCCTTCGCTTCGAAACCGATTTGACCTTGCTCCTCCAGACGACAAAAGATCGATCCGAAGGCGTTGCCGCGTTCGTCCAGAAGCGCAAGCCGATTTTCCTTGGCGAGTGAACCCATTAGCGGGCGCCGCCGTACACTCCGCGTGGGGAAGGGGATCCAACCATGATCGTAATGCTCGAAGAGCCCGAGGCCTGGTCGCTGATGATGCTCACCACCGCCATCGCTATCGATAACTCCGGTATCTCCGAAGCGGGCAAAGACGCCATCCGCCGTTGGCGCTCCGACCGCAACGAGGCCAGCGCCGAACTCCAGAAGCTCACCGGTGACATCAACGTCGGCCTTAACAAGCACATCGATGCCAAGTTCATGCGCCGCGTCAAGAAGACCGGTGGCTGGTACGAAACGGTGAAGAAGTAGCCATGGACGTTCGATTCACAGACGACGAACTCAACGAAGCCCTCATCCTTCTCGTCAACCACATGGCCGAAGAAGCCGGCCTCTCCGACGAAGATCGTGCGAAGCTCAAGCGCTGGCGAGCCTCATCAATGAAGCTCGGCTCCGACGACATGAGCGAGTTCGTCACGAAGGCCAACGAGGACTTCGCCCGCGGCATCCAGCGCCGTGAGCGCAGCCAGATCCAGAAGCCCGACTGGCGCGAATAGCCCCGGTATACTGGTCGCATGACACTGCGCGAACAGCTCCAGGACGTCATTGACCACATGTCCGACGACGAGGTCGCCGAACTCCTCGACCGCATCCTCATGCAGTCGGATCCCGATGAGCTGACGCCCGAAGAGCTTCGGGATTTCGAGGCAACCATCGCGGAGATGGAAGCGGGGGACTACGCGACGCTCGAAGAAGTGAAGGCCAGCCTTCAGCGATGACCTGGGAGCTGCGCTTCTCCCGCAGTGCGCAGTCATATCTCGCTCGGCTCGACGCGAGGGCCGCCCTCCGGGTGTCGCAGAGGCTCGATCGCATCGCGGCGGATCCGCGCGACCCGTCGATCTCGAAACCCCTTCGGCACCCGGAGCGCGCGTGCTCCTCCCGCTTGGGCGACCTTCGGATCATTTACTATCCAATTGACGAACGACTCCTTGTCCTAATTGAGCCCATCGGCCCCCGCGGCGAGGTCTATCGCGGACTATGACCACCTCCGAGCCCGTCCTCTTCAATGTCGATGACCGCGGCGTGGCCACGATCACCCTCAACCGGCCTGACCGCCTCAACGCGATCAACCTCCAGATGCGCGACCTCCTCTGGACCTACGTCCAGGCCGCCCGCGAAATCCCGGACCTCCGCCTCCTCGTCTTTCGCGGCGAAGGCCGAGCCTTCAGCGCCGGGGCCGACATCTCCGAGTTCGGCACCTCACCCAGCATCATCGCCGCCCGCCGCGCCCGCCACGAACGCGACCTCTGGCCCGCCATCCTCACGCTCCCCATCCCCACGATCGCCCGGATGCACGGCTTCTGTTTCGGCGCCGGCCTCGAACTCCCCCTCTGCTGCGACCTTCGCATCGCATCCGATGACGCATCCTTCGGTCTCCCGGAAGTCACGCTCGGCTACATCCCCTCGGCCGGCGCCACCCAGACGCTCCCCCGCACAATCCCGCCCGCCATCGCCGCACACATGATCATCACCGGCGAACCCATCGAATCCGCCGCCGCCCTCCGCTGGGGTCTCGTCGACGCAACTGCCCCCGCCGCGGACCTCGACACAGCACTCGAAGCCCTCGTCGAGACAACTCTCGCCCGCCCCACGGCCGACGTCATGGCCCGCCGCGCAGCCCTCGCCGAACCGCGCGCCCTTCCCTTCCCTCTGTGATCCCGCGGCTGGACGAATCTCCCGGGACATCTCACGATTTGATCTGTGCAGTACCAGCGGGCAGAAACCCCGGCGCGTCCCCCGGTCCTTCTCGGTTGCCTCGGGCTCCTCGCGGGCTTGGCCGTCCTCGGCATCGCCGTCGTTTCCTGCGTCTCCTTCCTCGAATCCGGCGCCGACGCCGGTGACCTCGTCCTCGATCCCGCCGAACTCTATGCCCGCGGCAGTGTCACCTACCTCGGCGAGGACAACGTTTTCATCGTCCGCCTCCGCGATGGCACCTTCCACGCGCTCAACAACCTCGATCAGCCGAACCGTGCCACCCCCGGCGCTCGCTGCCGGGTTCGCTCCGTCTCCATAGGCGACCCCACCATCGCCGCCCGCTACGACGCCGTGCGCGAATCCCTCAGCCCGGCTGCAGACGGTGCTACAGTCATCTTCACGGAAGATTGCAACGATGCGATCTACGACCTGACCGGCGTCCTCCTCGGCGCCGAAGGCTTCAACCTCGATCACCACCCCACCTCGATCCGCGAGGACGGCCGCCTCGTCGTCGACCTCTCCGAACGCATCTGCACCGCCCGGACAGCGACTCAGCTCACCCAGTCCGTTGACTGCCCCGACCTCTAGCTCGCCCAAACCCGCGCCCATCGGGTAGAATCCCCCAGCGCAAGACCCTCCACGAATCAATTCCTCGGAGCAGTTCCATTGAATACAGTTGAGTTCCTCCAGATCTCGTCCGCAGTTGTCCCCGACCGGGAGGCGCTGGTTGAGGTCGGCGGAAACGGCAAGCGGCTTTCCTACGAGGAAATGGCCGGCCAGACCACCAGGCTCGCGAACGCCATGTCCGCGCTTGGCATTAAGCAGGGCGAAAAGGTCGCCGCGATGTCCGTCAACAGCGCGGAATACGTGATCACCTACTACGCCTGTGCCGCACTCGGCGTCACCTTCGTGCCGCTCAACTACCGCTCGAAGGAAGAAGAACTCACCCACATGGTGAACGTGAGTTCCTGCGTCGCGGTCTTCGTCTCCGATCGCTATGCCGACCTCCTCGACAAGATCCGGCCAGGCCTCACCGGCACCCGGAACTTCATCAGCTACGACGGTCCCAAGGACAACTACCTCGACTACAGCCAGCTCATCGCGAACGCCAGTGACGAGGACGTCTACACCGAGATCGACGACAACGATCCGACTATCCTCATCTTCACCAGCGGCACAACCGCGCTTCCCAAGGGCGTCGTCCTCACGTACATGGACCTCACCGTCTACGTCACGAACACGATGAGCCCCGCGGATCCGGAAATCCACGAAAAGACGCTCGCATCCGTCCCGTTCTTCCACATCGCGGGCGCCACCGCCCTCATGTCGTCGATCTGGGGCGGTCGAACACTCGTCATTCTCCCGGCCTTCACCCCCGAGCTCTGGCTCCAGGCCGTCTCGACCGAGGGCGTCACCCACTCCATGGTCGTCCCCACGATGCTCAAGCGGATCATGGAAATGCCAGACTTCGAGAAGTACGACCTCTCAACCCTCAAGCTCATCACCTACGGCGCCGCCCCGATGCCGTACGAAGTCGTCCGTAAGGCGTGTGACATCTTCCCCCCGAAGGGCGTCGGCCTCATGAACGCCTACGGGCAGACCGAGTCCACCTCGACCCTCACCTTCCTCGGACCCGACGATCACGACCTCAGCGTCGACACCGAGCTTCGCGAATCCCGCCTCCGCTCCGTCGGGCGCCCCATGGACGATGTCACCATCGGCATCATGGACGAGCGCAACAACCTCCTCCCCCCAGGTGAGGAAGGCGAAATCTGCGTCAGCTCCGACCGCGTCATGAAGGGCTACTACGGCCAGGAAGACGCCACCAGCACCGCCATCATCGATGGCTGGCTCCACACTGGTGACCTCGGTCGCGTCGACGAAGGTGGCTACCTCTTCATCACCGGCCGCAAGAAGGACCTCATCATCCGCGGTGGCGAAAACATCTCGGCTGGCGAAATCGAGAACATCCTCGAAGACCATCCCAAGATCGACGAAGCTGCCGTCATCGGCGTGCCCGATGTCGAGTGGGGCGAAGTCGTCAAGGCCGTCCTCGTGCTCAAGCCCGGTGAGTCCATCACCACGGACGAGATGACCGCCTACGCGAAGTCACGCCTCGCCTCCTTCAAGGCTCCGCAGTACCTCGCCGTCGTCACTGAGCTCCCCCGCAACGCCATGGGGAAGGTGCTCAAGAACGACCTCCGCAAGCTCTACGGCACGCCGACCAACGACCACGTCTGATTGCCGCACCCGCGGCTGAACATGGGGGAGACGGTGCAGCAAACCGAAGGTGAAGTCACGCCACAAAGCAGGGGGACCCGGCTCCGAGCGAGCTGGGCCTCCTATGTCGTCCCGGTAGCGATCATCGGCGCAATATCCGCCGTTGAGACCGCCCGCACGACCGACGCCTCGCGCACGGTGTTCTTCAACATCAAGGCGCCCGTCGTCATGTACTTCATCTTCGCGGCCTTCGTCGCGATTGTGCTCGCCGTCTTCATCCAGCGCCTCCGCGTCTGGCGCATCGGCAAGTCCCAGAACGTCCTCTCGAACATCGGCGCCCGCCTGACCAACGCGATGACCATGGGCGCCGCCACCTCTCGAGTGAAGAATGACCGCTACGCCGGCGTCATGCACTGGTGTATCTACTCCAGCTTCGCGGTCCTCACCCTCGTCACCGCGATCCTCGCGATCGATGACTACCTCCCCCTCCTCGTGGGCAGCGACGCCGAGCATGCCTTCCTCAAAGGCCCCATCTACCTCGGATACAGCCTCGTCGGCGACCTCTTCGGCGTGATTGGCCTCGTCGGTATCGGCATGGCCGTCAATCGCCGCTACATCAAGCCTCCCGCCAAGCTCACCTGGGACAAGCGCCAGGCAGAAGACGCGATCATCGTCGGCGCCCTTGGCGTTGTCCTCTTCACCGGCTTCCTCGTCGAAGGCCTCCGCATCGGCGGCGACGAGATCCCTGCTGGCAACGAGAACTGGTCTTACTGGTCGCCGGGCGGCTGGGTCATCGCAAAGGTCCTCGGCGGCATGAGCGAGGGTGCCCTACTCGACCTCCACCGCGGCTTCTGGTGGTTCCACGTCGCAGCCGCCTTCGGCCTCCTCACCCTCATGTCCCTCACGAAGTTCCGCCACATCGTCTTCGCCCCCGTCAACGCCTTCTTCAAGCGCCCCGGCGGCCAGCTCTACCTCGCCCCCATGGGCGATTTCGAGAAAATGATGGAAGAGGGCCAGGGCCTCGGCGCCGGCAAACTCCAGGACTTCACCTGGAAGCAGCTGTTCGACGCCGACACCTGCGTCCGCTGTGGCCGCTGCACCTCCGTCTGCCCCGCCTGGACGGCTGGCCAGCCGCTTTCACCCATGGCCATCATCCAGGACCTCAAGACCTACATGAACCACGCCGGCCCGCTCCTCATCGCCGGCAAAGACCCGTCGACCGAACTCAAGGAAGAGCTCGTCGGTGGCTACATCAAGGACGAATCCCTCTGGGCCTGCCGCACCTGCGGCGCCTGCGTGCAGGAATGCCCGGTCATGATCGAACACGTCCCCACCATCGTCGACATGCGCCGCTACCTCGTCATGGAGCAGGCCCGCGTCCCCGCGACCGCCCAGGCCGCCCTCCAGAACATCGAACAACGCGGCCACCCCTGGCGCGGTACCCAGCTCACACGCGAAACCTGGAAGGAGCAGCTCGAAGAAGAGGGCGTCAACGTCCCCACCTACGATGGCTCCCAGGAATACCTCTACTGGGTCGGCTGCTCCGGCGCCCTCGTCGAGCGCAACGTCCCCATCACCCAGGCCGTCGCCAAGCTCCTCGTCGAAGCCGACGTCAGCTTCGGGGTCCTCGGTCAGTCCGAAACCTGCAGCGGTGACCCCGCCCGCCGCCTCGGCAACGAATTCCTCTACGCCACCCTCGCCGAGGCCAACACACAGTCCTTCAACGACATGGGCGTCAAGCGCGTCATTACCGCCTGCCCCCACTGCTTCAACACCTTCAAAAACGAATATCCCGACTTCGGCGGCAAGTACGAAGTCACCCACCACGCCGACTTCCTCCAGACACTCCTCGCCAAGGGCGACCTCAAGCCCAAGGAAATGAACGGCAGCACCATCACCTACCACGACTCCTGCTACCTCGGCCGCGGTAACGGCGTCTACGACGCCCCTCGCGAGGTTCTCAGCGCCATCCCCGGCGCCAACCTCGTCGAGATGCCACGCACCAAAGAGCGCGGCATGTGCTGCGGCGCTGGCGGCGGCAACATGTGGCAGGAAGAGCCCGGCACCCGCGTCAACCACCTTCGCGCCGCAGAGGCCGCCAACACCGGCGCCTCCATCGTCGCCACCGCCTGCCCCTTCTGCGTCCAGATGTTCGAAGACGGCATCCCCGCCGTTCAGCCCGACGAAGAGAAGCGCTCCATTCGCGTCTTCGATATCGCCGAACTCCTCGAAGTTAGCGTGAAGCCCGCCGCCATGGCCATTCAGGATCGCGCCGGCGAGATTCCCCCGGGCGTCGTCGGCTAGGCCGCTAGCACCGTGTCCCCGCGCAGGATATTCATGGGCCCCGCCGCAATCATCGCGGCGGGGTTCCTGCTTTTTGGTGCTATCGCTCAGCCGCCCGTCCCTGCCTCCGCCGGTGACCCCGGCCCGCACGCCCAGGTCCCGCCAACCGCCACACCCGTCCCTCCCGAAGACCAGTACCAGGGCGACACCAGCAACTGGCCCTACTTCGCCCTCGCGACAGCCATCCCGATCGGCCTCTTCCTGGCCTTCCTGGCCCTCTTTCGAAAGAACAGCCGCAACCGTCCATAGGCTTCGCCCGCGGGCGCCCGCCCGTCGCCTACGAGGCCTCCCGGTGGATGTCCCTGCTTCCCGGCGCTGGCCGGTCGGCCATAGCTCGTTCATACGCTCCTAGCACCGATAGCAGCAGGTCCTCCACCCGTCCCCGCGTCCACTGCCCGTTGCGTCGCTCCGGTCCGGCCGCGACTACCCCGCCGCTCCCGCCCGCTGCCACCGATACCGAGATGTGCCAGCGCGAATTCCCCATCCGCCGCCGCTCCTCCAGCGAAAAGCTGACGGTGTATGCGTCCGCCAGCACGAACTGGAACGCCGGAATTCCTGTCTTGTCCGGCGCCGGGCTTACCGTCACCGCAATGTCCGCGCCGTAGATCTCCTCGATCTGGTGCGCCGCCTGCGCCGCCCAGCGATGGATTGTCAGCAGCAGCGCGTACTGCGAACCGTAGTCGTGGTTGCTTGCCAGCCCCTTCACCTCGCGCCGTTCGCGCCAGGCGTCTCGCAGGGCTTGGACCCGCTGCGGGAAAGGTTCCCCGGTCATGCGGCCCCCTCTTCCATTCCGAACCTTCGTGCGGGGTGGTGCGCCCCCGCATATGCGTGCGTTACGCCGTCGTGCGCTTAGAAGACGCACGTTGCGGCGAGTCAGGTCGTGCCGCAGGGCATCGTTCGAACTGCCCCCGTGCGAAACGGCAAACGGGCTGCCTGTCGCTCGCAAAAACCGCGGGTTCTGGCTGAAGGGCGACTCGCGTCCTCGGCGGCCGGAGCCTCGGTCGCCCGTGATGCAGGTGTCCCCCACGCAATCAGGGTATGTCCGGGGCGTTTCCGCCGATTTGCGGTGGAGTTACGCCTGTGTTTCCAACAGACGCCATCTCGCCATCTCGATGAGACGCACAAAGCGCCGGGTGAAGACCCGGCGCTTTGTCTGATATTCGCTCTCTGGCACGCGGCTAAATCGCTGCCGTGCCCCGTTCCCGGGTGCGCACCCGGATAACATCGTCGACGGTCGATACGAAGATCTTGCCGTCGCCGACCTGGCCCGTCGCGGCGTTCTCGCAGATTGCATCCACGATCTTCTCGGTCACGTCGTCATCGACGACGACGACGAGCGAGACCTTGGGCAGGAACTCCACCCGGAACTGGCGTCCTCGCCACTGCTCCGTGATGCCGCGCTGCTTTCCGTGGCCCTTCACCTCGGTGATCGTAATCCCCGGGTAGCCGAGCTCTTCCAGCGCCGCTTTCACATAGGCCAGCCGCTCCGGCCTGATGATCGCCTCAATTCTCTTCACGTCCTGTGTCTCCCTAGCTCTGTCTCGTTAGTGCTCGTGGGAGAGCAGACCGACGGCCAGCCTGCTCCCACACGAATGATAGCTATTCCGCAGCAGGCCGGTTAGGACCCGCCACCGCCGTTGCCACCAGTGCTGGTGATGTACTGTCCGGCCGCGAACTCGGGGTAGGCGGACATGCCGTGCTCCCCAAGGTCCAGGCCTTCGATCTCTTCCTTCTCGCTCACCCGTAGCCCCATCGTCATCTTGATCCCGATGAAGAGGATGGCCGAGAGTCCGACCGTCCACGCCAGGATCGCCCCCGCACCGATGAGCTGAGCCATCAACTGCGAAGCGCCACCACCGTAGAACAGGCCGTAGTCCGAATCCCCATACCCGGCGAACGCAATGCCGCCTTCGCTGGAGAACAGGCCGACCGCGATCACGCCCCACAGGCCAGCGCCAAGGTGCACGGGCACCGCACCGACCGGGTCGTCGATCTTGACCATGTCCAGGACGTCGACCACGAGCATCACGACGAGGAATGCGATCGCGCCGATTATGACCGCCCCGATGGGCTCCACCGTCGCGCAACCGGCCGTGATACCCACGAGGCCACCGAGGACGCCGTTCATCATCAGGCCAGCGTCGTACTTCCCGTACCGGACTTTCGTAACGATCAGACCCGTCACCGCGGCCGCACAGGCTGCCAGTGTTGTATTCACTGCGACCTTGCCCGCGATCTCCGAGAACCCGCCAGACAGGCCAAGCGTGGAACCCGGGTTAAACCCGTACCAGCCGAACCAGAGGATCAGCACGCCGAGCGCGCCCAGCGCGATGTTGTGTCCAGGGATGGGGTTCGAAGATCCATCCTTCGAGAACCGTCCGAGGCGCGGTCCCACAACCGCCGCACCGACCAGCCCCGCCGCGCCGCCCACCATGTGGACCACGCCCGAACCCGCGAAGTCGATGTAGCCGTTCGCCATGAACGGGTCGTCCGTGAACGCCGTCATCCAGCCGTTCACATCCCACGCCCAGTGCACCACGAACGGGTAAACGATGCCCGAAATGAATGCCGTGTACACCAGGTACGCGCCGAACTTCGTCCGTTCCGCCATCGCCCCCGAAACGATCGTGGCCGCCGTCGCCGCGAAGGCGAACTGGAATATCCACATTGGCCACGCGTCGAAGTCATTGAGGAACCACTGACCGTTCCCCATGAAGCCGCCCGCGCTACCTTCATCGTCAACGCCGTAGGCAATCGCCCACCCGATTGCGAAGAACAGCAGACCGCCTACGCAGGCGTCCAGCATGTTCTTCATGAGGATGTTCGTCGTGTTCTTCGACCGGGTGAACCCGGACTCGACCATCGCGAACCCGGCCTGCATGAAGAACACGATGAACGCCGTGATCATCAGCCAGCCGTTGTTGAGGTCGCCGGCCAGGTCGGCGATCGGATCCGCCTCTTCCTCCTGTGCCAACGCCGTTGACATCAATACGAGCGCCAGCAGCGCCCCCGATGCGACCAGCGCCGGTCGACGCAGACGCAAAACTCTCCTGAGGACCATCCTGTACCCCTCGCTGGGCGGATAGGGCTCTTCACCCTTCGTTTCGGACGGTATGGCTGGATGGTTACTCGCCGGTTT
>JBPPMX010000100.1:0-3617 GCA_051306275.1 Tepidiformaceae bacterium
CCGAGTGCCCAGGAGCGGCGGGCGGCTGAAGTGCTGGTGGAGCAGTGCGTGGCCGAATCAGGCGTCGAGATGCCCCAAATCGGGACGGACGCCTGGGGCCAGTGGATGGCGTCTGGTGCTCCGGCGGAGACGAATTTCTTCCAGTGTGTGGCAGACGTAGCGGCCGAAACTGGTGTGGAGCTCGGTAGGTAGCCCGGCACAAACTGCGCCGCGATCGAGCGGACCGCAGCGACCGTGCGGCGGAGGGTAGCCGCGCCCGAAGCCCTCCTGCTCGACGGGATTGGCGCGCGCCCGTGCCACGAACTCCTCGTGTCGTGGTACCACCTCCACGCTGACGAGGCTCCGCGACGAGCCCAGAAATGATACATGGCGATTGCAAAATGATACGCAGCGATCGGGACAAGGAAGGGGGTACCGGACACACTACTGTCCGCGGCGGAACAGGGCCCCGGCGGACCGCCGCAGGGCAAGGGCAGCGCGAGCGGCCACTCGTTCAGCCCGTTCAAGGTCGGAGGGACCAACGATGCTAACCATGAAGAAGCGGCTCCTTGCCGCGATGATTTTGGGCGCGCTGGCGCTGGCGCAGATTGTGCCGGCGGCGGCTGGGTCGAGCGGGCAGCAGATCGTCCTCTACGAAGGCCCAACAGTTGGCTACGTAAGTATCACCGGAAACAATCAATATGGGAACTACGGCAACTGGTGGTCAGGCAACACACCGAACCCGGGCAGTTACTGGTATTACATTCCGTACCACTGGTGGCAGGGGTGGGTGGACATCGCGATCTGGTGGCCGGATGGCTCATACTACGGGGTGAATGGCAACTGCGCCGTCCCCGTGTCGCAAGCGGGCGATTGGTACACGTGCTACGTTCCGTACTAGGGCGTCCGGTCGTGCAGGAGGCCCACCAGAACGTGGGCCTCCTATGGCTGGCTACGCGATTCGCACCAACAGTTGTGCTCGTCGGGCTTCTCGTCGGGAGCGCGTGCGGGGGTGGCGCGGAGGCCAGCATCGAGCAGCAGCCCACCGCGGGACCGAGCGGTCGCACCTTTGCGTCAATCCAGGTTCCGGATGATCGCCTCGACGATGCGCTGTCGCAGGCCAGCGAACCCGAACGGCGATTGCTTGAGGATGGCGTCTTGACGTTCGCGGAGTACGAAGGGGTGACTCTCGCTGCTGTGAACTGCTTGGCTACGGCTGGGATCGGTGTCATTTCACCGCCACACCTTACGAGTCCGCCCCGCAAGGGGCTCGTCCTCGTTGGGCGTGGGCAGTATCGATACTCGCCCGATCTCGATGAGACGAGTTTCACACCGCAGCGTGGAGCGATCGCTGGTGCCTGCCTGAGCTCGAATGCCGCGGTAGTTCAGGCGCTCTGGATCGAGTTCACGTCACCGTCCCTCGCCGAGATCGAAGAGGCCCGCTTGAAGGTTAGTCAATGCCTCATCAATGAAGGTTACGATGTCCCGCTGCGCCCAGCCAAGCGCGATCTCGACAACGTGGCATTCCCGCCCGACGGGATCGCGCGGGGTCGCCAGATGGACCCGGGCTACAGGGGGTGCATCGAGCCTGTCATCGAAGAGTACGGACTGCATGTCGCCGGGGCAGCGTTCTGACGGTGTGGACGGATACTGCAACGAGTCCCGGCTGGCCTGAACCAGTCCTGCCGCCCTCAAGGAGGTATGACGTGCGACGACTACTTGCGCTGGGGCTGCTAGCGGCGTCAATCTCGCTCGGCGGCTGTTCTGGCTCCGACCGACCGGACGTGGCCCCTTCGTGGCTGGTCGAACTGCAGCCAAACATCGCGAGCAGTTGGGAGGGGGTCAGCGATGAGCAGCGAGCGGCCCTGGACGATGGCGACCTCACCTATGCCGAGTACGAGCGGGCGGTCCTCGCTGAGGTCGAATGTCTCGTCGCCGAAGGTTTCGCGATCCGGACGCCGCCGACCTACGACCCGATCGAGCGCCGGCTTCGCTTCAGCTACACATCGGGCTCGGGTAGCGATGGGCGGCAAGATGCGGTCATCGCGATCGCCGATGGATGCAACCTCCAGCACTCAGCCATGGCCGGGGCGGTCTGGGGGCTCCTGAACCAGCCGGCTCCGGAAGAGATCGCGGAGGCACGCGAGGCGATCATGGAGTGTCTTCGCGCGTCGGACGTTGCCGAACATCCCCCGGTGGGCACGGCAGAGTTCACAGCCTGGGTCACCGATCCGGACGTGGCGAGCCCTGCCAGAGATTGCCTTGTCGCAACGTATTCCCAGTTCGGCGTCGTCCCGTGAGCTTCCGCAGGCTCGTTTCTTCGGCTGCCTTGGCCCTGTGCCTCGCCTCTGCCTGCACGGGCGGCGGCGAAGCGCAGGGCGACGATACCCGTATCCGCGTGGCGCTGCGCCCAGATGTCAGTGTCGATCAGCTGCTGGCGGACGCCGATGACGGACAGGTCGCGCTCTTCCGCGATGGCGAGATCGACCTCGCGGACTACGAACGCGCGACGTTTGCGCTCCTTGCCTGCTATGAGGAGAGTGGCGTCGCCATCCAGTCGTGGCCGGAGTACGACGAAGTCGAGAAGCGCTTCCGCTACGGCTTCTTTGTCCCCGATGACCCGGATTGGCAGACCGAAGTGAACCTGCCATGCATCACGAAGCACCACATGTACGTGCAGATGACGTGGGACTGGCAGACACGTGCAACGGAGGCTGAAATCCAGGCAGCGCAGCTCGCGATGGGCGCCTGCCTCCGGGAAGCGGGATTCGGGGAAGGGATCGCGGACGCGCCGACGAACGCGGACTACGCGCGCCTGCTGGCGGACGAATCCTCGGCCGAAGCGGCAGGCCTCTGCCGCGAAGCCGTACTCCGCGACCTTGGCGTTGCCGCGTACTGAGGCGCCGCTTAGCCCTAGACGATGCGGCCCGCCTCAAGCTCGATCGGGTGTTCCTCGATGTGGGGTTCCTGCTGGAGGATGTCGTCCTCAGGCTCAAGTGAGTTCGCGGGATGGTCGTCCCCATGCACCTGCTGGAGTACTTCGTGCTCCGCTTCGAGCCAGTGATCGAGGTCGTTCCCATCGTGCGCGCCGCGCTCTTCGTAGATCGCGTGGGCACGCGCGGCGATGCGCTCGTGGTCGGGACTCGTCGTGGAGGTACTGCGGGTCTCTTCGGTCTCCTGGGTGTCCATGGTTCGCCTCGCTGGTGGGGTGGCGCCGGGCCTCAACACCCGGCCCGTCCACGCTAGTACGAATGTGATCGCATCCGGTTATCGCGACATGCACGGGACGTTACGGCGGTCTCGCAGTTCGCTCGGGGCGGGCTGCGCTACACTCGGGCGATGCTCCACCTCCTGCGCGTCGGCTACCGCGTGCGCCCCGGGTTCTCCCCGGTCGAAGCCGCCGAAGCCCAGCGCCTGCTGACCGAATGGCAGCCGCCGGAAGGCGTCCGCGTGCTGCGCCACTTCACCGAGGATGGCGGTGGTCGGGGCGTCCTGCTCTTCGAACTGGAGGAGCTGACCCGCCTGGTCGAGTTCGTCGGCGCCTTCGACATGCACTTCGACTTCGAAGTCGCGCCCGCGACCGACGCCGACCACCCGCTCACCGGCAACCCGAGCACGCTCACCTGGCAGCACCGCCT
>JBPPMX010000101.1:0-12367 GCA_051306275.1 Tepidiformaceae bacterium
CCACCATCTCGTTCGCGAGGTCGAGCGCCGTACGTCCGCTCCCGGTCAGCCAGCCGTCGGTGACGACGTCGCCGTTGCGGGAGTCGATCGAGACCACGATCTGCCCGGGGAAGCGCGCAGCGCATTCGCGGACGAGTTCAGGGTCGCGGACAGCCGCGCTCCCGAGCTGCACGCGTGCCGCGCCGTAAGCGAACGCGTCGGTGACCAGTTCAATCGACCGCAGGCCCCCGGAAACCTCGACGCCGACCGAGACCGCAGCGCAGATCGCGGCCATCGTCTCGTGGTTCACCGGCGCGCCGTCCTTCGCGCCATCGAGGTCGACCACATGGATCAGCGGCGCACCGAGGCGCTCCCACCGGCGGGCAACCGCCACGGGGTCGTTGTCGTACGCGGTCTCGCGGGCATAGTCGCCCTGGAACAGGCGGACGCAGCGGCCGCCGCGGATGTCGATCGCGGGGATGACCTGGAAGCTCAGAGTCCACCCCCGGCGCGTGCCCACGTCACGAAGTTCTTGTAGAGGCGGAGGCCGTCATCCGCACTCTTCTCCGGGTGGAACTGCGTGGCGACAAGGTTGTCCCGTGCGACCACGCTGGGGAACGTGCGTCCGTACTCGGTTTCACCGAGCGCGACATCGGGGTCCCTCGGGGACGGGTAGAAGCTGTGGACGAAGTAGAAGTAGCTCCCGCTGGGGATGCCCTCCGTTATCGGGTGCTCGCGCAACCAGGTGACCGTATTCCAGCCCATGTGCGGGACCTTCAGGCCCTCGAGACGGAAGTGGCGGACCGACCCCGGGATGATCCCGAGGCACTCCTGGCCGTCGCCCTCCTCCGATGTATCGAAAAGGGCCTGGAGCCCCATGCACACGCCGAGGAAGGGGCGACCGCTCGCGATGTACTCGCGCAGCGGGCCGACGAGGCCACGCGACTCGAGGTTACTCATCGTGTCCGAAGCGGCGCCGACACCCGGAACGACGACGCCCGCGGCGTCCGCGAGTGCGCCCGGATCGCTGGTCACGTACGGGTCTGCGCCGACGTGAGCGAGGGCGCGCTCGACGCTGCGGAGGTTTCCGGCGTCGTAATCGATGACAACGATGGGGGATGGCACAGCCGTCTCAGTGTAGCACCCGGGCCCGGATATACTGGACGACCGTGACTACCCAGGACGAACGACTCTTCGCATCGAAGCTCCGTGCGGAAGAACTCCGCTCCGAGCTGAACATCCACAACTACCAGTACTACGTGCTGGACTCGCCCATGGTGAGCGATGCGGATTATGACGCGCTGCTCAACGAGCTCCGCGCGATCGAGGCCGAGTTCCCGCAGCTGATCACACCCGACTCACCGACCCAGCGGACCGGAGCGGCGCCACTCGAGACGTTCGGCGTGATCGAGCACCGGCTTCCGATGCTCAGCCTCTCAAACTCATTCGGCGACGGCGACCTCGCCGCCTGGCATCGGCGCGCAAGTGATCGGCTGGGTCGCTCCGATTTCCCCATCACGACCGAACCGAAAATCGACGGGCTCGCGGTCGCGCTCGTCTATGACGACGGAAAGTTGCTGCAGGGCGCGACCCGCGGGGATGGGCTCCGCGGCGAGAACATCACCGCGAACCTGCGCACTATCAAGACCATCCCCCTCACCCTTCGCGGCACGCCCCCACCACGATTCGAGGTGCGCGGCGAGGTCTACATGACCAAAAGCGGCTTCGAAGCGATGAACGAAGCGCGAGCCGAGCGGGGCGAGCCGCTCTTCGCCAACCCGCGAAACGCCGCCGCGGGCGCCGTGCGCCAGCTCGACCCGAAAATCACGGCGAGCCGTCCGCTGAGCATCTTCCTCTACCAGCTCGGCTGGTGTGATGGCCCGGCCCCCGAGAGCCACTTCGAGGTCCTGCGCTGGCTCGCTGAGATGGGCTTCCGAACGAACCCCGAGGCACGCCGGCACGAATCGCTGGATGACGTGAGTGCCCGCATCGCCTGGTGGGGGAAGGAACGCGAGCGGCTCGACTACGACATCGACGGGGTCGTGGTCAAGATCGACGAGCGCCCGGCGTGGGAGCAGCTCGGCGCGGTCGGCCGCGAGCCGCGCTGGGCGACCGCGTTCAAGTTTCCCGCACAGCAGCGCACAACGAAGCTGCTCGACATCGCGGTGAACGTCGGGCGGACCGGCGCGATCAACCCGTTCGCGATCCTCGACCCCGTCATCGTCGGCGGTGCGCGCGTGAAGATGGCCACCCTCCACAACGAGCAGGACATCCACCGCAAGGACATCCGTATAGGCGACACGGTGATCGTGCAACGCGCCGGAGAGGTCATCCCCCAGGTGGTCGCCCCCGTGGTCAGCCTGCGGACCGGCGGCGAACGCGAGTTCGCGATGCCGGCCGCCTGTCCCGCCTGCGGCACAGCGATCGTCCGCGACGAAGGCGAGGCGGCCTACTACTGCCCGAACACCGCCTGCCCGGCCCAGGCGATCCGGCTCATCGAACACTTCGCCGGGCGCGGCGCGATGGACATCGAAGGGCTCGGCGAGAAGATGGCCTTCACGCTCTACCAGGCCGAGCTAGTGCGGACTGTGGCCGATATCTACCAGCTCACGGTCGAGCAGCTGGCCGCCCTCGATCGCATGGGGACGAAGAGCGCCGAAAAGCTCATCGGCGGGATCGAACAGAGCAAGACACGCCCGCCCCTGCACCTCCTGTTTGGGCTTGGCATCCGGCACATCGGATACGAAACGGCGAGGCTGCTCGTCCAGCACTTCGGCGGCGTCCAGGAACTACTCGAAGCGAGCGAAGAAGAGCTACAGGAGGTCGAAGGGATCGGCCCGGTCGTCGCGCGTAGCGTGAAGCAGTGGTGGGAGCGCGAAGAGAACCGCGAGGTCGTTCGGCGGCTCGCCGACGCTGGCGTCAGCATGCGGCTGGATCGCGCGGCCGTGGCCGAAGAAGGCCCCCTGACCGGCCTCACACTCGTCGTTACCGGTCGGCTGGACACCATGTCACGGGAGGCCGCCGAGGACCGCATCCGGGAGCTCGGGGGCAAGGTCGGCGGGAGCGTCTCGAAGAGCACGACCGCCCTCGTGACGGGCGAGGGAGGGGGCGGAAAGCGTGCAAAGGCCGAACAGCTCGGTGTGCGCACGCTGGATGAGGCGGAGTTCGTCCAGCTGCTCGGAGGGGGAGTCGAGGCCGTCCGCCAGCTTCTGCCAGCCGCTTCGGAAAGGTAGAGGCACTATCGTAAAGCGTGAAATGTGCGAGACTCGCACGACGCGCAGACTCGGTTATAATGACGGAACGTCACGCAGTCGACGCTGACGGCCCTACTCTATCTCCCCGGCCGGTGATCTTGGCATTTGTAAACCCGCTCTCCGGGTTCTTCGGGTTCCTCTCGCATGACATCGCGATCGATCTTGGGACCGCGAATACACTCGTGATGGTCCGCGGGCGCGGCATCGTCGTGGACGAACCCTCAGTCGTCGCCATCGACCGGAACACCAAGCGCATGCTCGCGATCGGCGCGGAAGCAAAGCGGATGGTTGGCCGGACACCCGCAAGCATCATCGCGGTGCGCCCCCTCCGCGATGGCGTGATCTCGGACTTCGAAGTCACCGAGAAGATGCTCAGCTACTTCATCCGCGCGGTGCATGAGCGGAGCTTCCTTGCGCAGCCGCGCGTCGTTATCGGCATCCCAAGTGGCGTAACCGAGGTGGAAAAGCGTGCCGTCCACGACGCCGCGCTGAACGCCGGCGCTCGCGCATGCTTCCTGATCGAAGAGCCCATGGCGGCCGCGATCGGCGCAGGTTTACCGGTCATGGAGGCGGCCGGGTGCATGATTGTCGACATCGGCGGCGGTACCACAGAGGTCGCTGTCATCTCGCTCGGCGGGATGGTCGTGAGCACCTCGATCCGCGTTGCCGGCGACGAAATGGACCAGGACATCATCGCCTACTCGCGGCAGGTGCATAACCTGCTGATCGGCGAGCGCACGGCGGAGGACATCAAGAAGAGTGCTGGATCTGCCGCGCCGCTCGAACCCGAAGAGATGGTCACCCTGCGTGGCCGCGACCTCGCGACGGGCCTTCCGAAAGCCGTCGACGTCAGCACCGTCGAAATCCGCGACGCCCTCGCCGGTTCGATCGCAGCCATCGTCGAGGCCGTCCGTTCGTCGATCGAAGTCACACCCCCTGAGCTGGTCAGCGACCTCATGGCGCACGGGATCGCCCTCGCTGGCGGCGGCGCCATGCTGCGCGGACTCGACCGCCGCCTCAGCCAGGAAACACGCTTCCCCGTTTATGTCGCGGAAGACCCGCTGCTGTGCGTCGTCCGTGGTGCCGGCGAAGTCCTCGAAGAAGCCGACATGCTGGCGAAGGTGCAGTCGCGCCTCGCGACCCGACGTGGAGCGCGCTAGCGGCCGGGCCACCGCGGAGGATCGCCGATGCTGATCTTCACGCGATATAGCTGGTGGGTCGGGGCCATGGTCGCCCTGGCCGTATTCCTCGCGATAGCAGGACAGGTTGGGGTTCTGTCGCCGTTCCAGGGTGTCTTCCTGCGGGTGACCTCACCCATCGAACGCCTCTTCGGTGGCGTCTTCGACCCCGTAGCGTCCTACCTCGCTGACGCCGGCGAGCTCGGCGACCTCCGCAACCAGAACGCAGACTTGCGCCTCGAGAACGAGCGCCTTCAGGTCCGCGTGGCCGAGCTCCAGGACGAAGCCGCGCGCGTGACCGACCTCGAAGCAGCGCTCGGCATTACCTCCGCGGCAACGGCAGAGCAGCTCCTCCCGGCGAACGTCACGGCGCGCGATTCGACCATCGGACACGACGTCATCCGGATCAACGTCGGCTCGGAGCACGGGATTCAGAACGGCCAGGTCGTGCTTTCCGCGAACGGCGCATTGATCGGCACGGTCACGAAAGTCCTCCCCACCCAGGCAAACGTCCAGCTCCTGAGCGACAGCCGAAGCATCGTGAACGCCGAGATCGAAACCTCGCGCATACAGGGGAACGTCGCCGGCACGCTCGACCACCAGCTGACATTCAATCGCGCGCAGGGCGAGATCAAGGTCGGGGAGCGTGTCGTCACCTCCGGGCTTGGCGGTCTCTATCCTCCCGGGAAGGTCATCGGGATCGTGAGCGAAGTCTCAGGCACTCCGCAGGACCTCTTCCGGTCCGTAAAGGTCGAGCCAATCGTCCGGCTCTCTACGGTCGAAACCGTCCTCGTCATCACCAACTTCCTTCCGCAGCGAATCGACCTCGACGAATGAAGATCGCGATCACCGTCGTGATGGTTGTCCTTGCCGTCTGCGCGCAGGTAACCATCGCACCCCTTTTCCCCCTCGGCGCCTCGATCGCCGACATGGTCCTCGTCACGCTCGTTCTCGCGACGGCCTTCGCCGGGCCCCGCACCGGGATGTTCGCCGTACCCTTCGCGGCGGTCTGTCTCGGCTTCGTGAGCGACCGCGACCCAGGGCTCCTCCTGCTCGCCTTCCTCCCGATCCTCCCCCTCGCCCGCTGGCTGGAAATGTCGGCGGTGCCGGTCTCGGGCTACTGGAGAGTGGCGCTGACTGTGCTCGGGACAGGCTTGTGGGCACGGCTGGTGCTTGCGGCCGGCGTCTTCGTAAACGGCGGCGACCTGCCGCTGACAACGCTTGTCTTCTCAGCCCTCCTGCCCGGCGCCCTACTGGACTGGGCTTTACTTACCGTGGCGTATTTCCCACATCGGTTCGTAGGATGGGAAGTCCGGCCAATGGACGTACAGCGGGGTGGAATCGGATGAGTCTCCTGGATGGCCCCGGATCGGGACGCCGCGTCGAAGGCCCAAGCCGAACGCGCCCGAACGGAAATCTGTTCGCGCTGAAGGTGACCGTCGTCCTGCTGTTCGGCATCCTCACGGCGCAACTCGTCAACATGCAGATCATCCAGGGCGCGGACTACGCCAGGCGTTCGCGCGAAAACCACATTCTCGCGACGAACATCCTCCCCGCGCGCGGCCTCATCTACGATCGCAACGGGGCCCCACTCGTACAGAACACCGGGCTCTTCACCGCAAGCGTGATCCCCGACTTCCTGCCCGACGACCCCGACGAGCGATACCTCATCTACCGCGAACTCGAGCGCATCACCGGCGAGCCCGCACTCGCGATCCAGTCGATCGTTGCCGAATACGAAGAAGACCAGCCGTGGACCGAGATCCCGGTGAAGCGCGACCTCACCCAGGAAGAAGCCCTCATCCTCGAACAGGCTGCCGTCGACCTGCCCGGCGTGCGTCTGACTATCACACCATCGCGGGAGTACACCGGAGGTACCACCCTCAGCCACATCCTCGGGTACATCGGGCCACAGTCCGCGGAAGAGGTGGCCGGTCTCCGGAAGCAGGGCTACGACATCAACGAACCCGTCGGGAAGACGGGCGTTGAAGCCTGGTACGAAAGCGAACTGCGCGGCGAAATCGGCCAGACCCAGAACGAGACCGACGCCTTCGGTCGCGTCATCAACACATTGAGCACGATCGAGTCCACCCCCGGAAGCGGCCTGAAACTCTCGATCGACGCGGGCCTGCAAGACCACGTCGCGGATGTTCTTCTCAACCAGCTCGGGCCATCCGGGTCCAGCCATGCCGCCGCGGTCGTGATGGACCCGAACACCGGCGAGATCCTCGCCCTCGTCTCCGTGCCGAGCTACGACAACAACGTGTTCAGCTCCCCCACTGACCCGGACAACGCGGACACCATTGCCGCCTGGGTCGAACAGGAGTGGGGTAAGCCCCTCACGAACCACGCGATCAGCGACGCGAACATCCCCGGCTCGGTCTTCAAGCTCGTCACCGCCACGGCGGGGCTTGAAGAAGGCGTGATCAACCAGGGTACCTACGTCTACGCCCCGAAGGTGCTTGAGCAGAAGGACGTGAACGGCGAACTCTTCCCCCTGGTCGATTGGCAGTTCCACGGCGGCCTGACCCTCCGGGACGGCATCGCCTGGTCATCGAACATTTACATGTACATGGTTGCCTGCGGGTCGCTCGACGGCGTCTATCCGGGCTTGGGCGCAACCAAGCTCGGTACCTGGGCGCGCAACTTCGGCCTCGGCTCGACGACCGGGATAGACCTCTACGGCGAAACTGCCGGGTTCATCCCGAGCCCCGAATGGAAGCGCCGCTGGAGCCTCGAGAACTTCGGGGTCGAGCAAGACTGGTACTACGGTAACGACTGTTTCATGGGCATCGGCCAGGAGTACATCACCGCCTCGCCGCTCCAGATCGCACGCATGACAGCCGCGGTCGCGAACGGCGGCACGCTCGTCACTCCGCACGTCGCCACGGAAATCATCGCACCGGACGGCACCGTCACGCGCATCACCCCGGACACGAAGAAGATCCCGGTGGACGACGCGAACCTCCAGGTCGTGCGTGAGGGGATGTTCCAGTCGGTGACCTCGGCTGCGGCGAAGAACGCGCAGGTGAGCGGGGTCAGCGTCGCCGGCAAGACCGGTACCGCGGAGTTCCGGCTGCGCGGCGACGGCGTTACCTACGACAACCACGCCTGGTTCACCGGCTACGCGCCGTACGATAACCCCGAGGTTGTCGTCACCGTCTACTTCGAACTCGGTTGGGGCGGCGACCTCGCCGCGCCTGCCGCGAGTCGCATCCTCGAGTACTACTTCGAGAACGTCTCACCGTGACGAGCATCACGCTCGGACGGGGACCGCGTACCGCCCTCGGGTTCCGCGGCTGGGACCGCTTCGACTACATGCTGACTTTCGCCGCCCTGGCCCTCGTCGTCTACGGACTCGTCCTGATCCACACGGCGTCACGGGGTGCATACGACGGCCCCCCGATGAGCTTCAGCAACCCGGTGGTGCGCCAGGGGCTATTCGCCCTCATCGGCCTCGGCGGGATGCTCGTTGTTTCGCAGATCGACTACCACCGCCTCGTGCATTTCGCCTGGGTGTTCTACGCGCTCGGCATCCTCTCGCTCATCCTGATCCTGGCCGTCGGCTCCGACGAGTTCGGGTCGCGGCGCTGGTTCACGGTCGGACCCATCCAGATCCAGCCCTCCGAATTCGCGAAGCTCGCGACGATCCTCGCCATGGCCCGCTTCATGAGTGAACGGGGCGGCCATGCGCGAGAGCTGAAGACGCTGCTGATCACGCTCGCCATGGTGGCGCCCGTAGCTGCCCTCGTGTTCATCGAACCAGACCTCGGTACGAGCATCGTCTTCCTCGCAATCTGGCTTGGCGTTGTCGTCGTCTCCGGCGTCCAGCGCAGCCACCTGCTCGTAATCGCGGCGATCGGACTCGCAATCCTGCCCTTCGCGTGGACATTCGCCATCGAGGACTACCAGGTCTCGCGCGTCGCCGTCCTGGTCGACCCAACCGAAGACCCCCTCGGTGAGGGCTACAACGTCCTGCAGTCGCAGATAGCCGTGGGGTCAGGACAGCTCACCGGGAAGGGCCTCGGCAACGGTGAGCAGACGCAGCTCCGCTTCCTCGCGGTACCGACACGCGACTTCATCTTCAGCGTTCTCGGGGAGGAGCTCGGGTTCGTGGGCGCCATGGGGCTGTTCGCGCTCTTCGCGGTTGTGCTGATGCGGGGCATCCGCGCGGCCCAGTTCGCAGGCGACTCGTCCGGCCAGATCATTGCCGTAGGTATCGTTGTCTTCGTCATGGCGCAGACCTTTATCAACATCGCAGTTAATTTGAGCCTCTTCCCCGTGACCGGTCTGCCGCTGCCATTCGTCAGCCAGGGTGGCTCGTCGCTTGTGACCCTGTTCGCCTCACTCGGGCTCCTGCAAAGCATCGTGATCCGCCACAGAGCCTACCGCCAGGCCTAAGACAGGGCAGCCGCGATCGCCTCGCGAACGGTCGCGACCGGCACCACCGCCACGCCCTCGACCGGATCGAGCCCCGGCGGGCCGATGACACGCCGAACCCCGAGCCGCGACAGCTCCACCAGCCGGCGCTGCGCCTGCTGCACCGGGCGGACTGATCCGCTGAGCGCGACTTCCCCCAGCAGGGCGGTATGCGGCGTGAGCGGCCGGTCGCGGACAGCTGATGCAAGCGCGACGAGGATCGCGAGGTCAGCCGCCGGGTCTCGCAGCCGAAGGCCCGCGGACACCGTCGTCACCACATCCATGTTCCCGGCGTCGATCCCGGCACGGCGGGCCAGTACCGCGAGCAACAGGTGCAGCCGGGACGCTTCGATGCCCGAGGCGACACGACGAGGCGCCGCAAGGTGCGAGTTCACCGCCAGCGCCTGCACCTCGACCGCGATCGGCCGCGTGCCCTCGATGACCGCCGTGATCGCGCAGCCAGATGCCATCGAGGTCGTCGCACCGACAAACGCCAGGCTCGGGTTGTCCACGCTGGCGAGGCCGGTACCCGTCATCTCGAAGACCCCGACCTCGTCCGTCGCGCCGAAGCGGTTCTTCACGGCGCGTAGGACCCGCAGCGCCCCCTGTTCGGCGCCTTCGAACGAGAGCACAACGTCCACGAGGTGCTCCAGCAGACGCGGCCCGGCGATGTCCCCCGTCTTGGTGACGTGCCCGGTCAGGACCGTGGCGATGTCGTTCGCCTTGGACCACGCGACGAGCCGTGCCCCGGCCTCTGCCAACTGAGCCGGCCCGCCCGCGCGCGACTCGATGCCTTCGACGTAGACTGACTGGATGGAGTCGACAATGACGACGGCCGCCTCGGCAGACAGGGCAGCACCAAGCGCCTGCTCGATACCCGTCTCCGGGATGAGGACGATGTTCTCGCCGCCAATGCCAAGCCGCGATCCGCGCAGCTTGACCTGCCGCGGCGACTCCTCCCCGCACACGTACGCCACCAGCGCTCCACCGGCCGCGAGGCGAGCAGCCGCCTGCAGCATCAACGTCGACTTGCCGATCCCGGGGTCACCTCCAACGAGCGTTACCGACCCCGGGACGATCCCCCCACCGAGCACACGGTCGAACTCATCGATGGCGGTGCGGTACCGCCGGCCCGGCTCGTCGGCGACATCGGTGAGGGGGACGAGCAGCGGGCTGGAGGGATTCCGGCGCGCTGTCGCCGCGGGAGCTGCGGCACGCTCGTAGGCCTCGAGCGTATTCCAGCGGTCACAGCCCGGGCACCGCCCCTGGAACGCGGGGAACTCGCGGCCACATTCGTTACAGCGGTAGCCGCGTTGGGTGCGTGCCATCCCGCGAGGGTACAGGTGATACGTGACAGGTGACAGCGGGAGACGGCGGTGCCGAGGGCATCAGCGCGCGACAGCAAGAGAGGCAGGCCGGTGCGAACCGGTTAATCGACCGATGGCGCTGACGCGGGCGCCTGGGAGTCGTGCTTGTCCCAGAACTCGCCGAATCGCTCGTCGAACGTAGGGAGGGGGTCGCGGGCCTTCGCCTGGTCCTCGGGCTGCCGGATCCCAGCGCCAGAGGACAGGATCTTGCCAGTGCCGTCGGCGACGACAACGTTGAGATATGCGGTTCCATCGGGCTGCCCCGTCGTAACGTTGTCGACACCGCCACGCTCCCAGGACACAACCCAGAAGTCTTTCTTCTCGCCAAAGACGACAGCCGAGTCGATCGAGGTCATCGCTCGCGCCGTGTCTTGCACCAGCCGCAGGTCGACCCGTGTCATGTCGGTAAGGACCAGTGGGCGGTCATCGACGACCACCTGCGTACCAAGGGTTTCGGCGAGGTAGCTGGTCGCCCAGGCTTCGGCGGCTTCAGCGGCCTCGCCTTCTGACAGGGCCTGGCTGCTTGCGTGGGCATCGTTCCCAGCCAGTCCGGCGATGTCGGTGAATCCGACACCAACCATAGGCAAGCCAACGATTGCGAGGCCAACGAGCCATCCAACGGCTGCGAGGACTCTTATGCGAGTCATAATGAATGCGCCTCCTTACTGATATCGACGATGGCGAGCGATGTCCTCTGATATCCGCCGCGAACACCGGCGCCGCTCAAGCGGCTTCGTCCACGTTAACGTACATCCAGACATCCGAGTACCGCTAAGGCTGAATTTGGAATGTTGATCGGCGGTGTAGTCGCAGCCGGGATAGAGCCAGGATCCCCACTGCTGGTACTCGTCGGTGTATCCGACGCCGTTAGAGACTGAGTAGGCCTGAGGGCCACATTTCCACGCCCGGTACGGCTCGTGGCCGATGTAATCGACCTGCGACGCCGCGACCCCCCAATGGAGGTAGATTCGCGAGTCGTTGCTACCATAGGAACAAGCGGGGTTACCATATGCCCTCAGATCCGTCGTGATCTCGGTCCCCCCGATGGTGTCGAGTCGAGAGTCAATAACCGAGCAGTAGACAGTCGCCGACGCGCTGCCTGGCCAGAGCGCGACACCAGCCGCTGCGAGAGGGGCAAACAGTCCGCCTACCACGATAATGAACGCGATCAACCTTCGAACGCCCTGCGCTCGTGGAGTCAACACTGGGTTTGGCTCAAGGCCGTGGGTAAGAGCCATCATGTGCTCCTGTTGGAAAGGATGGTCGCGCGATGAACACAGCTTGCCCGCCGGATCACTGGGCCTGCTAGGGGGAAACCTCCTTTTCTATCCGTCGCCCGAGTCGTCCTTTACGTACCGAATAGCAAACTCCGTCCGGTTTGCAGCGCCCGTGAGTGCCAGTATCTCCGACACGTAGTTCTCGATGGTGTGCTCTGCTAGATTCAGGTCGGCGGCGATGTCCTTGTTCGTGCGACCCTCGCTCACAGTAGACGCTTAACCGCCGACTGTGCTAAGGGACGACACTAGCACAGTCGGCATCGGACGTTGTAAAACGAGCCTTACGTTCGCGGCCAACTCGCATAACGCAGGGAGGCGGCCCTTGCGGGCCGCCTCTTGGGGTGTGGATGCTGGTTGTGGCCTTAGGCGACGGGCTGGGGTTCGCGCACAGCCTGGATGCTGAGGCCGCCTTCGTCGCCGGCCGCGGTGTCCACGACGACATGGTCGCCACCGGTGAAGTCACCGGAGAGGAGCATCTCGCTGAGCTTATCTTCGATGTTGTCCTGGATGACGCGGCGCAGCGGGCGGGCGCCGAAGACCTGGTCGTAGCCCTTTTCGCCGAGCCAGTCCTTCGCCGCTTCGCTGACCGTGATCGTGACGCCCTTGGCCATGAGCTGGCGCTCGACCTTGCGGAGTTCGAGTTCGACGATCTTGCGGATGTCTTCCTTGCTCAGCGCATGGAACACGACCGTGCTATCGATTCGGTTGAGGAACTCCGGCTTGAAGACGTTCTTCAGCTCCGTGAGGACTTTCTCCTTCATCCGGGCATAGCGGTCTTCGTTGTTCTTGATGTCTTCCTTCGAAATCGAGAAGCCAAGATTCGAATCGCGCTTAATGAGGTCCGAACCCACGTTCGACGTCATGATGATGACCGTGTTGCGGAAGTCGACCTT
>JBPPMX010000102.1:0-2451 GCA_051306275.1 Tepidiformaceae bacterium
CGTCCCCTTCGAACAGGATCTCTCCGTCCTCGTCGTCGGCGAGCGCACGAACGCCACCGGCTCCAAGGCCTTCCGTGACCTTCTCCTCGCCGAGGACCTCGATGGCATGGTCGCCCTCGCCCGCGAACAGGCCGCAGAAGGCGCCCACGTCCTCGACGTCATGGTCGACTATGTAGGCCGCGATGGCGTCGCCGATATCGAGCGCGTCGTCACCCAGTTCCGCACCCAGGTCACGCTCCCCCTCGTCTTCGACTCCACCGAGCCGCCCGTGATCGAAGCCGCCCTCAAGCTCTACGGTGGCAAGGCGATCGTGAACTCGATCAACCTCGAAGACGGCGAACGTAAGATCACCCGCGTCTTGCCTCTTATCAAGCAGTTCGGCGCCGCTGCCGTTGCGCTGGTGATCGACGAAGAAGGCCAGGCACGCACCGCCGACTGGAAGGTCGCCGTCGCCCACCGCATCCATGACATGGCCGTCAACCGCTTCGGCATGGAGCCCGGCGATATCCTCTTCGACGCCCTCACCTTCCCGCTCACCACCGGCCAGGACGAGGTCCGCCGCGATGGCATCGAGACCCTCGAAGCGATTCGCCGCATCAAGGCCGAGCTCCCCGGCGTCCATACCATCCTCGGCATCTCGAACGTCTCCTTCGGGCTGAAGCCACCCGCCCGCCGCGTCCTCAACTCCGTCTTCCTCCACGAAGCACGCCTCGCCGGCCTCGACGCCGCCATCGTCAACGCCCGCCAGATTCTCCCCCTCAACCGGATCCCCCAGGAGCAGGTCGATACCGCCCTCGACCTTGTCTACGACCGCCGCCGCGAAGGCTACGACCCCCTCCACCATTTCCTCGGCCTCTTCGAAAACGTCGAGACCGAGAAGTCGACGAAGGAAGACCGCACCCTCCTCCCGGTCGAAGAGCGCCTCCGCCGCCGCATCGTCGATGGCGACCGCCGCGGCCTCGATGCGGACCTCGACGAAGCCCTCGGCATCTATGACCCGCTGACCATCATCAATCAGCACCTCCTCGACGGCATGCGCGAAGTCGGCGAGCTCTTCGGCGCTGGCAAGATGCAGCTCCCCTTCGTCCTCCAGAGCGCCGAGACGATGAAAGCCTCTGTAGCCCACCTTGAGCCGCACATGGAGAAAGCCGACGGCGCCGGCAAGGGCACGATCGTGCTCGCCACCGTCCGCGGCGATGTCCACGACATCGGCAAGAACCTCGTCGACATCATCCTCACGAACAACGGCTACACCGTGCACAACATCGGCATCAAGCAGCCGATCTCGAACGTCATCGACAAGGCGATCGAAGTCGACGCCGACGTCATCGGCCTGAGCGGCCTGCTCGTAAAGAGCACCGTCATCATGCGCGAAGACCTCGAAGAGCTGAACGCCCGTGAGCTCTCGCACTATCCGGTCCTCCTCGGCGGCGCCGCCCTAAACCGCCGCTACGTCGAAGAAGAACTGCGCGCCATCTACCAGGGCAACGTCTTCTACTGCGCCGACGCCTTCGAGGGTCTCGCGATGATGGACCGCGTCGCCGCCGCCCGCGCCAGCGGCGTACCCCTCACGTCGACGCCCGCGCTCGTCGGCTCGAAGGCCCTTCCCGCCGAGGACACCGGCTACGACGCAGTCGTCACCCCGCCCGCAGACCCGCCGCCGGGGCAGAACGACTACGCCCGCTCCGCCGCGCGCGAGACTCCCGCGCCCCGCATCCCCGTGCCGCCGTTCTGGGGCAGTCGCGTCGTAAAGGGCATCCCCCTCCGCGACGTCTATCCCTTCGTCAACGAGATCGCGCTCTTCCGCGGCCAGTGGCAGTACCAGAAGGGCGCCCGCTCCGACGCCGATTACGAGGCGTTCGTCGATGGCGAGGTGCGCCCCGTCCTCCGCCGCCTTCAGGAACAGGCAATCGCCGAACAGCTCCTCGCGCCGCAGGTCGTGTACGGCTACTTCCCCGTCCAGGCCGACCGCAACACCCTCACCGTCTGGTCCGGCTTCGAAGACGGAAACCCCACCGGCGATCCCGTCGTCTTCGACTTCCCCCGCCAGCCGGAAGGCCGCCGCCTGTCCATCGCCGACTTCTTCCTCGAGCGCGAGAGCGGCCAGTACGACGTCCTCGCCCTCCAGCTCGTTACGGTCGGCACCCGCGCCTCCGAGCACACGAAGGCACTCTTCGAATCCAACGAGTACCGCGAGTATCTCCACTTCCATGGCTTCTCCGTCGAAGTCGCCGAAGCCCTCGCAGAGTTCTGGCACAAGCGCATCCGTCACGAACTCGGTATCGATGCCCAGGACGCCACCGATCTCCGCAAGCTCTTCAACCAGGGCTATCAGGGCAGTCGATACAGCCCCGGCTATCCCGCCTGCCCCAACCTCGAAGACGAAGCGCTCATCGCCCACCTCCTCGACCCATCACGCATCGGCGTCCAGCCTGTCTCTCATACACATCT
>JBPPMX010000103.1:0-2641 GCA_051306275.1 Tepidiformaceae bacterium
CCTGCAAGGACGAGCATCCAGTACTCGAGGCGTCCCAGTTCGAGCATGACGGCGACCCAGGCAGAGTTCGTCGCAACGACGGTCTGGCAGGCGATGATGATGCGGCGCTTGGGGAAGCGGTCGGCGACGACACCGCCCCAGAGGCCGAGGATGAGCTGCGGGAGGCCGAAGGCCAGCATCACGCCGCCGAGGGCACTATTCTTGCCGGTGAGGTCGAAGGCGAGGTATCCCCGGGCGATGACCTGCATCTGCATGCCGAGGAACGAGAAGATGTTGCCGTACCAGAGCCAGCGGAACTGGTCCTCTTCGAGAGCGCGGAAGGTGCGTGCCGCGAACGAGTTTCCTGACACGCATTCTCACTTTCACGTAAAGGTTGTGAAACCATAGCAGAGGCACCCGGTAGTGAAAACCGAAGCCAACGGGCCGCGGATGTACGTGGGACCAGCTTCCGCGGGATGGCGCTCAGCCATACGGACTTCGCGCTGGCGGACGCACGGGGGTGCGACTTTGCGGATGCGGTGATGCAGGGCGCGGACCTGCGGCTGGGGCGGTTCGAAGGTGCGAACTTCCGGATGGCGGATCTGCGAAACGCGGACCTGCGCGGGGCGGAGATGCGCAACGCCGACCTGAGCGGGGCGAACCTCGCGGGGGCGAACCTGCAACTGGCGGTGCTGGTGCAGTGCAATCTGAGCGATGCGGTACTCGACGGCGCGATCCTCGACGGGGCGGACGCGCGATTGGCGTACTTTCACCACGCTTCGATGGAGCGGGCTTCACTGCGGGGGGCGGTGCTGATGGGGGCGCGGATGCAGTTCGCAGACATGCGTGGGGCAGACCTGACGCTGGCGGTGCTTGCGAATGCGGACCTGACGGGCGCTGACCTCCGCGGTGCGCAGCTCGGCGGCGCTGTGCTGCGCGGAGCGACGACGACGGACACGCGGCTCGACTCGGCCAACTGACATGAATCAGGAGGGCTGCGGGATCTCGCGGACGCCTGAGCGGTGGAGCGCAGCAAGGGCGGCATAGCGGCTCACCCGCGAAGCACGCCCCGCACGGCTAGCTTTACTCACTTCCGATGGTGAGTTTCGTCCGCCAATCCCCGGTGGTGATGGAGACTGCGCGTCCAAGTGTGATTGTCACGTCGCTGAGATCGATCGCGTCAACCAACATTTCCAATGACGTGACACCTGGGCCAATCTCGCCCGAGTCGTTCTTGGTCCAGTGCTGGCTTGCGCCAGCGCTGCGGAGGACAACACCAGTCGCTGTTCGAGCATCCCAGGGTTCGATTCGCTCACCGGATGACACATAGGCGGCATCGATTTCCCAGTTCCCTTTCACGGTGACCTTGACGACTTCGCGGCCCCGGCGATCCATAAATCTCTCGGCCGACTCAAGAAGATCTCCACCGATGGGGGCCGGGACCCGTGCAGGGGGCAGCCCGACCTCCAAGCCTGAGAGATCAAGTCTCAGGACGGTGAGATCACCATCCGTCGGCCGCGAGAATGGTCCGAACCCAACTTCGAGCGGAGACCCGAACGGCGTGACTGCGAACAGCGCCACGGACTCCTGAGAGGAGCCGCCGCCTCGCACAGCAATGGGGGCAAGCCAATTACCATCACCCAGCCGGATTCGGGGCGGCATTAGCTCGTATACACCCGATGGGGTCGTGTACTCAACCACCGTCTGTGACGTTGACCGCAGTCCCTCGACCATGATAGTTATCCCGCTCGCGGTCACGGCTGTGGCCTCTAGCGGCTCTGTTCGTAGCGCTGCGCCCCGGTCGGTTGGGGGGCTGAGCACCATAGTCCACTCGCCGCTTACTTCGCGCCGCTGCTCATCGGACCTCACCTCCAGGCGTGTTAGCGTGACCGAAGGCTCACCCTCCAACATCACGGGAGGTAGCACCAGTAGCGTGCTACCAGAGTCCGCGTCTCTCGTCATAAAGGACGCCCCCGCCTCGAAGCCGGTGAGTTCAAGCCACCCCTCTTCGATTGCGAGGTGGGCCCGGGCCCCATTCACACCGTCAACATCTACGCGAACAATGGTTTCGGTGCCGGAGAAGATCGCGTCCTGGGCCGCCAGGGTCAGTCCGCCGGAGGTAGCGGAACCACTCTGGGCGACAACGTTGGCACCCGCGTTGCGAGCTTCTCGCACCAAGCCTCCGCTCGCTATCACGCCGAGAACACCGCAGACGAGTCCGATAGCGACCGCCCCAGTCACAATAAGTGCGCGCGAACGCTTCATTCGTTAACCCACCTTCTTAATGACTGAGCATCCGCAAATTCCGGGCCCAGCTCTGAAACCACGATGGCTGCTACTCCTCGATCCGATCTCGCGCGGGGTGCCCAACAAGCAAATAGCACGGGAGCTGGGCCTCAGCAATGCGACGGTCAAACGATACGTTTCGGACCTGCTAGTGGCCTTCGGCGCTTCCAACAGAACGGAACTCGCGCTTCGAATACGGGAGATTCAGGGGCCCAAATAGCCTCGTCGGCGCCCCGTTCACGCCTGCAAGCTAAGGGCTGACATTCTTGGTATCCCACGGTGTCGCCGGATCTATCTCTTCGGGGAGGCCCGAGGTGGCAGCGCGCTCGATGATCGAGGCGACGACGTCGACGTCCGCTTCGTTGTTGTACGCGTG
>JBPPMX010000104.1:0-2614 GCA_051306275.1 Tepidiformaceae bacterium
GAGCACCGTCACTCTCCAACTCGGTCATTCGGAGATCATCGATCTGCTTCAAGGTTCATCCTCCGTCGAGAAGTCAACGAATCATGGCCCCGAGCGACTGCGGATCACAACATCACAACTGATGAAACCTTCCGCACTACGCCGCATTTGGCGGCTCGGCCAAACAACAGCCAAGGTGTCCCTTCGCCCAGGCGACCGCGGCCCGGCCATGAATCCCCGACCGATCGTAAAAACCATGGAGACGCGAGCGAACCGCTGGGATCGACAGGTGGAGCCGTTCAGCGATCTCCGCATCGGTGAGGCCATCCGCGAGAAGCCGCAGTACCTCGGCCTCGTTCTGCGTCGGCAGGAGATGTCCGTCGAGCGATTCGAGCACGGGGCCGCCCTCACCTGCTTTTGGAGAGAATAGCGGACGTGTCAAATCTCAATAGGACGTCCTCACGCGCGTTAATCCGGCGACCGGTCGGCGCGCAGCAGAACGGCGTGCCGTACACTCGCGGCATGGCAAAGTCGTTCAAGAAAGCGGCCGAAGAAGCAGACCGCCGCGGCGTCGGCACCTACCGGCGCCACGTCTTCATCTGCATCGGCCCGGACTGCTGTTCGAGCTCCGAGGGCGAGCGCGCCTGGGGGCGGCTGAAGAAGCGGCTCGGTGAACTCGACAAGGACCGCACGATCTACCGCACGAAGGTCGGGTGCCTCCGTGTTTGCGAGCAGGGGCCGGTCGCCGTGGTCTACCCGGAGGGCACCTGGTACGCGGGCCTCGACGGCAGCCTCATTGGCGGCATCGGCAAGTGCGGCGAGGGGCTCGGCGCGGAGGTCATCGTGGGCGGTTGTTGGGGCGGTCATCGGCTCTCGATCACAAAGGCGGACGCGGTGAGCGCGTCCGCCTGACGTGGAGTCCATTCTAGGTTCGCCCCCCGCTGGGGAGCAACGAGCGGGGCCCAGCCGACGCCAGCCAGTCGGTCGCCGAGCGGCGCGAGCTACTCGGCCGGGGCGTCAGGCGTGGGCGTCACGGATTTGTTCGTATAGGCGCGCTCAATCTCCGGAGCGACTTCAACCAATGGCCGGCCGACCCAGGCGCGCGAGAGGGGCGAGCCGGGATAACTCCACGGTTGAAGACGCCCATCGACCAGCTCGAACTGGATCGCCTGCGGTACGAGACCGGTATCTGTCCGGTGCAGGAAGAAAAGGTAGGTGCGGCCTGGTTCGAACGGCGGCAAACCCTCGATGACTTCCAGAAGCCCGGGCTCGAGAAACCCTCCTTGTCCGACAACAGTCCATTCTTCGGTCTCGCCTGAAAGCCATTCAATACGCGCCGGGAAGAACGTCAGCGCATAACCGTGCGGTCCTATCATCTGCCCGACCTTCAGGGGCTTGCCGGCCGCGCTCGCCCGCGCCACATCGTCTTCGGTCGCCGGACGCCGCTCTGACCCACGGACGACGGTCTCCCCCTCTCCGAGGATGGTGACGACCGCGCCGCCCTCCGACCACGGGGTCAATTCATCGACCGTCCGTGCACCTGCGAGTGGAACGTAAGCTGCGGTGGTCACGCGCGTAACCTCCGCCTGGGGCGCGAACGGTGCCGCGACGACATCCGGGCCGGAGTCGCCGGGCGTTGCAGGCAGCGCCGTCTCGGACGACAGCGGGGGCGCCTCGGCAGGACTCGGCTTGTCGCCCCGAGTCGACGCGCCAACCACGAAGGCGCCAATTCCAGCCGCACTCAAGAAGGCGACTGCAGCCAGGTTCGAACGGCGAAACAATCCCGCGAATTCCATGCGATTCAACTCCCTTCTACTGGCTCTACTGGCACCCAGAATAGCCCCAGTTCGGATCATAGAATTTATGATTTACACCGCAAACATCGCTTTGAGCGTACAATGTGTGCGCTCCACCGTAGAGGCAATCATAGTCCATGAGCGACTGGAAGGATCCGAAGCAGAATCCGTCTGGAAACGGGATCTGGCCGGCGTCCGTGTGGTCAAACGACAGACCATGGCCAAGTTCGTGAATTATTACCGCCTTCTTCTCATTCGTGGTTTCCCCGCCCATCGTGTAGTCGTTTCCGTAGGCGTACTCATACCACCAAGTGTCAGGCCGACTCTGGCTGGACGGACAGTTGTGACCGTCAGGTGCCCCCGTGCACCAATCGTAGTTCTCGTCGTAGACCACATCCTTGCCACCCCACAAGTTCTGTGAATCCGATATGATGCGGATGTGTACATCATGGCTTGCATTATGTGCGCCTGCGTTGGAGTAATAGATCGTGGTGTCGGTGCTGTTCCAGGCCGAAACGGCATTCGAGATCGCTGTGCTCCACCGCCCTGAGCACCCCGAGCAGTCATAATGCACATCGTGCGTCAATGTCATCCATGTGCTATAGCTTCCGCTGTCACTGTATAATTGATACCATTTGTCTGGATAGTACTGATAAGGGTGCGTACCGGAATGTGCCTGGGCCTGCGGAACCGCGCCGCCGGCAGCATAACCGCCAAGCACTGCAATGGCACATCCGACGATGAGCGCCGCCGCGCGAACTGGCAGCCTTCGCATGGTTACCCCCACACCGCCATCTGGTGAGTCATCCTCTCGGATACGCATATCCAAGCCTTCTCAA
>JBPPMX010000105.1:0-3448 GCA_051306275.1 Tepidiformaceae bacterium
CCTGGGAACACACCTACAACCATATCCGCCCTCACCAGGCCCTTGGCTACCTCACCCCAGCCCAGTTCCTGGCCACCTTCATCACCACCAACACACAGGAGGATCTGTCACGGACGTCTTGAACCAGTACAGGGGGTTGACCACCCTCCAGCGATTTTGCTAGGGTTCTAAGCAGAAAAGGAGGTGATGTGCATGGACGTTCACAGTCGTAGTTACGACCGCACTTCAGCACAGGAGGTCACCTCCTCGTAGCGACTTAAGGTCATAACTACGAACAGGGCCCCGGAATCTCCGGGGCCCTTTACTTTGTCCGCGGAAAGGCACGATGTTCGATCCTCGCCTCTTTTCCGAATCCCTCGCCACTGCCGCGATCGGGCGATTCTTTCTCTATCGCACCGTCGTCGAAACCACGATGACGGTCGCCCGGCGCGAAGCCGACGAAGGGGCGCCACACGGCACCCTCATCCTCGCGGAGGAGCAGACCGCAGGTCGCGGCCGCCGCGGTCGAAGCTTCTATAGCCCGCCTGGCGAGAACCTCTACTTCACGCTCGTCCTACGGCCCGACTCCCGGCTTCACAGCCGCCTTCCCGTCATCGTGCCGCTCGCCGTTGCGCGCGCCTGCAGCATCGAAGGTGTCGCCGCGCGCATCAAGTGGCCCAACGACATCTGGGTGGGGGCGCGCAAGCTTTCAGGCATGCTTATCGATTCCGAGACTGGCCCCGCCGGCGCGGTCGTCTATCCGGGAATCGGGATTAACGTGAACGGTGACCCGACAATTAACCCGGAGCTGCGTGACATCGCCACCAGCCTGTTTCTCGAAACTGGACGGCACATCACCCGGGAACTGCTCCTCGCCCGCGTTTGCAATGAACTGGAGTCGCTCGCAGTGCTTCCAGACAGCGAGCTCGGGGATGCCTACCGCGAGTCGAGCATGATCGTCGGGAAGCGCGTCCTCGTCGCAGCCGGCGATATGACCTACGAGGCGGATGCGGTTGCGGTCGACCCCTCCGGGGCGCTCGTCGTCCGCCGCGACGACGGGACTGACGACACCCTTCTCGCCGCCGAGGTCACGATCCGCCCGGCTTAGTTCTCGTCCCGGTCCCGCATGAACATCTCGATCAGGTCGACCGGGATCGGGAACACGATGGTGCTGTTGTTCTCCGCGGCGACCTCGGTGAGCGTCTGCAGGTAGCGCAGCTGAACCGTGATTGGCTCCTCGGCCATGACCATCGCCGCTTCCTTCAGCCGCTCGCTCGCCTGGAACTCGCCGTCGGCCGCGATGATCTTCGCCCGCCGTTCGCGTTCCGCTTCGGCCTGCCGCGCCATCGCGCGCTGCATCGTCGAAGGAAGCTCAACGTCCTTCACCTCCACCGCCGTCACCTTCACGCCCCACGGCTCGGTCTGCTCGTCGATGATCTGCTGTAGCCGCTGGTTTATCTGCTCGCGCTGCCCCAGCAGCTCGTCCAGTTCCGACTGCCCGAGCACTGACCGGAGCGTTGTCTGCGCAATCTGCGATGTCGCCCGGACGTGGTCCACGATGCGCACGACCGCCGCCTGCGGCTCCGTTACCCGGAAGTAGATGACCGCGTTCACCTTCATCGTCACGTTGTCGCGGGTGATCACCTCTTGCGACGGCACATCCAGCGTGACCGTCCGCAGGTCGATCTTCACCATCCGGTCCACGAACGGGATCAGGATGAAGAGCCCCGGCCCCTTCGCCCCGACAAGCCGGCCAAGCCGGAAGATCACCCCTCGCTCGTACTCGCTCACGATCCGCACCGAGAACGGCAGCAGCGGGATGACAAGTACGAACCCGAGGCCCAGCAGGAAAGCGCGGACGATCGCGGACCCGGCGCCGGTAGGGACATCCTGGGGTGGAAGGTCGCTCGTTGGGGGACGGTGCTCAGTCATACAGATCTTCCTTTCGGACGGTCAGGCGGAGCCCATCCGCTCCTACGATCCGGACGCGTTCGCCCGGCTTTGCTTCTCCCGATTCAAGCGTCGCTTGCCAGCGTTCGCCCATCACTGCCACGTGGCCGCTCGGGGTCAATGCAGTCCGTGCAATCGCCGAATGTCCCACCATCGCTTGCGAACCGATCGGAAGGTCTACCTTCCGCAGTCGCGCCAGCCCGACGGCGAGCGAGATGAACATACCAGAGACGACCACCACCAGTGCGATGAGGAGGATCCGCGATGGTTGGAACTCGGCCGGCGTGTCCCTGAACGCGATGATGATCCCGAGTACGAGGCTCACCACGCCCCCGACGCCGAGGATACCGCCGGACGGCACGAACAGCTCCAGCGCAAACAATGCCAGCGCGATCGCAATCAGGACCAGCCCCGCAGTTTCCACTGGGAGCACGCCGAACCCCAGGAACCCGAGCACCATCGCGATGAGGCCAAACGTTCCCGGCAGGATCGTCCCGGGGCTCGAGAGCTCGAACACCAGACCAAGGAACCCGAGCGCAATCAGGATAGACGCGATGTTCGGATCCGCGATGATCTCGAGAAAGCGCTCCCATACCGTCTGATCGGTGCGGACGCTTTGCGCTTCTGGTAGACCGCTGAACGAGACCGTCACGCCGGGCCGCAGTCCGACGGTCGTCCCATCGATCTGCCGAAGCAGGTCGTCCGTGTCCGACGCCACGTAGTCGATCACGTCCAGCTCCAACGCCTCGGCTGCCGTTGCCGCAACTGCCTCGCGCACAGCCTGCTCGGCCCATTCCGCGTTCCGCCCGCGTAATTCGGCGAGGTTCCGGATCAGGGCGGCGTTGTAGTTCTCGATCTTCTCACCCGCCGTCCCCTCAATGTCGCTTCCGTCGGAGTTTATCGCCGCCGCTGCCCCGATCACCGTGTTCGGCGCCATTGCCGCGACGTGGCCCGCCATCGTGATGAACGTTCCCGCACTCGCGGCCCGTGCCCCTCCCGGCGACACATACACCGCCACCGGTACGTCCGCTGCCTCGATCCGCCCCACGATGTCCTCCATCGACGAGACCAGCCCACCCGGTGTGTCGAGCTCGATCACGAGCAACACCGCCTGAGTCTCTTCGGCGCGCTCGATCCCACGATCGATGTACCGCTCCATGATCGGCCCGACCGTGCCGTCCACGCGCATGTAGTGCACCGCGCCTTCAGGTGTGTCGTCACTCCCGCACGCCACGGCGACGCCCACCACCAACAGCAGCATCGCGAACCCAATTCGAACGAGTCTGCGCGGCGTCTTCATGCCTCCGAGTATATCCAGCCGGCCAGGGTTCGTCGGTTAGCACGGGTGTCCTATCATGGCCGGACAGCCCATGACGCAAACGACTATGACCAACCCCGCCCGCAGCCGTGGCATGCGGGACCTCCTCCCCGCCGATATGCGTGCATTCCGCCGCGCCGAAGACGCATTCCGGAGCGCCGCCGTCCGCTGGGGATACAGCGAAGTGCGCACTCCCACCAT
>JBPPMX010000106.1:0-8919 GCA_051306275.1 Tepidiformaceae bacterium
GGTACTTTTCTGCCCAGCGCGGGCCCGAACTAGGGCTCAGTAACGAGGTAGTGCCCTACCCCGAACTCGACGCCGCCGTCCAGGGCTGGGTCGACGCGATCCTGGAGCGCGCCCCCCTGGCCGTGCGCGCGGCCAAAGGGACGGCGATGCGGGGACTCGAGATGACGCTCCCGGAGGCGGCCCGAGCCAGCTCCGAATGGGAGACAAGGCGCCGACCGAGCGGGACGCTCTCGAGGGGCCGCGCGCGTTCGCTGAGAAGCGCGTGCCCGGCTGGGAGGGCCGCTAGCAACCAGGGATGTGACAGCGAAAAGGCCTCGCACGCGCGAGGCCTTTTTCGAATCTGTGCTTGTGCCGCGCTACTCGCTTGGCTTGATGTGGGCCGGGCCGCTGCCCTCCCAGGCGAGGCCGCCTGGCTTGGGCTCGTATGTCGGCCGGCGGGGGGCTTCGTTTGAAGGCGTCTCCGTTGGCGGGTCGTCCTTCTTCGGCATGTCGGCCGGGGGCCACGGCTCGTCAGGATCGCTGTTGAGCAAGCGCGTGAGGGTCTCGCCCTCGAGGGTTTCGACTTCCAGCAGAACGGTCGCCAGCTTGTCGAGAACTCCTCGGCGCTCTCTCAGCACCGCACGCGCGCGCTCCTGCGCTTCCTCGATCAGGCGCCGGACTTCGTCGTCGATTTCCTCGGCGACCTTCTCGCTATAGTTCCGTGTCTCCGAGATCTCACGGCCAAGGAACACGAGTTCTTCGGCGCGACCAAACGTCCGGGGTCCGAGGCGCTCGCTCATGCCCCAGCGGGTGACCATCGCGCGGGCAAGCCGGGTGGCCTGCTCGATGTCGTTCGACGGGCCGGTCGAGGCTTCGCCGAACACGAGCTCTTCGGCCGAATGGCCACCGAGCATCGCGCACAGCTGATCCCGGAACATGTTCCGGGTCTTGTAGTGGGCCTCTTCGTCGGGCAGGAAGCGGGTGTAGCCGCCGGCCATGCCGCGGGCCACGATGGTGACCTTGTGCGGCGGGTCGTGCTTCTCCATGAAGTGTCCGACAACCGCGTGTCCGCCTTCGTGGTACGCCGTCAGGCGCTTCTCGTGGGCGTTCATGACGCGGCTCTTCCGCTCTGGGCCGGCGATCACGCGGTCCACGGCTTCTTCGAACTCGTTCATGGTGATGATCTTCTTGTTCCGCCGGGCTGCGAGGATCGCGGCCTCGTTTACGAGGTTGGCGAGGTCCGCACCACTGAAGCCCGGTGTTGTCTTCGCAAGCACTCCGAGGGAGACATCGTCCGAGATCGGCTTGCCCTTCGCGTGTACCGCGAGGATGGCTTCGCGGCCCTTCACGTCCGGTCCGTCGAGGATGACCTTGCGGTCGAAACGGCCAGGCCGGAGGAGTGCCGGGTCGAGGATGTCGGGGCGGTTCGTGGCCGCGATGATGATGACGTTGGTACCGGTATCGAATCCGTCCATCTCGACGAGGATCTGGTTGAGGGTCTGCTCGCGCTCATCGTGCGAGCCGCCCAGGCCAGCGCCGCGCTGCCGTCCGACGGCGTCGATTTCGTCGACGAAGACGATGCAGGGCGCGTTGCGCTTCGCCTGGTCGAAGAGGTCACGGACGCGGCTTGCGCCGACGCCGACGAACATCTCGACGAACTCAGAACCGGAGATGCTGAAGAAGGGCACGCCCGCTTCGCCGGCAACGGCGCGCGCCAGGAGCGTCTTACCCGTTCCCGGAGGGCCGACAAGCAGCACGCCCTTGGGGATGCGAGCGCCGAGCGCGGCGAACTTCTCGGGGTACTTCAGGAACTCGACGACTTCGGCGAGCTCTTCTTTCGATTCATCAACGCCCGCAACGTCGGCGAAGGTGACGGTCACCTTCGAGCCGGTGAACAGGCGTGCCTTGCTCTTGCCGAAGCTCATGGCCTGGGAGTTCGAGCCCTGGGCCTGGCGCATGATCAGCAGCAGGAAAAGACCAAAGAGGAGGAAGGGCAGCAGGTTCAGGATGAGGCTCAGCCACGGGCCGAAGCCGCCGCTGTCCTTATATTCGAGGTTCACCGCCGGCTGGCTGGCCGACGCTTCGGAGCGGCTGAGCAGGATGCCCTGCTCCGTGAGGAACGTCTCGAGATCGGTGTTGTTGCCGACTTTCGAGGTCTTGATCTCCTGCTCGGCGTCGCCCGTCGCGGTGTAGTAGACCTTCAGGTCGCGCCCGTCGATCTCAATTTTCTCGACGTTGTTGTCGGTCTTGATGGACTCGACAACCTCGCCGAAGGCGACCTCGGGGTAGTCATCGCCACCCGAGAAAAAGGCCAACGCGATCGCGATGACCGCGACAAGGATCAGCAGGTATATGAAGCTATTTCGAAGCCAGCGTGAATACAAATGAACGCTCCGGGCGGGCGCCAATTACAGCGCCTCGAATGGAGTATAGCAGACTCCCAAAGCCCCAAAGGTGAGCGGCGTAAGCCCCCCTAAACCCTTCGGACGCCTGCTACGCCCCTAAAGAAACGGCAGCTCAATAGGTCCGGAACACCCCGGGCGCCCTAACCAGCGGCTTCCAGGAACTCGGTGGTAAACGAGCCGGCAGCTCCTGGCATCTCGGTGACGACGCCGTACTTCAGCAGGATTTCTGCGTTCGCTTCCCACTGCTCAGCGGTCATCCAACCGATCCCCTCCGAGGCTGTGACGCTCGACTCTGCCTGGCGGACGTCCTCCCTGAACAGGAACAGCTGGTGGGCACGCTGGTCCTCCCCTGCGTCCATGCGGTCCAGCACGAATCCGACCGCCTCGTCTTCGTTCTCGATGGCGTAGCGGGCGCCCTTCAATGTGGCACGCGTGAAACGGGCGAGGAGGTCCGCCCGCTCGGCGATCGATTCTTCGGTCGCGACGTAGGTCAGGCCGAGCGCTTCGACGCCGTAGTCCGCCGGGTCGAATACGTTCACCTCCTTGCCGAAGGCTGTCCGAAGCACATTCGGCTCGTTGTTGAGGAAGACTGCCAGGATGTCGACCTGTCCGCTCGTGATCACGGTCGGATCGAACCCTACGGACACCTCCTGCACGCTCGCGCGGTCGACGCCTTCGGACTCGATCATCGCCAGGTATTCCGCAGTCACGCGCTGTTTGAACCCGAAGCGCTTGCCTTCGAACTTCTTCACGGTGTCGATGCGGCTCTCCTTGAGGGTCACGAAGCCGGATGGGCTGCGCTGCCCCCAGAGGACGAACGACTGGATCGGCAGCACCGGCTCAGTCGTCCTCAGCTGAAGTACGCCGGATGCGAGGTGCGTCGAGACGTCCACCGCCCCGCCGAGAAGGAGCTGGATGTGCTCATCACCGCCGCCTGAGTGACGAATCTCGACTTCCAGGGCTTCCTCGGCGAAGTAGCCCATCTCCTCTGCGACATAAGCCGCGACGAAGGGGAGGTTCGCCTGGGGGCGGAAGCCGGCCATGAACGTCATCTTCTCGGGCTTTGGAGTGGCCGACGGCTCGGGTGAACTGCCGGTGGTGGCCCCTGCGGTTGCGGAGGCCTCGTCGTCATCGTCGCCGCTGCAGGAGATGCCGGTTGCGAGGAGCGTCCCGCCAACGAGAACCCCCCCGAGGAACCGTCGCCGCGTGTAGCCCGGTAGCCGACCTGCCATGTCAGTTGCCTCCATCGATAAATAGACGTGATTCGTGCCAGAACAGAAGCCGCCGCTCCACGAGGCTGATGACGAGCGTGATCCCAATGCCCATCACCGCCAGGACGGTCACTGCCGCAAACAGCCGCGCGGGCTGGAAGTCGGTATTCGCGAGATAGATGACGCGGCCGAGGCCCTTGTCCGCCCCGAACCACTCGGCCACGACGGCGCCGATGATGGCGAGCGTCGCGCTGACCTTGATCGCGGAGAGCAGGTACGGCATCGCCGCGGGTACGCGGACCCAGAGGAACCGGCGCCACCACGGCACCTGGTAGACGTCTAGCAGCCAGAGGACCTCAGGCTGCACGGCCCGGAAGCCGGTCACTGCGTTGATGAGGATTGGGAAGAACGTGAGCAGCGCGGCCACCGCGACCTTCGGGCCGGCGCCGAAGCCCCACCAGATGATGAACGCAGGCGCGACCGCGACGACGGGCGTGACTTTCACGAGGATCGCGAGGGGCAGAAGCATTCGCTCGAGGACAGTGTTGTAGGCCATCAAAGCACCGAGGGCGACGGCGACAACGGTCGCGATGAGGAGGCCTCCGAGCGCCTCGGTACCGGTCGTCCAGGCCTGTTCCGCGAAGAATCGCCGGTCGGGCCAGAGTTCGTCCCACACCGCGAAGGGCGTTGGGAAGCGGTAGGCGGGCTGGTCGGTGCCGACGACCCAGAGGTGGTAGACGGTCAAACCGAGGACAACGGCGGCGACCGGAAGCGTGATGTCGATCAATGCGCTCCGCAGCAAACGGGCGCGCGCCGCCCGGGCCCGGGGCCCTGTTGCCACGCGATCGTCCGCGTGGCCACGGACGCCGCCAGCTTCCGTCACTCCCTGAGGTGCGCTCGCAGTCGGTTTACGTATTCCCTGAATCGCGGGTCGGCGTCCATCTCGATCGTCCGGGGACGCTCAAGCTCGATCGGGACTTCCGCGCGGATGCGCCCGGGCCGACCGGTCATAACGAGGACGCGGTCGGAGAGGAGCACCGCCTCGGTGATCGAGTGTGTGACGAAGAGCACGGTGACCCGCTCGCGTTCCCAGATCCGCAGCAGCTCTGCGCGCATCTCTTCGCGCGTGAGCTCGTCGAGGGCGCCGAAGGGTTCGTCCATGAGGAGCAGACGAGGCGCGCCGGCGAGGGCCCGCGCGAGCGCGGTGCGCTGACGCATCCCGCCCGAAAGCTGGTGGGGGTAGTAGTCGCGGAACTCCGCCAATCCGACCTGCTCGACAGCCGCTTCCGCCGCCCCGCGTCGCGCGCCCGACGCCATTTCGGGCAGGCGGACGTTCCCGAGAACAGTGCGCCACGGGAGTAGTGCCGGGTCCTGGAACACGAGGCCGAGGCCGCGCTCGCTGCGAAGCCCATCGGGTCCGCGCCCGTCGACGGCGATGTCGCCCGTCGTCGGTGGTCGAAGTCCTGCGACTACGCGGAGAAGTGTGCTCTTCCCGCATCCGCTCGGGCCGAGGAGTGAGACGAATTCGCCGGGCGCGACATCGAACGAGACGCCATCGAGCGCGAGCAATGCGCCGCCCCGTGCCGGGTAGCTCACCCGAACATTGCGGACCGCCACGGCCGCCCCAACTACAGTGCCGAGGGACATGGAGTGCTGCTAGACTACGTGGGCCCCGGGGATTTGCCAATACTGTGGCCTGCCGGGGCCTCTTCACGTCTACCACCGGAAGGATCCGCGCATGAAGATTGCGTTTGTTGGCGGCACTGGCCCCGAAGGTCTCGGTCTTGCGATGCGGTTTGCGCTCGCTGGCCACGAAGTCTCGATCGGCTCGCGCTCGAAGGAGCGGGGTGACGAGGGAGCGGCGAAGGTCATCGAGGCGGTGCCCGGAGCGAGGGCCAGCGGGGGCGACAACGCGGAATGCGTCCAGGGCGCGGATGTCGTCTTCCTCACGTTCCCCTACGCCGGCCAGGAACCGACCCTGGCCGCGCTAGGCTCCGCGCTCGATGGCAAGATCGTGTGCGATGTGGTCGCGCCGCTCGAGTTCGTGAAGGGCGTTGGCGCTGTTGGGCTCAACGTCCCCGGCAACAGCGCGGCCGAAGAAGCCGCGGCGCAGCTGCCGAACGCTCGCGTCGTCTCCGCGTTTCAGAACATGGCAGCCGAGGAGCTGATGCACCTCGACCACCCGGTCGATGCCGATGTCCTCGTCTGCGGGGGCGATGCGGAGGCGAAGCAGGTCGTGATAGGGCTCGCGAACGAGATTGCGGGCGTCCGGGGCGTCGATGCGGGTGCGCTCTCCAACAGCCGCTACGTCGAGATGCTCACGAGCCTCCTGATCAACCTGAACCGCAAGCACAAGACCCAGACCGCGATCAAGATCTCGGGGCTTTAGCCGTGGCCACCATCTCGGTTGGCGGTGTCCAGGGCCTGCCCGAGGTCGAACCCGGCTCCGACCTGGGCTCGCTCATCCTCGAGTCGGCAGAGGCGTCCGGTACCCCCGTCCTGGACGGCGATATCGTCGTGGTTACGTCGAAGATCGTGTCGAAGGCCGAAGGCAACATCGTCGACCTTTCCACCATCGAGCCATCTCCGTTCGCCGCGCAGTACGCCGCGAAGTGGGAGAAAGAGCCTGCGATCATCGAGCTTGTGTTGCGCGAGGCTCGCCGTGTCGTGCGCCAGGTGGGGCCGGTGCTCATCACCGAGACGCACCACGGCTTCGTCTGCGCGAACAGCGGGGTCGACCAGTCGAACGCTGGGGCGACGGGCCGGGCGATCCTGCTCCCTGCGGACCCGGATGCCAGCGCCCGAGCGATTCGCGCACAGTTCCGCTCGGCGGGGATCGATGCGGCGGTGGTGATCACCGACACGTTCGGGCGTCCGTGGCGCGAGGGCCAGACCGATGTCGCGATCGGTATCGCGGGGTTCCATCCTATTCGAAGCTACATCGGCCAGGTCGACCCCCACGGCCACGAGTTCCACGTCCAGGCTATCTGCGTCGCTGACGAGGTCGCTGCCGCGGCGGAGCTTGTAAAGGGGAACCTCAGCCGGGTGCCCGTTGCGATCGTGCGGGGCTACGAATGGGAGCCCGACGACGAGGCGACAATGGCCGCCGTCCTCCGCGAGAGCGAGCGCGACCTCTTCCGCTGAGAAATGGAATGTCCCTTGCGGGCACCCGGCAGGTCTGTAGGCTCCGTTGAATGAGAATCGGGCTGATCGCGGATACCCACATCGCCGAGGCGGGCGTTAAAGACCTCTGGCCGGAAATCTTCGCCGCCTTCGAAGGAGTCGACCTCATCCTCCACGCGGGCGACATCATGCTCACCCGCGTCCTCGATGACCTCGAACGCATCGCTCCCGTCCTCGCCGCCCTCGGCAACCACGACGGCGGCCTCGAATCCGATCCCCGCGTCGAACATCACCACGTCCTCGAATTCGAAGGGCATACGGTGGCGCTCGTACACCAGTTCGAGTGGTCCGACGGCCCGGGCGCCTTCAATCATGACGACCCGGAAGGCCACCTCGAGTACCTCTGTGGACACTTCATGGGGGGCGCGACCGGCGACATCATCGTGTTCGGTGATTCACACTACGAGCGCGTCGAGCAGTTCGGCCCGGTCCTGCTGGTCAACCCGGGGAGCCCGACCTTCCCACGCAACATGAGCCCGCGCTTGGGCCACATTGGCTTCCTCACGCTTGAGCGCGGGAAGCCACCGTTCGCCGAGATCCGACACCTCAGTGAGTGGACTGTCGCCTGAGATTGCCTCAGGACCCATCCATGTGCGCGGGGTGGTGCTCGTCGTCTATCTCGTCGCCTCTCCCCCGCATCGTCGCGATGGCCAACCTCACTGTCGTTGGGACTACGGAGCGGGCGGCAATCAACAGCACGATGCAGAGCACGGTGTACATCACGGCGTAGGCGATTCGGACCTGTTCGTTCGTAATGAAGAGCTGGGTGGCGAAGAGGACGAAGAGTGCGAGGGCCTCCAGGCGGCCCATCTTCAGGTTGATGAACACCGCAATCGCGAACGCCGACTGCGCGGCCGTCAGGAAGATCTCCTCCCGCTGGCGGTCGTCGAGCGGGAGGCCGTGTGTGAGCGTGAAGTCGCCCGCTGAGAGCGCGAATGCGATCGGCAGCGTGCCGATCAGGAGCGTCCACTGGTTCACTTTCGAGGAGATGAGGGCGCCCATGCCCTTCGCCGCACGGCCACGCCAGGCGAGCAGGCCCGCGACCAGCACCTCAGGCGACTCTGACGCGAGCGGCGCGAGCCACTGGATGAGGAGGAACTCGCTCACGTCGAAGGTTTCTCCGATTGCAACGAGCGACTCGGCGAAGGGCTCAGCGGCCGCGATAATCGTCGTTGCGCTGTAGGCGAACACGATGAGCACGATAGTCCGGCGTGGCCGGTTGGACAGCGCCCCCATCGCTCGGGCAGGACCGACGAGCTCGACCTCTTCGGACTCCGCCTTGCTGGTGAAGTAGAGGTAGATTCCGAACATCGTCACGAGGACCATCGAGTCGATGAGACTGATCGTGTGGCGGAGCGGGATGAGGATGACGTAGGTCGTCGCGATGGCCAGGAATACCAGTTCAAGCGACCGCTGCTTGTCGACGATAAGTTCTTTCAGGCGGGTTCGGTAGAAGAACAGTATGAAGACGAGGGGCCAGCCGATCCCGATGAGGAGGCGGTTGCCGCCGGTCATGTTCGCGACGGCGAGGCCCTTTTCGGCCTCGGCGGGGTCGGCGCCGGCCTTCCAGGCGAGCACGAAGTCGACCGCGTACTCGGGGAGAACTGCGATGAACGCGATAACGGCGAGCGCGAGACCCTGGGAGATGTCCATCTCGGCCGTTTCGGCGCCCCAACTCAGGAGGAACGCGGCCGCGAGGATAGCGATGCCGAAGATAAGCGCGCCGAGGACGGGCTCGGGGTGCTCGCCCATCAGGCGCAGACCGATCGCCGGTAGACCGATGAGTACCATCGCGAGGATCGTCAGCCAGGAGTTGCGGTAGTTCGTGGGCTTGAATTCGGGGCTCTGGCTCACCGCGTGCTCAGTCATCGTCGATCCTATGTACCGGGGGGCCGGCGAGCCGAATTGTCGGACTGAATTTGCTAACGGTCAGTGCAGTACCGATCAAAGGGGCTGCCGACCGCCGAAGCCCGCGTCGAGTTCGTGCCAGAAGCGAAATTCGTCCTCACCCAGCAGGTAGCAGAGGTACACGATCCGACCATCGCGGCGATGGTGCAGGTCGATGAGCCCGCGCAGTGGGTCGCGGAGAAGCACTCCGAGGCGGGTCAGTTCGTCGTGGATTGCGGTGATTTCCGCAAGCG
>JBPPMX010000107.1:0-6124 GCA_051306275.1 Tepidiformaceae bacterium
AGCTTGAGGTCGAGCACTGCGTAGGGGCGTCCGCTCAGGTCTACGGCGGCGAAGGCGAGGGCCTCGTCGAGCGGCATGTAGGCGGAGCCGGCGCGGACAAGGCCAGCTTTATCGCCGAGCGCCTGGGCGAACGCCTCACCGAGCGCGATGCCGGTGTCTTCGACGGAGTGGTGCGGGTCGATGTGGAGATCGCCCTTCACGCGGACATCGAGGTCGAACACGCCGTGCTTGGCGATGTGGCTGAGCATGTGGTCGAGGAAGCCGATCCCGGTGTCGGCGGTCCATTTCCCGGTCCCATCGAGATCAAGGACGAGGTCGATGGAGGTCTCGGCGGTGCGGCGTTCGATGCGAGCGGTGCGGTGGGTCATACGGCCTCCAGGGCGGTGAGGGCTGCGACGAGCCGGTCGGTATCGGGCGGGCGCCCGGCGCTGATACGGATGTATCCGGCGAGATCCGGGCGGTCGTAGTGGCGGACGAGGACGCCACGGGTGCGCAGGCCTTTCGCGACCGACGCGGCCTCACGGCCTTCGACCCGGAAGAGGACGAAGTTGGCTTCGGATGGAAACGGGTGGAGCCAGGCGAAAGCACTGAGGCGCTCGACCATGCGCTCGCGCTCCACGACGAGGCAGTCCACGGTTTCCATGATCTCGTGACGGTTGGCGAGGGCAGCGCGGGCGGCGACGTCGGCTGCGACGTTGACGTTGTAGGGCTGCTTGATCGTCATCATGCGGCTCGCGAGGGCGGGGTGGAGGACGGCGTAGCCAACACGGAGTCCGGCGAGCGCGGCCCATTTGCTGAAGGTGCGGAGGATGACAAGGTTCGGATGGCGATCGAGCAGGTCGATGGCGGAGCGGCCCATGAACTCGGCGTAGGCCTCGTCGATGGCGACGATCGCATCGAGGCGCGCGAGTCGCTCGGCCTCGTCGGGAGTGAGCCCGTTGCCGGTGGGGTTGTTCGGGGAGGCGAGGAACACGAGCTTCGCGCCATTCTCCACCGCGCGAGAGACGCCATCGATGTCGACGGCAAACCCGGAATCGGCGCTCCGTGGGACTTCGACGATACGTGCCTTGGCAAGCTTGCCGAGGAAGGAGTACATGCCGAAGGTCGGGGTGACGTTGACGATGGCGCGCGGTTCGGTCAGACGCACAAGGATATCGAGGAGGTCATCGGAGCCGGCGCCGGCGACAACCTGCTCAGCAGTGACGCCGAGGGACTCTGCGATCGCGGCCCGGAGTGCTTCCTGGCCGGGGTCCGGGTAGATGTGCAGATCCGCGGCGGCGATCGCTTCGCGGATCGCGGGGTGCGGGCCGTAGAGGTTCTCGTTCGCGTCGAGCTTCACGAGGAAGTCAACGGGCAGGCCGATCTCCGCCGCGAGCACGTCCAACGGCTTGACCGGCGTGTACTCCTCGAGGTCGCGGAAGTCCGAGCGGACGAAGGAGAGCGGATCCGTGGCGGTCACGCGGCTAGCGGCCCTGGATCCGGCGTTCAACCGCGCGGGCGTGGCCGGTGAGCCCCTCGGCGCGGGCGAGGACGCTGGCAGCGCGGGCGAGCTCCTCGGTCATCTCCTCGGGGATGTTGATGACGCTGATGATCTTGAGGAAGTCGTTGACGCTCAGCGGCGAACTCCAGCGCGCACTGCCACCGGTGGGCATCGTGTGGCTTGGGCCGGCGGTGTAGTCGCCGATAGCCTCGGGGGAGGACTCGCCGAGGAACAAGCCGCCAGCGTTCCGCACCTTGGAGGCATAGGCCATCGGGTTCTCGACCATGAGGCAGAGGTGCTCGGGCGCATAGTAGTTCGCGAGGTCGATCGCGTGGTCGATGTCGTTCACGAGGATGCAGCCACCGCGATTCTCGAAGGCGGCGATCGCAATCTTCGCGCGCTCCATACCCTTGAGCTGGCGGTCGATGGCCGCGTTCACCTGGTCGGCGAGGTAGTGCGAGGGGGTAAGCAAGATCGGGCTGGCGAGGGCGTCGTGCTCGGCCTGGGCGAGGAGGTCGGCGGCTACGAGTTCCGGGTCCGCGCTCTCGTCGGCGATGACGACGGTCTCGGTCGGGCCGTAGATGGAGTCGATGCCGACATCGCCGAAGACCTGCTTCTTCGCGATGGTGACGAAGAGACCGCCGGGGCCGCAGATCTTGTCGACGCGGGGGATGGTTTCGGTGCCGTAGGCAAAGGCAGCGACGCCCTGCGCCCCGCCAGCCTTGAAGACGGCGTCGACCCCCGCGATGTGGGCGGCAACGAGCTTCACGGGCGAGATCGAACCATCAGGGAGTGCTGGGCTGGTCATGTAGAGCTCGTCGACGCCGGCGACACGGGCAGGGATGGCGCACATCAGGACGGTGCTTGGAAGGGGCGCCGCCGTACCCGGGATGTAGAGGCCGATGCGCTGGATGGGGCGCGTGAGCTGGCCGAGGCCACCCTGGTTGAATTCGAAGAACGACCCGCGGAGCTGCTGTTCGTGGTAGCGGCGGATGCGCTCGGCGGCGAACTTCAGGGCTTCGACGATCTCGTCGCTGACCTCCGCGTAGGCGGCCTGGATCTCGGCTTCGGCGACCCGGAGTTCGACCGTGGGGGCGTTGTCGAAGCGGGTGTTGTAGAAGCGGACCGCATTGTCGCCGTCGTCGCGGACATCGCGGATGACGCGGCGGACGACTTCGTCCGGCGAGAGTTCCTGACCGAAGGCCTTGAACGTCGTCTCGCGGATGTCCATGGGGAGGGCATCGTCCTCCAGGGGCTTTCTCGAGAGGAGGAGCGTTCGGCCCTCCTCGGCGTTTCGGATTATCCGCATCCCAGGTACCTTTCCACGGCGCGGCCGGCAACTTCAGTGCAGCGTTCGAGGAAACCCTCGATCTCGTCACTTGTGATATGCGCGATCGTCTCGTCGAGCAACTCGGGGAGCGAATCGAGGAATGACGCCATCGTCTCGCCCTCTTCGAGGCCGCTGAAGCGGAGGTGGTTTCCGATCAGGGCCCGAGTCCGCTCCCAATCCATGTTGCGCTGTGCCATCTCCACGGTCACGCCTCGCCAGCGGTCGAGCGTATCGCCATCGATGAACCCAATCTCGATCCCGTGGATCGTGCGCGCGAGGGCATCAGCGATCCGGAGACGCATGGCCGGGTCACCGGCGCTTCGGCGCTCCATTTCGAACTGGAGCAAACGGTCCATGACATTCGTGCGCATTGGGCCGCCGAGCGATTCGTAGTCGCCGAAGTAGCGCCGGTAAATGTTCGTTATGTACTGTTCGTCCATCACGAGGTGGCTAACGTAACCGGCAACGAATGCCGTAGTGGGTTCATTCAGGTGGTCCGGGTCGGCGAGCTCTCCGTAGGCCACCAGAAACGCGGCGACGCTGTCCTGATGATGGTGCACGGATAGGTCGAAGAAGTGGGTGCTCCGGCGATCCTGGCGGGTGAGGACGCGGATATCGGGTGTGGTCGCACCGAGGAGGTAGGGGCCAGGTGGGCCGGTCAGGGCACCCGACGGGAGGACATCGGCGATGCGCAGGGAGAGGACCATGTGAAGCGTGATTGGTGGCACGTCATACGGTCGCGGCGACGCTCGCGCGCAGCTTCGAGACGAGGTCATCGAGAACCGCGGTCGCCGACGTCACGGGTTGTTTTCGGACGATCAGGCAGTTGGTCGACTCCATGAAGGGATCGAGCATCTTGAGGGCGTTGGCGCGAATGCTCGAACCCGTCTCGGAGCCCTCGATCAGGATGTCGGCGTCTTCGGGGACGAAGCCCTCGCTCGCGCCGTTGATCGGGATGATCGTGGCGACGGTGAGGTGGAAGTCGCGGGCGAACTTCTCGGCGAGCGCAGGGTATTCGCTGGCGATTCGCACGGGCCGCCCGAGGTTGTTCCAGATGGTGAGTGCCTCGGCGGTGGTGTCCGCCGGGAACCCGGCGTCGACAACGGGGCCGATGCGGTAACGGCTGCGCCCAAGATCGACCGCAACCTCGACGGGCGACGACGGGAAGCGTGCGAGGTGATCCGTGACCCAGTCGATTCCAGTAACGGCCGCGTCGAACGTGCCCATGGCGACGAGCTGGCTCATGTCCTGGGGGCGGAGAACCTTGATCTCCAGACCCGGGATGCCGGCCTGAGGACGGCGGACGTAGGTCTTCTCTGCGTACCCGTCGAAGGCCAGTCCGGCGTCCTGCAGGCCGGCGTAGGTGTGACGCTGGGCGTGGCCGTCGGGGAGTGCGAGTCGAACGACGCCAAGGTCGCGCTGGGCGCGCTTGAAACCGCCGGGCGACGAGGAAGGGGCCGCGAGCGTGATCGAGGGCGCGGAGGGTTCGAGCAGCGGAGACAGCTGCTCAAGGATCGGCGCGAGATCGCGGCGGCCAAGTGATGCGGTGTTCGCGATGAGCGCGAGGCCCCCGGCGTACACCCGGGCGAGCGGGACCAGTCCGGCCGCACGAACCGCTTCGACTCCAGCAGCCGGGAAGAGGACGAGGTCGGCGTCTTCGGGTGGGTAGGCATCGGTCGAGCCCCAGAGGGGCAGGAGGTGGTAACCGGGAATACGGTTACGGGTGGCGAACGCATCAGCGAGGTTCGGGAACTCGCTCGCAATTCGAGCGCCGGCGAGTTTGGACGCTGCAGGGAGGGCGTCGACGCCAGCGGCGGGGGACGCACAGACCCAGACCTCGGTGCGGGGCCCCGGCAAGCCGCCGAGGCGCGTCACCTGTTGGCCGGGAAAGCGGACCTGGAGCTCGGAGACCCAGAGGTCGCCGCAGATGCCGACATCGTAGTTGCCGAGCGCGACCTGGACGGGGATATCCTTCTCGCGGAAAACGCGGAGCGTCAGTCCACCGTCGCCACCCGGCGAGCGGAGCACGCGGGACCCGGGCTCGTAGAGCGGCGCCGCGATACCAGCCCCGGCGAGAAGGCTGCTAACGGCTGACTTTGCGTCGCCGGTCGGGAGGGCGAACTTGATGGTCATTTGTATCGCAGGAGGAGGCCGACAAGGTCACCCAGGGCGGTAATTGGCTCGGTGCCGTCGGGACCATCGACTTCGAGTGTTTCGCCGACGCGGACCGCAAGACGATTTCCGGCCGACCCGGTGCCGAGCGAAGCCGCGATGCCGCTGAGGTGGAGCTCGCGAGCGATAGAAAGCGCGCGGGCGACGTGGGACGGGCTGGAGGGGATGATGGCGACGACGAGCGGTTCCCGTGTGGAGCGGCGGACGGTCGCGGCGAGCTTGTCGGCGTCGAGCGCGAGCCCGCAGGCTTCGGTGCTGGAACCGCTCGCGCGGTAGCGGCCGCCAACGCCGACTTCTTCCGTACCCGCGACGAACTCGAAGATCGTGCCAGTGTAGTACTCGAAGTCGCCGGCCATGCCCGGCACGATCTCGACCCCCTCGCCGGCATCGGCGAGGGCAGAGCTGACGGCAATGAGGTTGTCGAGGGCGGGGACTGCCGCGGGAAGCGCGGAGGTCGCCAGGGCGCGAAGGTTCCCGGCGAGAGCAGCACCGGCGGCGCCACGGGCTGCGAGGTCGAGGAATGGCTGGACTGCGGGGAAGGCGGCGGCTTCAGGTGCGATGCTGGCAATGCCGTCCGCTACGGCACGGTCGAGGAGTTGCTGAGCCTGCGAAGCGTTGCCCGCCGCAAGGGTCTGCACGATCGCACGCAGGATCCCGGAGTGAGAGAGGCGGACGACCGGGTCGAGGCCGAGGTCAGAGAGCGCCTCGGAGGCGACGAGGATGACTTCGACATCGCCGAGGACGGAGGGGGCATCGAGGTACTCGAGCCCGAACTGCCACTCTTCGCGGTCAGCGTCATCTTCGTTGAAGCGGAACACGTTCTGGACATAGACGAGGCGAGCAGGGAGGTCTACGTCGCTTTCGGCTGCGGCGCGCGTCACGGGGATCGTGGAGTCCGGGCGGAGGACGACCCGCTCACCGCTCCAGCCGTCCCAATCGAGGAATGAATAGACGCGAGAGAGCATCTGGGGGGTGAGGGCGCCGGCGGCGGTGAAGAGGCTGTACGGCTCGATGGTGGGAGTGCGCACTTCGCTGTATCCCCAGCGGACGGCGGCGCTCCGGAATGCGTCTTCGGCGCGGCGGAATGCACGCATATCGGCGGGGAGGAGGTCCCGCATGCCACGGCTGCGGGCGGGGTTGGT
>JBPPMX010000108.1:0-13109 GCA_051306275.1 Tepidiformaceae bacterium
GGAGGACATCGCGCCTCCGTTCAGCTCACTGGCTCAACAACCGCCGACATGCTGCCCTTGCAGCGCGTGAGCATCGGGTCCGCACCGAAGGCGTGGATCGCCTCCTGCTTGAGCGTCATCTCGTCCTTCGACCCAGTCATCACCGTCGCGCAGCCCTGGCTGTCGACAACACAGGCGATCGCGAACGCCTTCTCCCGCGAATAGGAGAAGACCTGGCCCAGCATGAGGATGACGTACTCGTAGGTGTGGTCGTCGTCATCGAGCAGGATCAGGTGATAGAGCGGCTCATAGTCCGTCGAGGTGCCCTCGATGACGCGCGTGCCGGGGCTGGGGAGAGTGGTGCTCACGACTATCGAGAGTACCGAGCAAGCGCCCCGCCCGGCAAGCCCTTCCCACTCGCCGACCGTGGGATCACCCGTTGGAACAGCGTTGGAAGAGCATGGGATCTCACGTTGGGATCACGATCAATCGTGGGACTCAAGGGAGACATCCTCAGCGGGCCTCGCTCCCCACGGTCATCCAACGGATACGCCAATCGCTCATCCCGCGCTCCCGGGCGTTCACTTATCGGCCCGTCCCGAATCTGCGACGCGCCGTTTCTGGTGCTCTCCCAATGATCCCACGCCCTTACCGTCATCCCCCTGCTACACCATTCCGTCCTATGCTGGACTCATGCTCGATGCGATAACGATCCAGGTAACCGGGGGAAATGGCGGCCATGGGCTGGTCAGCTTCCTCCGTGAGAAGTTTGTCCCGAACGGCGGACCCGAAGGTGGTGATGGTGGCCCAGGCGGGAACGTCATCTTCCGCGCCGTCGACGATGTCTACACACTCGAGCAGTACCGCGCGAAGTCGAAGTTCCAGGCGACGAACGGCGGGAACGGCGGCCGTAACAACCGCAGGGGCGCGGCCGGCGGCGATCTCACGCTCCTCGTCCCGGTAGGCACGCTCGTCACCGACGATGAAACGGGCGACGTCCTTGCCGACTTCACCGAACCCGACCAGGAGGCGGTGGTTGCCTACGGCGGCCGCGGCGGCTGGGGAAACAAGCGGTTCGCCACCAGCACGAACCAGACTCCGAACTACTCCCAGAGCGGCCACTCCGGGGAAACCCGCCAGCTCCGGCTTGAGCTGCGGATGCTCGCCGATGTCGGCCTCCTCGGGCTCCCGAACGCCGGCAAGTCCACGCTCCTCGCCGCGATGTCGAACGCGAAACCGAAGATCGCGGCCTACCCGTTCACCACGCTCGAGCCGATGCTCGGCGTCGTCAACGTGAACTGGGAGCGCTTCACACTCGCCGACATCCCCGGCCTCGTCGAAGGCGCGAGCGAGGGCTACGGGCTCGGCTTCGAATTCCTCAAGCACGTCCGCCGCTGCCGCGTCCTCCTCCACCTCGTCGACTGCTCATCGCCGGACCCCGTCACGGACTACGAGCTGATCGAGGGCGAAGTCCACGCCTACGACCCGGACCTCGATGCGATCCCGCGCGTCATCGCGATCACCAAGGCCGACCTCGACGAGGAGACGGCGAAGCATTCCGCCGAGCTTCTTGCCGCCCACACGGGACGCGAAGTCCACGTGATCTCCGCCGACGAGGCGATAGGCACGGAAGCGCTCGCGAAGCTCCTGATGGAACGTGTCCGCGAAGCCCGTGCCGTCGACGCCGACCGTCCGGTGGAACTGGCTGTCATCCGACCGCCCTCGGACGAGCGGTTCCTGATTTCGAAGGTTGCCCAGGGCGTCTTCGCTATCGAAGGGCGTGGTCCTGTCACCTTCGTCGAGATGATGAACCTCAACGAAGAAGCCGCCCGCCACGAGATCTACCGGCGCATGGACCGCTGGGGGATGAGCCGCGCACTCGAACGCGCGGGCGCCGTGGCGGGGGATCGCCTCATCTTCGGCGAGGTCGAGCTGCGCTGGCAGGAGTGACCCGCTGGCATGGTTCGCGCTGGACAGGTAACGTCCTCTCGGCACAATTACGGTCAGAGACCTCACTTCTGGACATGGAGGGGCGTGTGTCTGCGTTCGCCGCACTGAAGAAGCTGATCCTCAGCGGGGCTGTTGCCCTGCTCATCCTCACCGGCGTCATCGCGCCATCCGCCGTCTCCGCGGCCAGCAACCCCAACGCCGGTTGGAGCGCCACCACCTCCCTCGTCTTCCAGGAAGGCGAAGCGACCGGGGAGGCCGATCCCGCCTCGCTCATCCCGGAAGACACCTCTGGCGACGATGACGGCACCTACATCAGCCTTGCCGTTGCCTCGTTCGCAGCGCTGACCGCACTCGGCTTCGTCCTCGCCTTCTACGGCTTCCGCGAGCGCTAGGTCGAGACGAGTCAGGAGTTAGGAGGCGATGCGCTGCAAGCCCGCCGCGCCTTCAAGCGGGCCGGTTTAGCAGCGCAAATTGAGGCAGGATATCTCCGCGAGGCTATCAAACGGAGCGCTCACCCTTCGCCCCCTCGAATCGCTAAGCCGACCTGCACACGGAGCGAGATCGTCCGCTACGTGGACGCAGGTCGGCACGGTCGTCGCGCTGGTCCACCGCTACAGGCGGACGGACGGTTCGCTTGGCGCGTCCGGACTTCCCGACCCAAAGATGCTCCTTGCGGACGGGGTGTACCTCTGGACGCCTTAGACCATCACCACCGCTGACTTCAGACCGTCTTTGCCCAGGCGCGCCGAGTAGGCGTCCGCGGCCTCGGCGAGGCTGTAGCGGTTCGTGACGATCCGGTCGATCCCCGGGATCCGCGAAACGAGCTTCGCCGCCCGGCTGTACTGCGCGAACGGCGCGTTCTGCGTCCCGAACAGGAAGATCTCGTCGTAGTGCAGCTTGTTCAGGTCGAGCGCGTAGGACGAACCCGGCGGAAAGCCCGCGAACAGGTTCACCCGGCCCAGCCGGCGTGTCAGCTCAAGCGCCGTTGGCACCGCGCCCGCCAGCCCGACCGCCACAGCGACCGAAGGGAAGCCTTCGCCATCAGTCATATCCTTTGCGGCCGCGAGCGCGTCTTCGGGGGTCACCGCTAGGGTGGCCCCGAGCTCCATCGCGACGGCCCGGCGGCCAGCCTCGGGTTCGACGACGAGGACCGGGTCGGCGCCGTAGGCCCGCGCCGTGATCAGGTGGACGAGCCCCATCGGCCCGCCACCGACGATCACGACCGCGCCTCCGGCACGCACGCCGATCGAATCGATCGAGTTGAGGACACACGCCAGCGGCTCAACGAACGCCCGGACGTGCGCAGGCGCCTCCGGGTCGACGGGCAGCAGGTGGCCCTGCGACACCATTGGCGCGGGGACGAGCACGTACTCCGCAATCCCCCCATCGAGGTCGTAGCCCAGCGTCTTCCGGTTCGGGCAGCGGTTGCGGAAACCTTCGCGGCAGAACGAGCACTGCCCGCACGCACGGATCGGGCAGATCGCAACGATCTCGCCGAGCGTCGCCGTAGCCCCCGCGCCGATCGCCGCCACCTCGCCCATCAGCTCGTGGCCCGGGATAACGCCCGCGGCCGCCTTCTTCTCGCCGAGGTAAACGCGGACATCGCTATTGCAGAGGCCAGTGGCGTGAATCTTGACCACGACCTCGCCGGGGCCAGGCTCAGGTGTGGGGACGTCAACAACGGCAACCTTGCCGGGTTCGAAGAATCGCAACGCTTTCATGCCCGATAGCCTACAGCGTCATTGAGAACCGATCCGTCGCCTTTCCCGTCCGTCTCGACCCTACACCGGCGCTCTCCCACGCTATGGCTCGTGCGCCGGTCCCTCTCGCTGCTGCTCGCTGCCATCGTGTTCGCCTCCGCCGCGGCGTGTTCCGGCGGCGGTGGGGGCGTCGTCGTCCGGGTCGAATCGCCGCCTCCCCCCACCGCTTTCCCTTCTCCCACGCCCGGCCCATCGCCGACACCGATCCCACCGCCCGAGCTGCTCGTGTCCAGCTACGAAGTCTTCCAGGCGGGCACGATCCTCGCTTCCCTGACCGGTGAAGTGACCGGCGGAACCGTCACCTTCCTCGACGAAACCTACGACCTCGTCCAGGGCAGCCAGAGCATGTACACCTTCCTCGGCGTCGGTACCGGTGACCCGCCCGGCGACCACGACATCGTCGTCCGCTTCACCCTCGCGAACGGCACCGAAGGCTCGCTCACCGAGACGGTCACCGTGTACGCGAACGAGTGGACGGTGGACTACATCGAGTTCACGGACGAAGTCTCGACGCTCCTCGATCCAGCGGTCGTACAGGCCGAGCTAGACCTCCTCACGGACGTTTATTCACGCGAGTCGGAGGAGAAACTCTGGGAGGCGCCCTGGCTCGTCCCCGCGCCGGGCTTCATCACCGCCCAGTTCGGGGAGCAGCGCTCGATCAACGGCGGCCCGGTCAGTGGGCATCACGGCGGCACCGATATCAGTGGCGACCCCGGGTCACCCGTCGTCGCGACGAGCGGCGGGGTCGTTGTCCTCGCACGGGCGCTCCAGGTCCGCGGCAACATGATCGTGATTGACCACGGCGGCGGAATTCTCTCGGGCTACGCCCACCTCAACGGCTTTTCCGTGGCCGAGGGGCAGTCCGTCGCGGCCGGCGAGGTCATCGGCTACATCGGTAGCACCGGCCTATCGACTGGCGCGCACCTGCACTGGGAGATGGCCGTCCACGGCAAGCTCGTCGACGCCTACCGCTTCGTGGACGGAACAAACGGCTTCTGAGCCCCGTTCGCTATTAACGGTAGTGAGGGTAGCCCTAGTGGCTATTCACATTTAGATGGCTAAATGTGAATAGCGGGAAATGGGTCGGTGCCGGGGGCGAGCAAGGCCCAGTACCGGTCGTAGACATACACACGGTCCCGGTGCTTTCCCGTGATCTCCCGCAAGAGGCCCATCTTCACGAGGTTCGCGACAAGCCGCGTCGCCGCCTGCTGGGAGATACCCGCTTCGTCCGCGAGCCGCGCGACCGTCGCCGCGGGCCGCTTCTGCAGTGCCCCCATGATGCGCAAATACGACCCGGCCGCTCGGCCCGTCTGCTCGAGGCGCAGGCGATCCTCGTCGAACACCGCCAGCACCCGTCGCGCGGTGTCGGTCGCCTCTTCCGCGGTCGTCAGTACGCCTTCGAGAAAGAACTCGACCCAGTCTTCCCAGTTCCCCAGCTCGCGCACTTCCTGGAGGAGCTCGTAGTACCGCTCGCGGTGCTCCTTGAAGTACAGGCTCAGGTAGAGCAGCGGCGCGGAGAGCGCCCCTTCGGCACAGAGCAGAAAGGTAATCAGCAGACGGCCGAGTCGGCCGTTTCCATCGAGGAAGGGATGGATCGTCTCAAACTGGACATGCGCCAGCGCGGCCTTGATCAGGACCGGCGTCCGCACCGGTTGATCGTGAAGGAAACGCTCAAGGTCCCCGAGGCAGCGAAGCACTTCGTCCGGCGGCGGCGGTACGAAGCGTGCGTTGCCCGGGCGCGTCCCCCCGATCCAGTTCTGGCTCGTCCGGAACGCACCCGGCGCCTTTTCGCTTCCCCGGCCCGTGGAGAGCAGGATGCCGTGGATCTCCCGCAGAAGCCGGAGTGAGAGTGGAAAGCCCTCCTCGATCCGGCGCAGGCCGTACTGCATCGCTTCCACATACCGCGAAACCTCTTCCACGTCCGCATTTGGGAGGCCCGGTACGCGGTCGTCCTCGAACAGGATCAGGTCCGAAAGCGACGACTGGGTCCCCTCGATCTGAGAAGACACCAGCGCCTCCTTGCGCACGTAGACGTACAGGAAGAGGCCCGCATCCGGGAGCAGCGTGGCGAGTGCGTCCAGCCGCCCGAGTGCGCGATTCGCCCGCTCCGCAAGGTCGGCAAGCTCCGCGCTGATAGCGAGCGGTGGCTCAGGTGGGAGCGGATGCGGGACGAACGCGGAGAATCGCTCGGCGGGGCCGCCGCGCTGCGCCTGCACTCCCTGTGGTCCCCGCTTCATCGGATCGGCTCCTGCACTCACGACGATGAATAGCGCCGTGGCCTATTCACATTTTAGCCGTGAAATGTGAATAACGATACCGCCCCGGCTAGGGACGTCACGAGAGGGGCCGTTGTGGCCCCTCTCATTCGATTCCCGGTGACGGTCGGCGGCTACGCCTCCGAAGCCACCACTGCGGCGCCTTCCGCGTGGGTGTGCGCGCGCCCTTCGATGTCGAGCTTCGGCAACCAGCTGAGCCAGCTCGGCAGGTACCAGTTCGCGTCGCCAAGGAGCGCCATGCTCGCGGGAACGAGCACCACGCGGATGATCGTCGCGTCCAGGAGGACTGCGACCGCCAGCCCGAAGCCCATCTGCTGGAACATCACCAGCTGGCCCAGCGCGAACCCGGAGAACACCGCGACCATGATGGCGGCCGCGCCGGTGATCATCCCGGCCGTCGAGCGGATGCCGAACGCGACCGACTCCCGGTTGTCGTGCGTCTCGTCGTAGCGTTCGCGGATCCGGCTCAGGAGGAAGACGTGGTAGTCCATGGAGAGTCCGAAGAGGATGGCGAACAGGAAGAGCGGGACCCACGCCTCAATCCGTTCCACCTGCTCGAACCCGAGCAGGTCCGCGCCCACGCCGTGCTGGAAGACGAGCACCATCAGGCCGTAGGCCGCGCCCACCGAGAGCAGGTTCATGATCAGCGCCTTGATCGGCACCACGATGCTGCGGAACACCATCAGCAGGATGACGAAGCTCAGCCCGAGCACCCAGACGAACACCCACGGCGTGTACCGGTTGATCATGTCCGAGTAGTCGAGGATGCGCGCCGTGTAGCCGGTCACGTTCACCTCGGCATCGACGCCGGCGAAGGCAGCCGGGACGTACTCCTCGCGCAGGCGCATCACCGCCTCGCGCGCTTCGTCTTCCTGGGAATCGCCCTGGACGGGCACCGATACCTGGAGGACGGTCCCCGCCCGGTTCGCGACGACCTCCGCTTCGCCGAATGCGGCGTCCGCTCCCATCAGCGCGACGAGCTCATCGGTCGCGGACTGGACCGCGTCCGCGCTCACATCGGCCGCTTCGACCGCGACCAGCGCGGGCTGGATCCCGCCGGCGCTGAACTCCTCGTCGAGGATCTCGAACGCGACGCGCGGGGAGCTCCCCTGAGGGAGGCTGGACACACCCGACTGTCCGGTCTCGATCGTGAAGTACGGCAGGCTTGCGGCCACGAGGATGGCGACCGTCACAATGATCGCGATCACCGGGTGGTGCATCACGAACGAGCTCGTGCGCGTCCAGAAGGCGCCGCCCGATGCCCGTCGCGGCAGGCCGATGTGGAGCGCGTTCACCTTATCGCCGAGCAGGTGGAGCATCGCCGGCAGCAGGGTGACCGCCGCGAGGATCGCCGCGACCGTCACGAGAATCGCCCCGAGCCCCAGGCTGCGGAAGATGCTATCCGGGACGATAAGCAGGCCAGAAAGCGCAGCAATGACCGAGAGCCCGGAGAAGATAACGGCCTTCGTCGCCGTCCCGCCCATCCGGGCGATGGCCTCGTCGAGGTCGAGGCCCTTCGCTCGCTCTTCGCGGAAGCGCTGCACCATCAGGAGCGAGTAGTCGATCCCGACCGCGAGGCCGATCGTTGTGATGACGTTGATGCCGAAGATCGAGATGTCGAAGCGCTGGCCGACGAGCGCCGTCAGGCCGATGGCGAGCACGATCGACACGATCGCGACCGCAAGCGGCAGGGTCGATGCCACGAGCGCGCCGAAGACGATGACGACGATCACCATCGCGGCCGGGAGGCCGATCTGGAACTCGCCCTCCTGCAGGTCCTTCTCCGCCGTCTCGTTGAAGGTCACATCGATGCTGCCCTGGCCACCGGTCGCCGCGATGAACCCGTTGGCGCCGTCGTAGTCGTGCAGGATCTCCATGATCAGCTCGGCGCTCTCGGTCGTGTCGTGCGGCCCCGTAATTACTGGGATGATGGTCGTCCGGCGATCGTCTGAGACGAGGCTCTCGTCGCCGCTTTCGTAGAACGAGACGACCGCGGCGATGTCGGGCTGGCCGAGCGCGCGGATCTCCGCGGTGACCTGCTCCACGACGCTGCGGAACTCCGGGTCATCGACGGTCAGCGACTCCGACTGGATGACGACCGTCTCGTTCTCGCCGTCCGGGTTCAGACCCGACTCCACTCGCTCCCGTCCGAAGCCACGACTGAGGGCGTCATCGCCCCGCTTTGCTTCGACATCGGCGAGGAGTTCCTGGTCGGTGGTCAGCGCATCGCCGAGCAGTGTGCCCGCCGCGCCGATAGCGCCGACGATCACCAGGAGCCAGATGCCGACGGTGAGCCACGGGTGGTGCGTGCTGGCCCGGGCGATGTTTTCCGTAGAGAAGGAAGCCATGGAATCTCTCCTGCGAAGGTCTGGTCTAGCTGGCGCCCGGGCGCTGACCACCGGGGGCGGTGCAGCGGAGCAAACTGGCCATGAGGTCGATCGCCTCGTTCGGGTTGACGGCGGTCTCGGGGTCGAGCGCCTGGAGGCGCAGCCCATCGATGAACGCCATGAGGACGCGCGCGAGGAGGCGCGTATCGAGGTCCTGAGCGATCTCCCCCGCGCCCTTCGCCGCGTCGAGCAGGCCGCCGATCTCGACCGCCACGTCGTCGAGCATCGTCCGGTAGACCCCCGTCATCGCCCCGCCGTACCGCGACGAGGCGATCGCAAGGTCCAGGTCGAGGCAGCCGCCCTCGGCGGTCTCGTCGAGAGCGCGATAGCCGCTCAGCGTGAGCGCGTGCAGGGGGGAGGTCGCGCCTTCGGCTGCCTCGCGGAACATCCGCCGGTTCTCGAGGATCGCGTTCTCGTAGACGGCCGTGATCAGGTCGTCCTTGTTCGTGAAGTAGCGGTAGATCGCCCCGGCGCTGAGTCCAGCCTCGGTCGCGATCTCCTGCATCGTGGCCGCACCCGTGCCCTTCTGGCCGAACACCCGGAGCGCAGCCCCGAGGATGTCCCCCATCCGGGCGTCGATGTGCGCCTGGGTCACCTTCGTCATCATCTGCACCACTCCCGGGGTTCCGGAACCCCCATTCATTTTCATGAACCGTCGTTCAGTGCGGTGAATGATGATTCATTCAGTCCGGAAGGTCAACCTCGCGCCCGCAGGATCTCCCCGATTCCCCGGCACCGCCGCCTCCGCCTTTCGGCCCAGGCGCCCTCCGCCAATCTGCGCGCCCGCGGCACAGGTGCGCGATCCGGCCATCGATCGGATCGATGAAGGTCCTCGTCGTCGGCGCCAGCGGCTACATCGGTACTCACCTCGTCGAGGTGCTGGGCGCCCGCGGCCACGCCGTCCGCGCCTCCGCACGCAACCGCGATGCGCTCGATGCGCGCGCTTGGGAGGGCGTCGAGATCGTCGTCGCCGACGCGCTCAGAGCCGAATCGCTCGCCCGACGAAACCCACTCACGCCTGCGAACCACCGCGCGATTCCATCCGTCCGGCATCTGGGGCTGCTCTACTGGTATAGCGTCGCCCCGTTCCACGGGTTCATCTTCGACCGCATGCCCCCGAACATGGCCCGCGCCGCCGAGAAGGTCCTGGCGCGCATCGCAGTCTGCGAAGGCCTGACCTACTCCAGCTTCTCGTCCCCGAGGGGCTCGCGCGGGACATCCTGCCCGGCGTTCACCATGTGCTGCGCGAGCGGGCCGAGGCTCTCGAAGATCACCTTCAGTTCGTCCTGCGTCATCCCCACTTCCGCCATCGCCTCGCGCATGTGCCGCAGCCAGCGCCCCGCGTGCTTCTCTTCGATCACGAACGGGAAGTGCCGGCGTCGCAGGCGTGGGTGCCCGTAGAGGTTGGTGTACACCGGCGGCCCGCCCAGCCACTGCTCGAAGAACAGCTTCAGCTTCGCTTTCCCGGGCTCGAGGTCCGCCGGATAGACCGGCCGCAGGTCCGGGTCGGTCTCCACCCGCCGGTAGAACCCCTCGACGATCTGGGATACGCCCTCTTTGCCACCGATGCGTTCGAGTACGTCTGTCACACAGAAAGTGTAGGGCTCGCCCCGGTCAACGTCAGGCGCTCGCCGCCCGGCGATGGGGCTCCGCGACCGCCGTCTCCATCCGGTTCCGGCCGCCCGACTTCGCCTGGTAGAGCAGGGCGTCGCTCCGTTCGTAGGCTGCAACCAGGTCGTCCCCGCCGTTACACGCCGCGATGCCACCGCTGACGCTGATCAGCACGTCAACGCCCGAGGGCAGTCGCAGCGGGTTGCGCGCGATGGCACGGACGGCCTCTTCGCACTCGCTCGCGACTTCGGCGACGGTCTCGCGGAAGACGACTCCAAACTCCTCGCCGCCGAGTCGCCCGATGAGCGCGGCGGACGGCAGGAAGCCCGTCAGGCGCTCCGCGATCTCACGCAGGACATGGTCCCCGACCGGGTGCCCGTAGGTGTCGTTGATCCCCTTGAACCGGTCGATATCGAACAGCGCGACTGCGCGCGGGTTGAGCTTCGCGCCGTATTCGAACCAGGCGCGGTGGTTCACCAGCCCGGTCAGCCCGTCGTGGTCGGCAAGTATCTGCGCTTTCGCCCGCATCCGTTCGAGCTCGATCGCCTTGTCGGCGAGCTGTTCGAGCGTCGCCAGCCGCCGGGCGTGCTCGCTTGCGAGGGCGCGATGGAGTCGCACGTTCTCGGCGAGCGTCAGCCACTGCCTGAGGATCACGACGAGCGTCGCGAGCACGGTCCCGCCGATGAGCACCGGGGACGTGTCCGCCTTCGCCGCCTCGACGATCGTGAGCGTTGCCAGCGGGATGATCGCGGCGTAGGGCAGGGCGATCCGGACCGCGCTGCCATCGCGCACCTTCGCGACGGCGTCCCGCGATTGCTGGGGGGACACTGCAGCGACCGCGATCAACCAGTACGACGCCATCCAGCCGAGGTCCAGTGCGGTCGTCTCGGGGACGGACCCATCGTTGAGCAGCCAGAAGGTGTACGAGGAGTCGGCCGCGAGCGCCGCCACCGCTGAGCCCGCCAGCGCGAGGAACACCGGCGATGCGATCGTGGTCCGCCGATAGGCCGTGAGGAGCACCGCCGCCAGCAACCCGAGGTCCATGATCGGGTAGCCAGAGGCCACGAGCGCCGCCGGCAGGTTCCCCGCGTTCTCCGCATACGTTGGTTCGAGCAGGAGGTGCCAGGCGAGTGCGGACGCGACAATGACCACTGCCGCCGCGTCCGCCATCGAGCGCCAGTCCTGCCGTTCGACGCCCCGCAACCCCAGCAACGGCACCGCGCCGAGGAAGCCCACGTAGCCGGCGTAGTAGAGGACGTCGACCCAGTTCGGATATCCCAGTTCTACTTCGAGGACGATCGTGTTGTACGTGTAGATCCCGTCGGCGAAGCCCCATGTGAGCGCGGTGACGGCAAGGCCTGCCCAGGCAAGGCGGTCGCGGCCGCTGGCGCGCCTTGCCGCGTAGCACGCGAACGCAAAGGCGAGCAGTGCGGATGTGTAGAACGCAATCGGCCCAGCGGGCCCCCGCGCGGTGTCCGTCGCGATCAGCGCCGCGTAGAGCGCGATGTTCAGCGCCGCCACTCCAGCGACGATCCAGGGCAGACGACCGTGCACGTACGATCTCCGGGATCCAGGAGTAGACCCTTCTCTAGATTCGACCGCGCGGTGGCGGCCGATAGGGCGGTACACCACTACCGGCGCTCGCGGTACCCTTCCCCTGTGCGCCTCACGGTCGATCTCGAAGGCGAATCCGGCCCGCGGACGCTCCCCGGTGATGGCGAAGCACTTGTTGCTTTTATGTCATTCGCTGTCGTCCGCGGCTTCGGCGCGCAGCATCCGCTGATCGCGCTCGCAGACCTGCTCCACAGCCGTAGGGTCGCGATCGGGCCGCTTACAACCTTCTACGAAGCCACCGCGGAAGACAGCGAAGACGAGGAGAAGCTCGAAATGGCCTGGCAGGATGCCGCTCCCGTCGCCGAATCCGCGCGCGCGCTCGCGGCACTGATCGAATCCGATCCAGCGGCGGCAGCGCTTGTACGCCGTGCGGAGGCGGCCGGTCTTGGCGGACAGGCGTCCGCGCTCGCCGATCTTGCTGACGAGGCGGCCGCCCGCCCGGTACGCGTCCGGCTGGGTTACACGCTGTGATTCGCCGCCGCCGCACCGCCCGCGATGCCCGCGCCCGCTGGGTGTATGGCCGCACCGCGCCGCTTGCCCGCCTGCTCAACTCCCAGTCCGCCATGTCCGCGATCACGCCGCGCGCTGACCGCGTGGCGTCGCTTATCGAACTCGCGCCCGGCCGCCGCTATCTCGACATCGGCTGCGGCACGGCTTCGTTCGCCCACCTGCTGGCTGCCCGCGCAGGGCTCGACGAGCCGCCCGTTACGATGGACCTCCTCGAAGGTCCCGGCCCCGTTGACCTGGTCGCCTGGCCCGAAAAGCTCCCCTTCCGCGACGCGTCGTTCGACGCGATTACGTCGCTCTACTACATGCGCCGCTTCGAAGACGACGTCGTGTACGCGTACGCCCGCGAACTCCGCCGCATTCTTGCGCCGGGCGGCTCCGCCCTCATCCTCGAAGTTGCGCCAGTGAAGAATGCGCGGCTCAACGCGCTGCACGCTCGCCTCCTCTCCGGCGGCTGCGCCGAGGTCGACCTCCGGGGCTGGGGCCGCCTCGCAGCCCTCTTCACCGAGGCCGAGTTCGACGCCATCAACCTCGTGAACGTCGGGCCCTTCCTGCTTCCGCCCATCCCTCGAGTCGGCGTGCTCGTCCGCGTCGCCCCCGGCGCGAACATCGAGCCCACATCCTGAGGATCGCCCAGATCCGATAGTCGGCCTCGCGTTCGGCGGCTGGCACGTTCCTGAAGGACTGAGCAGAGGCTAGACCGCCACCTCGAACACGAACTCCACCTCGACCGGTACCCCGGCCGGGAGCGCAGCCACGCCAACCGCGGCCCGCGCGTGCTTGCCCGCGTCCCCGAACACATCCAGCAACAGCTGCGATGCGCCGTTCACGACCTTCGGCTGGTCGGTGAAGCCCGGCGTGCATGCCACGAATCCCCCGACACGCACGGCTTGCACGACGCGGTCAAGCGAGCCCAGGAACGCCCGCACCTGTGAGAGCGCGTTGATCGCGCAGACTCGCGCCAGCACCTGGCCCTCTTCGACAGAGACGTCGTATCCGACCTTCCCGACGCGAAGGACAGCGCC